>JAURFJ010000009.1 GCA_030834365.1 Flavobacteriaceae bacterium | reverse complement strand
AACCTCTTTGAGTAATTTTTCAATGTGTTCGGCATTCTTTGAAGCTGACGATAGTTCATCTTTCAAAATTTTCTCTGCCAGGGCAACAGACAACTGCGCCGCTTCTCTTTTGATTTGGGCTAAGGCCTCTTTCTTTTCAAGCTCGATAGACACTTTTGCCTTGGCAATGATTTTTGCGCTTTCTTCTTGGGCCGCCTCTTCGGCGTCAGCAATCAGCTTGGCTTTAGTATCTCTAGCCTCTTTCATGAGCTGCTCGCGCTCTTCTCTAGCTTCTTTAAGCAGTTGTTCGTTTGCTGAAGAAATGTTCTCCATCTCTGCTTTTGCCTGCTCGGCAGATTCGAGAGCTTTTTTAATCCCTGCTTCTCGTTCGTCAAGTGAAGATACTATAGGCTTCCACGCAAACTTCACCATAAGAAAAATCACAACGAGCATCAAGATGCTCTGCATGATAAACAAGCCTGGAGAAAAATCGTTTATTAACTGTTCCATAGTTTAATGCTTTTTGATAGGCTAAAGCCCGCAGCCAACCGCTGCGGGCTTTAGCTTCTCTTTTTAAGGTTTATCTTCCTAAGAAAAGGGCTCCAAAAGCCAAACCTTCCAATAATGCTGCGATAATAATCATAGCTGTCTGGATTTTTCCGGTAGCCTCAGGTTGACGAGCAATACCTTCCATCGCTCCTCTACCAATTTGGCCAAGACCAATACCAGCACCTATTACAATTAATCCGGCACCTACTAAATTTGGAATCATAATTAAAAAACTAAAGATTAAACATTAATTAGCGTTTCTAGTGGTGATCGTGTTCTTGAACAGCCATACCAATAAACAATGCCGAGAGCATGGTAAAGATATAGGCCTGCAAAAACGCCACTAATAATTCTATAAGGGTTAAAAAGAACGACAGGGCAAAAGACAGGGCGGTAGCCCCAACCACACCCATGCTGCTCTTCATAATTATTGCAATTGAAATCAGACTCATTACCACGATGTGTCCGGCAGAAATATTAGCGAACAAACGAATCATCAGCGAAAAGGGCTTGGTTATGGTTCCAAGAAGTTCAATCGGAGCCAAAATCACTTTCATAGGAGCTGGAACTCCGGGCATCCAGAAGATGTGCTTCCAGTAATCTTTATTTCCGCTAAACTGAGTGATAATGTAGGTAAACAGGGCCAGGGTGAATGTCACCGCCAGTTGGCCTGTAATATTGAAGCCCAAAGGGGTAAGTCCCAAAAGATTTGAGGCCCATATAAAGAAAAACACGGTCAACAAGAACCCTGTAAAGCGCTTGTAGTGCTTCTCTCCGATGTTCGGCCTAGCGATTTCGTCTCTAACATAGAGCACTAAGGGCTCTAAAACGCGGCCAAAACCTACAGGAATAGAACGTTTTTTGTATTGATTGGCTAATGATCTAAATCCAAAAAGCAGCAGCAAAGAGACCAACAGAAATCCGAAGACGCTTTTGGTGATCGAGAGATCGAGCACAGCATGGGCGTTTTCTGGGTGATGATCGGCGTCGAAAGAAAGATGGTCTTCTCCTTGGCCGAGTTCATAGATTTTCTCGTGATATTTTACGAGAGAAACCCCGTCTTTCGCAACTACATGGTGCCCGCTATCGTCATGATGAAACTCAGAAGACATAAAAGCTCTCACGCCTTGTGAGGTATACACAATTACCGGAAGCGGAAATCCGACGTGTTTGCGGTGGCCCTCGGAATCGTTATACGAAAAGAGGTGAAAGTCGTGTGCATCTTTAATGTGATGCTCAATGTATGCGGAGATTTTCTCTTGAGTGTCTACCGCCCCTTCCTCTTGTTGAGCAGGAGCATTTTCACCAATATTACTGATTCCCGACGCCTGAATATTTAAGGGCAAAGGGGCGATTAAAAGGGTGAAATAGAGAGCGGAAAAAGAACTGATTCTTGACTTCATTAAAACTCCTTTCAAGGGGAACTTTTATTTAAATTTTGGCAAAGATATACATAATCATTAACTAAAACAGCCCGTTAAGAAAGTTTTAGACAGCTGTATTTTCAGTCGTCTTTTACCAGCTTAATGACCGTCAACACCTCAATGATTAGTCCCACAAAAAGCGGCAAAAGCGGTTCAGCCCGTTCAACCTTCGATAGCTGCTCTAAATCGGTCAAAAACGGATAAAAAAACAGCCCGAAAAAGGCCATCTTGATAAGCATTGAGGCCATATAAACGACGCCTAAATGACTCATGAGCTTTCTTTTTTTAAGCCCGTAGAGTGTAAGCACCACTGCTGTCGTGGTCAACGCAAAGAAGCCAATAAAGGCAGGCATAGTGGCGGCTATCATGGGTTGCTCTTTGAGTCTCTAATCACTTGAATAATCACGAGCGCCATTGACGCAAAGATGCCAAAAAGCGTGAGTGCAGGTTCTATCCAGTCGGCCTGATAGCGCGCTGCGGCCCATGATCCTGCATAATTGCACAGCGCTATGGTCAGCGCCATTTGCGCAGCAACCCCACTGTATTTGATGGCCTTGTTGTAGCGATTCTTTTTCAAAACAGGGGTTTTTTGGTCCACTGAGCAGACACGTAATCTTCTTGAGAAACAACGGCAACCCGACTTGCGTTCAAGGCGGCGGCATTGCGCTTGTAAAAAGCTTGGGCATACGCTTCGCTAGAAAACCAGCCAACCACTAAATACGAAGACTGTCGATCAAAGGGCTCAATGACAGCATTTAAATCGTAGTTCTGCTCTCGGAGTTTTTTCGCCGAAATAGCTCTCCATTTTTCAAGGGTCTCATCGTCGGCATTAAATACTAAGGCATAGCGCTCGGCGCGAGCAATGCCCGCTTCATTGTCCTCTGACAATTGAGCCAGCAACAAGGAGGATTCTCGGTCGGCCCAGGTATTTCTATAAACCTGTTTGATTTCTTCTAATCGTTTCGCGTAGACTTCTAACCCAAACAACCGTGCCTCGACTCTAGCTGAAATCAATAAACTTTCGGGGCCTAGGGGTTGTCTTTGAGCATATGCTTTTTGCACCAAGTCATAGGCCAAATCGTATTTGTTTTCAGAGAAAAGCTGGGCCAATTGACCTTCCAACGCTTGATTCGGATTGCTCGAGTCGTCTAAATAGAGCGAGTAAATACTATTGGAATGGTTGGCCAAAAGGGCTTCTTTAAAGGCTTCAGCCCCTTTAGTTTCTTCATAGAGGGCGCTTATTTGGTATAACCGAAAAAGAGCGGCGGCCTTAGTCTCGTTAGAAAGTTCGGCTGTTAAAAATGGTGTTAAAAGCGACTTCGCTCCTTGAAGGTCATTAAAGTCATAGGCTAAAAGACTAACCGCCTCAAATGTGAGGTCAACTTTTTGGTTTAACTGCTCTTCCCTATTGAGCGTTGATTTTGAGCGTTCAACTCTTTTCTTTTCAGCGCTTGGCATCAGGGTTAGAATCTCATGTTGGCCGCCACTAACAAGGCCCGTTGGTTTTGCAAGCACGCTGTCTATCTCCTTAAGTGCGTCGGTCAATTCTAGATAAGTCTTGAGTTTCTGATGAATCACTCTAGACGCCATTGGGCGCCTTAATTGCTGGTCTACAAAGCCCCCTACCAAGGTGTCGTAATAGGCAAATGATAGCGGATAGTCTTTTCGGTTTAAGAAGTGCTGAGCGAGGTAGTCGAAGTTAAGGGCTCTTACTCTTTCAGAAGCTGTGACGTTGGAGCGTTCAAAAGCAGAAACGGCCAAACTATCTAAGTATTTGGCGCGGTCTATGTCCGTTTGAGTCGATGCACGCGAGAGCAGCCATCTGCCTCGGTCGTGATCAACAAAGTATCGGTGATCGTAATTGTTCCAACGCTTTTCTATCTGGTAAAGGCGCTTAAAATAGGTCGTAGAATCGGCAGAAGCAAGCTGCGCTAATCGCAGTTGGGCCAAGATGCGAAACCGCGCCTTATCGTATTCCGCTTTCTTTGACAAAAACCTATACAGGTCTTGGGCCTTTGTGCTATTGCCTATTGATTCGTATTGTTGCGCTATGGCATAAACTGCCCGCATAGGGTACTTAGGCAGCAGTTTTTTGGCTGTTAGTTGGTTCATAATAGCTTCAAGCGAGTCGGATCCGCGATTTCGCAGAAGCTCTAGGGTCAACAGCCTGACATTTGAGGCTGAGGCTTTTGGGTTATCGCTCTTTTCGATGGCCACCAAGTCTCTTAGCGCCGCTTCGGTCTCGCCAAGGTGATACCGCGATAGCGCAAGGCCCCAGTAGGCCTGGTCAAGATCGGCTCTGGTGGTGGCAATACTTTTTGCCTTTTCAAAGGCCTCTATTGCTTCAAAGCTGTTTCCAGCCAAAAGTCGTGCCTTACCGATTAGGTTATAGGCGCGAGGAATATGTTTGTTGTATTCCTTGTTGTTGAGCGTAACACTGTGCTTTTGTACCGCCTTTACAGCCTTTGTCTCGGCGCGCTCTAGCAGGCCAAAAACACTGCTATCTCTAGCTCCGGCCCTTAAAGAAGGGGTTATGAAAGACAGGGGCTGACCGTAGTCTTCCTCTAGGTCGTCAAGAGTATTAAGTGCTTGCTCAAGCGCCTCTTCTCCGTGATAAAGCACATTGTAGCGGGCGCTCAGCTCGTGAGCGGCTGAGGCATTAATTTTTGACGAACTGGCGCATGAAGAAATAACCGTCACCAGTACTAAGGCCCAATATATGGCTACTAGTTTACTACGCATAGATTCAAAGGTAACCTGAGTTGATAGAATAATAAAACAGATGCAGTTTGTACTTTTGCATCTAAAATTTTAGCAGATGCAGTTTTATAGCTTATTGATAAAATCAATAGATAGGCTCACTCCCAAAGCCGTTAACATTCAACTAGAAATACCTGAAAGCCTTACTTCTATTTTTCACTTTATCCCAGGTCAATACATCACCATAAATCACACGACAGAAGAAGGTAACGAGTTGAGAAGATCGTACTCCTTATCAAATTTGCCTGGTGAAGGTAGCCTTCAAATAGGCGTTAAAGAACTCAACAAAGGGGCCACCTTTTCGGCCATCGCCAACCGAGAACTCAAACCCGGAGATCGCCTCGAAGTTTCTGCACCAGAAGGGCGTTTTACCTACGAATCAAAAGAAGCAAGGCGAGTGCTTGCGCTGGCTGCGGGAAGCGGAATCACCCCGGTTTTGAGCATAGCACGAGCTATACTAGAAACACAAAAGAATAGCAGTTTGCTGCTGATTTATGGCAATACCGACGCCTCAAATGTGATGTACGCCGAAACGCTAAAAGCACTTAAGGAGCAGTATCAAGAGCGCCTAGTCTTAAAGCAGGTTTTTTCACGCAGTAATGACGGAGACTACTTCGGCCGAATTGACAAGGCGATTATCAACCATAGCCTCAAAGCACAAGGTGGAATTTCAGCTTTTGACCTGGCCTATCTATGTGGCCCTGAAGCGATGATCAACGAATCTAAAGCCATACTTAACGCATCAGGGATGTCTACTGATTCGATTAAGTACGAATTATTTACGGCCTCTTCAGAAGCCGCCACAATCGACACCGAAGGAGCCGTTGAAATTACGGTGATTCTCAACAACCAAACCTATAAGATCAGTGGAGATGCTGATGAGTTTGTGCTTGATTTACTGCTAGAAGAAGGCATAGACTCCCCGTATTCGTGTCAGGGCGGAACCTGCAGTAGTTGCATCTGTAAAATCAAAGAAGGCTCAGCCGAAATGGAACGCAACCAAGTGCTCACTGATAAGGAAATTGCTGACGGATTTTTACTTAGTTGTCAAGCAAAGGCCACCTCACCTGTGCTCACTATAGATTTTGACGACGTCTAGCCAGCCGAGGATGCTTGTTGACGCTCTAGAAAGGTCTCGATAGCCTTACTGCCCTCTTCATATCCGATGGCATAGGCCTTCTCAATGCCCGATTTGTCAAGGAATCCGATCTTTTTAAGGCCTTGTGGCTGGATGTAAAAATCACAACGATCCAATTTTTCTTTGGTGCGGGAATAAATCATAAGACTGCTCACGCGTGCTGTAATTTGAAGGGCATTTTTCAGGTGTCTGCTAGAAACTGTACTGAGTTCTGTGGTGTTTGACCCTATGATTCGCCCTGCTATATTCTCAACAAACTCCAAAGGAAAATTGCTCAAGATACCTCCGTCTGCATACAGTTGACCTTCAATTTCTACCGGGCTAAAAACTGGGCTCAATGAGGCCGATGCCAATAGCGGTTTAATGAGTGACCCTCTATTGAATTCGCGCAGATAACCTTCTTGCTAATTCGTGGCGGCCACGTGCAAAGGAAGATTGAGTTCCTCAAAAGAATCATGCATTAAATAGCCCTTTAACACACTGTAATACCGATCGGTATCTATCAGTCCGGGCTTGTTAATGCTGAAATAATTATATCTAAATAAGGGGGGCTCTTTAAAAAAAGCCAGCATGTCGTCGGTGCCATTGCCGTTGCAGAACAAGGCTCCTACGAGCGCTCCTGCGCTGGATCCGGCCACGCGATCAACGGTTAAACCGTGCTCCTGAAGGGCCCTTATAAATCCTATGTGCGCCATGCCGCGGATGCCTCCGCCAGATAGTACAAGAGCCGTTTCTGATGCTGAATTATTCACCCTACAAAGTTAGAAAATAAAGCCGGCCCGTTAATTTGATTGTAACTTTAGAGCCAAAACTAGTTCGACATGAGCGATTCGTATTACGACCCCAAAGACCTGAAAAAATTCAAAAACATAAGCGATTGGAGCGCGCCTTTGGGAGACGCCTTTTTTTCGTATTATCAAAAAGTATTTGAAGACGGAGCCCTTTCGGCCCGAGAAAAATCACTGATCGCTCTAGCTGTGTCTCATGTGGTAAAATGTCCGTATTGTATAGACGCCTATACTCAAGATGCGCTCAAACGCGGAATCAGCGAAGAAGAAATGATGGAGGCCGTTCATTCAGGTGCCGCCATTGAGGCCGGGGCCACCTTGGTGCATGCAGTTCAAATGATGAACAAACACGACAAGCTGAGTCATTAGCATGCTTAAATCATTACACTCTAGGGCTGATCCTTTAGCCTCAACTTCAACCCAGCTAGCTCGACTAGATGGAGGTCTATTCGCGACGGGCGAGCTTCCTGCTTTCAAAGAGCGCTTACAGCAGCTTGCGGCCTTTCCATTAAGGCCAAGGGCGCTCGAAATCTTGCAGGTCAACCTCGGCTATCTCTGCAACCAGGTTTGCGCTCATTGTCACGTTGATGCGGGTCCTGACCGAAAAGAAATCATGAGTCTCGAAACGATAGAAAAAGTGTTAGAAGTGGCCAAGGCCACCGAGGTAGGCACCCTTGACCTCACGGGTGGGGCGCCAGAGATGAATCCGCACTTTACCTATCTCGTTGAAAAAGCAAAAAGTCTTGGGATTAAGGAAGTCATAGTGCGCTCTAATCTCACCATTTTAGAGGCAAATCCAACCTATAAAAAGTTGCCTGCCTTCTTTAAAGAAATGAAAGTAAGAGTCGTGTCGTCTTTGCCTCATTACAGTCTAAAGCGCACCGACAAACAGCGCGGAGAGGGCGTTTTCTCTAAGTCTATAGCGGCCCTAAAAAACCTAAACGCCTTGGGGTACGGAAGCGATCCAGAGCTCGTACTCGATCTGGTGTACAACCCCTCAGGAGCCTTTTTGTCTGCAGAACAGGCCCAACTAGAGCGAGACTTTAAGTCTAGGCTTAACGATCAGTTTGGCATCGTATTCAATCAATTGTTCTGCATAAATAACCTGCCCATCTCCCGATTTTTAGACTACCTGATCGCTTCAGAAAATTTCGAGGATTATATGCAAACCCTGGTGGAATCATTTAACCCGGCTACTCTTGCTGGCGTAATGTGCACCAACACGCTCTCGGTGGGTTGGAATGGCGTTCTCTACGACTGCGACTTCAATCAAATGCTAGAGATGCCAGTGGCATCAACGGCTAAACACATAAACGATTTCGATCCTGACGCCCTTCTCAAACGCCCCATTCGTGTGAATCAACACTGTTACGGATGCACGGCCGGATCCGGCAGCTCGTGTCAAGGAAGCCTAATTTAGCACTATGTATCAAGCACTTGTCATTACCCCTGTAAAAAACGCGCTTCAAAACACGCTTGAGGTCTGCCAAGCGATCTCCGAATCTACGGTGCCGCTGAGGCACATCGTTTTCAACGATTTTAGTGAACCCAAGACCAAAATCGGACTCGAAGCAGCAGCAAAATCAGGACATTTTGAGCTTGTGCACCTAGAGGATCACACTCGGCACCCATCTCCCAACTACAAACTTGTGCTTCAAATGGCTCAAGACCTGGCGATAGAAGCACGGCTTCCGCTGATTATAGTTGAATCTGATGTTACTGTTCGAAGAGACACTATAGAAACACTTATAGCTCAGCTGTCGCGCACTAAAAATTCAGGACTTATTGGGGCCGTAACCGCTGACATCGATGGAAAAATTAACTATCCGTATGAGAAATTTAAGAACGTCAAGGTCGACTCGTGCCCCACTAAGCGAAGCCTTAGTTTCTGCTGCACCCTTATCTCTCTCGAATTTTTAGACGCCTTTAGCTTTAAAGGGCTCGACGATTCTAAAGACTGGTTTGACACCTTTATTTCTAAAAAAGCCCTTGAGCTGAATTTTGTCAATACAGTGGTATTTGAAAGCCCCGTGATTCACAAGCCACACTCGAGCAGGCCTTGGAAGCTGCTGAAATACTCCAACCCCCTATCTTATTACCTGCAAAAACTGCTTAAAAGACGCGACAAGATTTAACCTTCAATAAGGTTGCCAGATTTTTGAAAGCACAATTAGTTGGTGTATTTTTGAGCGTTCAAATTGTTGAGACATGATGACTTCTATCTTTTATGCCATCGCGGCACTTTTTGAAAACGTGCTGTTCATTCCATACGACCTATTGCGTTTTACCGAGAGCTGGTGGCTCTCAAACGCTGTAAACTGGCTATTTGTGTTGGTCGGATTGGCCGCTGGAGCTTACTGGATGAACGAGCTAAAAAAATACAAAGACGCCAACGACGACGACAGTTCAAATTCAGCGCATTCGTTTCTCTAGGCCTTACATCAGGTCTTTGCCTATATCTCTTCTGAAATACATCTGCTCGAACCCTACCTGTTCAAGGGTTGCATAGCTTTTATCTAGCGCTTGCTCTATACGTTCTCCAAAAGAGGTGATCGCTAGCACGCGGCCCCCGTTAGTAACCACAGATCCGGCTTTAAGCGCGGTTCCGGCGTGATACACTTGGCTTTGGTGTGCGCGGGTCAATCCGTGTATCACTTTGCCCTTCTCATAGGCATCAGGGTAACCGGCTGAAACTGCTATTACTGTAGTGGCAACCTCATTTCGCACCAAAAGGGTGTGGCGCTCTAGTGTGCCTAGACACATTGCCTCTAAAAGGTCGACTGTGTCGCTTTGAATACGCGGAAACACCACCTCAGTTTCTGGGTCGCCCATGCGCACGTTGTACTCAATGACATAAGGAACGCCCTGAACCATCATAAGTCCGATAAAAACAAATCCCACATAGCTGTAGTTTTCTGCCTGTATGCCCTTGATCGTCGGAACAACGATTTCATCTTCAATGCGCGCATAAACTTCCTCATCTATGAATGAAACCGGAGATACCGCCCCCATGCCTCCGGTATTAGGCCCGGTATCCTGTTCACCAATGCGTTTGTAGTCTTTAGCCATTGGCAGTATCTGATAGTGGTGATTAGCATCTACAGCAACAAAACAGCTGCATTCGATTCCGTCTAAAAACTCCTCTATGACCACCTTAGAGCCCGCTTCTCCAAATAGGTCTTCACTTAAGAAGGCATTTAACTTGGTCTTCGCCTGGTCTAGGTCATCCAAAATGAGCACACCTTTACCAGCTGCAAGCCCGTCTGCCTTTAGCACATAGGGCGGTGTCAAACCTTCTAAAAATCGCATACCCTCCGAAAGGGTTTCACGTGTAAAGGTGGCGTACGCCGCGGTTCTTACTCCATATTTAGACATAAATGCCTTCGCAAAATCTTTAGAGCCCTCTAGCTGGGCCGCCAACTGATCGGGGCCAACTATGAGCACTTCTGATAGGGTGGGGGTCTTTTTGAAGTAGTCGACAATACCTTGGACCAACGGAACTTCAGGGCCAACCACCACTAGGCTTATGTTTTGTTGAACACAGGCATCTTCTACGGCTGAAAAGTCGCTCACAGAGAGTTCAATATTTTGGGCCACTTCGGCGGTTCCGGCATTTCCAGGGGCTACAAAAAGCGCTTCACATCTTGGGCTTTTTGATAAACTATGGGCTATGGCGTGTTCTCTTCCTCCAGATCCTAAAATAAGTATGCGGTGCTTCATGCGAGTATCAGTTGAATGTTCGGTGTTCTTTGTGCCTCAGTTCTTCGGGACTGAGTTGTCTAAAATACTCGATGGTTTTTGTCAAGCCCTCTCTGCGCGGGATCTGTGGCTTCCAGCCGAGTAGGTTTTGGGCTAACGAAATATCGGGTTGACGCTTAAGCGGATCGTCTACTGGAAGCGGCTCAAAAAGTATTTCACCTTTGCTTTCGGTCAGTTCAAGCAATTCTTTGGCGAATTCTAGAATGGTCGTTTCATGAGGATTTCCAAGGTTAACCGGAAGGTGATAGGAGGTGCTCAGCAGCCTAAAAATACCCTCGACTAAATCATCTACAAAACAGAACGAACGGGTCTGACTACCGTCTCCAAAGACGGTCAACGGCTCGCCTCTCAAAATCTGACCAATAAAGGCCGGTATCACCCGTCCATCATTTAACCGCATCCTTGGGCCATAGGTATTAAAAATTCGGGCTATTCGCGTATCTAATCCATGCACTCGGTGATACGCCATGGTCATAGACTCCTGAAAGCGCTTGGCCTCATCGTAAACCCCCCTGGGGCCAATCGCATTTACGTTTCCGTTGTAGGTTTCTGACTGCGGATGCTCAAGCGGATCACCATAAACCTCAGAGGTAGAGGCAATCATAAAGCGCGCCTTCTTCTCTTTGGCCATTCCCAAAAGATTATGCGTGCCCAGCGAACCCACCTTTAAGGTTTGAATAGGGATTTTCAAATAATCAATAGGGCTGGCTGGGGAGGCAAAGTGAAGTATGCAATCAACAGCACCATTCACCGAGGTGTAGGTGGTGACGTCGTGTTCTAAAAATTCAAAACGCGAATCGTTTTTCAAATGCTCTAGGTTTTTGAGGTCGCCAGTGATGAGGTTGTCTATGCCCACTACTCTGTAGCCCTCTGAAAGCATTCGATCGGCTAAGTGCGACCCCAGAAAGCCGGCGGCCCCGGTGATTACAACGGTCTTCATGGCTCTATAAATGGAGTTAGGGCGTCGGCTACCGACCGATCATTTGACAGGCGTTTGATTTTATTTTGGCCTCCGAGTTTTCCTTCGGCCTTCATAAAGGCCTCAAACCCTCCCTTGCGAACCTTGGTTAGCACTGCGGGGGTCAAAATCTTTCCGTCTATTAAGTCTTTGTAATAGACGTTTTGTTGCTGCATAGACAGGTCAATAGCGCGCATAAAGGCGACTAAATCTAAAGGTTCTTGGCCAAACTCAATAAACCACTCGTGGTAGGGCAAGGTATGCGGATGCTGCGGAGCGACCTGAGGTGCTACTGAAAACTCAACTACCTCTGCCCCTTGACCCACCTCTTTCAGCGCAATCGACAGGGCTTCTTCTACCTCTTTGGCAATGACGTGCTCGCCAAAGGCTGAGATAAAGTGCTTTAGTCTGCCAGAAACAATTACTCGGTGGGGGTTAAGCGAAACAAATCGAACAGTATCCCCAATGTTATAGGCCCATAGGCCCGCATTTGAGCTGATGATTAATGCGTAATCCACCTCTAACTCAACCTCTGCAATGGTTAGGCGTTTAGGATTTTCTGAATAGAAGTCGTCGGCCCGAACAAATTCATAAAAAATGTTTGAGTTCAATTGAAGCAACAGCCCTTTTTCGTTCAGTCGGTCTTGATAGGCAAAGAAGCCTTCGCTTGCCGGAAACAGCTCTATGCTGTCTACTTTACGGCCGATTAAGGCTTCAAATTTTTGCCGATAAGGCTCAAAATTTACTCCGCCGTAGACAAAAAGCGAAAAGTTGGGAAACAACTCTCCTACCTTCTTTCCGGTTCGCGCCACCAAACGCTCAAAATACATCTGAACCCATGAAGGAATACCCGCAATCAGCGTCATGTCTTGGGCTACAGTTTCTTCAACAATAGCCTCTACCTTGGTTTCCCAGTCTTCTATGATATTCGTTTGATAGCTCGGCAATCGGTTTTTTAACAGGTAATTCGGCAGGTAATGTGCAGAAATGCCAGAGAGACGGCCCATTTTAATCGCGCCTTTCTTGTCGAGCACGGGGCTTCCTTGGAGAAAAATCATCTTGCCCTTAACGTAGTCAGCATTGTTGCGCTGAACAATGTAGTTCAGCAGAGCCATTTTTGACGATTTTACCTGCTCGGCCATAGAGGCCTTGGTTATGGGAATGTACTTTGCGCCAGAGGTAGTTCCTGAAGTCTTGGCCAAATATTCAGGAGCTCCGGGCCAAAGCACATTCTTCTCTGAAGCAATTATACGCTCTACATAGGGCTTGAGTTCTTCGTAGTCGCGAATGGGCACGAGTTTAGCAAAGTCTGCAGGCGAGGTGATTTGATCAAAATGGTGGTCTTGACCAAAGGCGGTCTGGGCCGCTGTGGTGACGAGCTGCTTAAAAACCTTCTCTTGGGTCGCTTCGGGGTGGCGCTGCCACCGCTGCTCTCTAGCGATCTGCCAACGCGCATAAGGCTTTGCAATTAGGGCCTTCAAGTTCATCAGAAGTTGATATAGTTTTGAGGGTCGATCGGTTTTCCGCCTCTCCACAATTCAAAATGAAGGTGGGCTCCTGTAGAGAGTTCGCCAGTGTTTCCGACTAAGGCGATCACCTCTCCGGCACGAACAGCGTCACCTTGTTTTTTAAACAGCTCGCCGTTGTGTTTGTAGACCGAAAGCATGTTGTTTTGATGTATCAGAATGAGGTTGTAGCCCGTGGCCGTAGACCACTCGGCATGAATGACCGTCGCGTCGGCCACCGCCTTAACCGCAGAGCCTGTCTTGGCCGCTATATCAATGGCTAAATGATCTGAAAGTGGGTCGTAGGGCTGTGAGATCACCCCCTCAACAGGAACATAGAACATGAGGTTTTCAAAACTGTCTTCGGTGAACAGTGGGTTATACTGGTCTTCGCGCCTCACTTCGATTTCGAGCGAAAGCATGGCCACGTTTTTTTGAGCCTCCAAAACGGCGTCGCTTAATACCAATCCCGGATCGGCCATTAGGCTGTCTTTAGGCAAATCGTCATAGCTCACTTCTCCTCGTATCACGCTGCCTAGCTGATTGAGATAGCGCTTGTTGCGTTCCATCACCTGATAAATGGAGTCTGTTCTTTCTGCCAAAGAGATCACTTGTCGCTTAACTTCTACCGATTCAATACCTGGCACCAAATAGCGCAGCGGAGTGGTGGCGGTAAGCAAAAAGGTGAAAAAGGCTATGGCGGATACGACAAAGACGATGATAATGTAGGCGTTTAACCGGCTTAAGCTTTGGGTGTAGACTTCTTCAAACGTATCGTCATTAACCACTACAAGCTTAAACTTATCGAAAAGCTTTGAGCGCTCTTTTTGAGGGTCTGAATGAGCCTTTGCCATGGAGACAAATATACGCGATGGCCTTTAAACACTTTAATTTTACTACATTTACATTTCTATAAATACGTGTTGTATGTCGCTCGCAATTTCATTAGGTCTAGTAGGTCCTTGGCAAATCGTTCTGGTTGTGGTTATTATTCTGCTTCTTTTCGGAGGCAAGAAAATTCCAGAACTTATGAGAGGTCTAGGTAGCGGAATTAAAGAATTCAAAGACGCTTCTGCAGAAGACAAGAACAAAGACGATAAAAACCTAGAGTCTAAAAAAGACTAGGGCTTGTCGTGCCTCGCGGCTATCGCTGCGGTTCAATTTTCAATGTCTTTATGATGGCCTCCAGCTCAAAGAGGTAGTCACGCTTGTCTTTGTTGGGTGCAAAAACAAAACCCTCCAACACCACTTTTCTGTTATTTATCGAATCATTAACGACATAGGTCACAAACGGTCCGGCCATCGGGTATCCGTTGATATCCCACATTCCTCTCATCTCAGCGGCTTTAAACTGCCCCACTTCTGAAGGGAAAATATAGGGTCTAAAAATGGGTTCGGTCTGCATAAAGGTCACCACACCCTCTACATCTGGCCCGGGCACGTGCGCCCTTCCAACCGAATCTCTCATTGCGATAAGGTCCTGCAAAAAGGTGGCTTCGTTTTCGAAATGGTCTGCCTCTAGGGTATAAACCAGCAGATTCATGCTTCCGTTTTCAACCGGGCGGTCGATCCAGGCAAAAGAATCGGTGAACTTTGCCGGACGATAAATAGACGGTAAAGTCAATTCGATGCCGAAGTTTTTCTTCAGCCTAGGCTCTGTATACAATGAGCGCTTAAATCGCGTCTGAGCCGTATTCAGGTCGCTCTTCTTAAAACTGTCAATGGCCTGAGGCAAAATCTGATGCAAATTTTGCACCAGCTCAACCGTGTTTCGCCCTTTTACCACCACCAAGTTCTGAGGGGTGGCGTACATATCTCTTTTGATATGGGCGCGCGAAAGCGTGTCTAACTGCACATACACCACGGCTCGCGATCGCATGATCGCCCCTTTAAAGATGTCGGGCGTTAGGTGTCTGATGTCGTATTTAGGTTCATCTACTCCTAAGCCTAGTTGACGTTCAAGCAGGTAGCTTTTAAGCGTAGTTCCGGTCTCTCCATCGAGCAGCTCGTTATCGGCAACCACTATGACTTGATTTAGCGGCCCATTTGACTCGGGTAAATAATCTTTGACCTCTTGCGATCCGCAACCCGCCACTACAAGGGTAATAACAAGTGCCAGTAGACTGTTCTTCATGATTGCAGATTTAAGATTTAGGCTGGCGCTTCGGATAAACCGTCAGTCGCTGGCCCACTCTGATAGTATTGCTTTTGAGGTTATTCCAGGTCTTGATCTGAGAGACCTGCACCCCATAACGCTTGGCAATAAGGCTCAGCGCGTCTCCCGATTGAACGCGATAGCGAACCCGTTCGGGCGCGTTAATGAGTTCGGGTAAGGGTTTTTCTTTGCCTTCGTGTGCCTCTTTCGCCTCGGCGTACAACGCCGCCTCCGCGCTAATAAATTGCCCCATGGCGGCCTTTGGCAGCCTTAAGGGGCGCAGTTGATTTGCTTGATACGGAATAAGCTTCAACTTGTATTCGGGGTTGAGCAGTGACAATTGCTCTTCGGTAAGTGCAAGCCTTTTGCTCAGCTGTTCAAAGCTTACGGTTTGCTTGACATGAATAGTGTCAGTTTCAAAATACGTTCTTCGAGCACTAGAGATCCCCAGATTGTGCGCCTCAGCATACTCAAACAGGTACATAATAGCGTAAAATCGCGGAACATAGTCCGCAGTCTCTTTGGGCAAATAGGGTCTTATGTTCCAATAGTTGGTGTATCCGCCTGATCTTCTAATCGCTTTAGAGACGTTTCCTGGGCCCGAGTTATAGGCCGCAAGAGCTAGATCCCAGTTTCCGAAGATGCCATAAAGCTGCTTGAGGTAGGCCACTGCTGCCTTCGTGGATTTAACGGGGCTCATGCGCTCATCGACATAATTGTTGATCTCTAGGCCAAACATTTTTGCCGTAGGATACATGAATTGCCAAAGGCCCTTGGCTCCAACGTACGACTCGGCCTTTGGGTCTAAAGCAGACTCCACTATAGCCAGATATTTTACCTCTAGCGGAAGGTTGGCCTTGTCGAGCTCTTCTTCAAAAAGCGGAAAGTAAAACGCGCTTAGGTCTATCATCTTTCGAATAAGAGTGGCCTCTCCCCTTAGGTAGCGGGCTATCTCTCGTTCTAAAATTGGGCTGTAGACTAAGTCAAACGGTGTTTTTTGATTCAGCGTTGTCAGGCGCTGCTTGAGCGCTTCGGTCTTGAGTTCACTGTGAACAGACCCCTCAGCATTCGGCAATCCAGACGAGAACAGGGCTCTGGCCTTGACCAGCTCTTCTAACCACAACGAGTCGTACTCAAAAGCAACGCGCAAATCGGGTATGCTGTAGGAAAGTTTTTTCTCGTCTGCGAAAAGAGAGGCGTTGGCAAAATCTTTCAGACTCTGAGCAGGAATGGTCGATGCCGGACCGTTTTGAGCCCCACTAAAGTGAAGCCCGGTAAGCATGAACACCCCAAATATCAGCGTCTTTTTGATCATCCTTTACCCTTCTAAAATTGCTGCGACCCCGGGCAGGGTCTTGCCCTCTAGGCTTTCAAGCATGGCGCCCCCTCCAGTTGAAACATAACTTACCTTGTCGCTGAAGCCAAACTGCTTCACTGCAGAGACGGAGTCTCCTCCGCCCACTAAAGAGAAAGCTCCTTTTTCAGTGGCTGCCTGAACAAATCGACCGATAGCCTTGGTTCCGCCAGCGAAGGCCTCCATTTCAAACACGCCAACCGGTCCGTTCCACAAGATGGTTTTGGAGGCCAAGATGACCTTTTCGAAGATCTCCAAGGTCTTAGGCCCTGCGTCTAGGCCTTGCCAGCCTGATTCTATGGCATTAGCGTCTACCACTTTGGTGTCGGCATGTTCGGCAAAATCGTTGGCGGCAATAACGTCTAACGGAATGTGAACAGTCACGTTGTGCTGCTTGGCCTTTTCTAATATGCTCAGTGCCAAGTCTAATTTGTCGTTTTCGCAAATGGAGTCTCCAACAGATCCCCCGAGAGCCTTTACAAAGGTATAGGTCATTCCTCCTCCCACAATAAGATGGTCGATGGCCGGAAGCACGTTCTCAATGATAGTAATCTTAGAAGAAACTTTAGATCCGCCCATGATAGCGGTGATCGGATGCTCTCCGGTCTTCAGCACCTGCTCTATGGCCCGAATCTCTTTCTCCATGAGAAGTCCAAAACACTTATTCTCCGGAAAGAATTTGGCAATAATTGCTGTAGAGGCATGGGCGCGGTGAGCCGTTCCGAAAGCGTCGTTCACGTAAATATGGCCTAGTCTAGCCAGCGCAGAGGCAAAGCCTTCATCTCCGTCTGTTTCCTCATTAAAAAAGCGCAGGTTCTCGAGCAATAAAACCTGTCCGGGCTCTAGCGCTTCAGCTCTTTTCTCTGCTTCTGCCCCTATGGTGTCTGGGCTAAACTGCACCGAAACGCCAATGACCTCTTCTATTTTTTCTACTAAGTTTTTTAACGAAAATGCATCTGAGGGCGTGCCGTCTGGCCGGCCCAAATGACTCATAAGCACTACGCTGCCTCCGTTTTCTAAAATGTGAATGATCGTTGGTTTTGCAGCCTCAATTCTACTGGCATCAGTGACGCGCAGATCGGCGTCCAGCGGAACGTTAAAATCAACGCGAATAAGGGCGCGTTTACCGGTGAAGTTAAAAGAGGACATGGTCTTCATGCTAAGCGTTTTTTGATTCTTTCAAAAGTAACGAAATACTATCTTTGAGAGATGGATTTTTCTACTATTGACGGATACCAAAGCAGCAAAGAGCGCCTAAAATCTGCCCTAGTAGAGAATCGGGTGGCTCACGCTCAACTTTTTGTCGCCCAAAACCCGCACTCGACTTTGGCCTTGGCGCTGTGGTACGTGAACGAGCTGCTCGGCCATCACGACTCATTCAGTCGGCTTGTACACCCAGATGTACATTTTGTATTTCCCATCAATAGCTCCCCTCTGGTTAAGAAAGATCCCCTTTGCGGAGATTTTATGGAACTATTTAGAGGTACCGTTCTTGAAAACCCCTATCTCTCTCTAAATCAATGGTATGCGACTGCTTCTATTGAAGACAAAGAGGCGCTTATAAAGGTAGACGTAGTTAAGGAGCTCCTAAAGCAACTAGCCCTTAAGCCCGTCTTAGGCGCTTACAAGGTTATCGTTATTTGGGGGGCCGAACAGATGAATACAGAGGCTTCGAATAAATTGCTAAAGGTGCTTGAAGAACCTCCAAAAAACACCCTTTTTTTGCTGCTTACCCACCGGGAAGAACAGCTATTAGCGACCATAACTTCTCGCTGTCAGCGCCTTTCTTTGCCGCCGGAGTCGGCTGAGTTTATTGCTGAGGCACTCATCAAAAAGGGTATAGATCCGTCCAAGGCCACCGACCTGGCCTCTAGAGCCGATGGCAGCATTGGTCAGGCCTTGTATTTGGTAAGCGCCGAGTCAGAAGACGTTCAATTCGAGCGCCTATTTGCAGAATGGGTGCGCGCCGCGTTCAAAGTAAAGGGCGATGCCTCTGAAGTGATCACCCTTTTAAACTGGGCAGAAAAGTTGTCCGGTTTATCTAAGGAGGGGCAAAAACACTTTTTGAATTTCGCTCAAGGCCAAATAAGGTCCGCAATGCTATTGCAGTATGGGGCGGGCGAGCTAGTTAGAAAAACAGCCTTCGCCGATAACTTTTCGCTGACTAAGTTTGCCCCCTTCGTTCACGAAGAAAACCTTCTCGATTTAACTTCTTTGATCGAGGCCACGCTTTACAACCTCTCCCGTAACGCCAATACAAAGATTCTATTTGCAGACATGGCCCTTCAAATGACTAAGCTTATTCATCAACCCCCTCGTCAAAACAGCTCATCATGACCTCTATTTACATTCTCTTAGCTTTTTTTGTTATCGTCTTCGGCCAAAGCGCCGTAGATAAAATGATCAATTTCAAAGCAGAACTCGCCTTTTTAAAGCAGCACTTTTCAAAAACCATTTTGTCTAAAGCTGTTCCCCTCATGCTGGTAACCATAACACTTCTAGAGCTTGGAGCCGCACTGAGCGGAATCTTGGCGATAACAGAAATCGCACGTGCCCACCACTTTGGTTTCGCCAAAATTTCTGGAACGCTGGCCGCGGCCTCACTGCTTTCTCTTCTGCTGGGTCAACGTATAGCGAAGGATTATGCCGGAGCCATGACCATCGTGGTTTACCTTATTCCGACCCTATTATTCTGGATACTGATAGAGCGTTTTCAACTATAGTTTGTTCTTATAGTTTTTCCAAAAACGATCAGGATTATCTATTTTAAGGCGGGCCGTTTTAAGCAGGTCTAAGCGTGTTTCTCCTGAAAGACGGACACTTAGGCGTTTGGGGCTAAATGGTTTCGCTGACGGCCTTAAAAGGGCTTTTTAAGCACCGCATAGGTCGCGGACGGATTTCGAAAGGCTTTTTTACTCATTACAGCGGCAAAGGTCCGCAAGGCCCCCCTTAGAAGAGGTGCTTTACTCCCTTTATACTTTTCAGACAGGTAGCTCACATAAAATGCATCAAACCAATGAGGCTGCTGATCGATTAGCGACACCCCTAACTGCTCACTCACGATGACGAAACTCTCCGAAGAAAAATGCCAAAGGTGCCTGGGCACATCAAAGCCTGCCCAAAAACCCTTGTAGTATTTCGCGTCCCAAGAGTTATAGTTTGGAACGGCAATGTGAAGAAATCCGCCAGGCTTGAGCATATCCATCGCTTTTCTCAAAACGTCTAGCGGGTCGGGGGTATGCTCTAAGCTGTGCCAAAACGTGATCGCGTCAAATCTCGCGCCTTGAGAAACAAGGGCCTCTAGCGACCCGACATGGTTGGGGGTGTTTTGACCTGTAAATGGATCGTAGCCTATAGCCGAAACGTTACCAGGAGCAGAAGAAACGAAACTATTGTCCCCGCTGCCAAAATCGAGAACACTTATTTTTGACGATTTACTACCCTTATCATGATGACTCAAAACGGCTCGCCATTTACTTCGGTTTCTGAAAAACTTGGCGACGGCATAAAATAGTGATGCCAGGGTCTTCCGTGTATTCGAGTGGGATAAGTACTTTTGAGAGCGGTAGTACCGAGCAAGGTCGCCGGGCACTGGAGTAGTACGATAGGCCTTAATCTCTTCTTGAAAGACAAGCTCAAAAACTTCTTGGCTCAGAAAATAATCAATGCATTTCATTGGCAATGTTTCACGTGGAACCTATCGGCCTAGGTGAATAAGCAAAATACTAATGTCAGAGGGTGACACGCCGCTAATTCTAGAGGCCTGAGATACGGTGGAGGGCTTGATAGCGCTCAGTTTTTCCCGGGCCTCAAAAGACAACGATTTCAATTTTTTGTAATCAAAATCGTCGGGTATCTTCACATGTTCCAGTCGCGTTAGCTTATCAGCATTGGCCCGCTCCTTGTCAATGTATCCCGAATATTTGATGGTAACCTCGACCTGTTCCAAAACCTCATCGCTAACCTGGTGTTGGTCAAAATACGCTGAAACGGGAGCAAGCGACTTCATGTCTTCTAAGCTCACGTTAGGGCGCGACAAGAGTTTCTTGAGCTTATCGTCTTGCTTGACCAAAGCAGAGTCAAGCCTTGTAAGCATCGTGTTGGCCTCTTCGAAGCTGTAGGAAGTGCTTTCAAAAAATGCTAGCATGTCGTCGGTCTGGCTACGCTTTAATTCCATCGCACGCATACGATTATCCTTGGCGAGACCCATGCGATGAGACAATTCGGTAAGCCTAAAGTCTGCGTTGTCTTGGCGCAAGAGAGTGCGGTATTCGGCCCTAGATGTAAACATGCGATAGGGCTCTTCGGTTCCCTTTGTAATTAGGTCGTCAATCAGCACTCCGATATAGGCTTCGTCGCGCCGGAGCACCAACGGATCTTTTTCTTGAATGCTCAGGGCCGCATTTATTCCGGCCATAATACCCTGACTTGCAGCCTCTTCATAGCCTGTGGTGCCATTAATCTGTCCTGCGAAATACAGGCCTTTAATAATTTTGGTCTCTAGGGTGTTCTTCAGCTGGGTAGGAGGAAAATAATCGTACTCTATAGCGTAACCCGGCCTGAAAAACTTAACCTGTTCAAAACCTTTGACCTTTCGTAAAGCGCTGTACTGCACGTCTTCTGGAAGGGATGTGCTAAATCCATTTACATAAACCTCCACAGTACGCCAGCCTTCGGGCTCAACAAAAATTTGGTGGCTATCTTTCTCAGCAAAACGGTTAATTTTATCCTCTATAGAAGGGCAATAGCGCGGTCCGATAGACTGAATGTTACCGTTAAACATAGGAGAGCGGTCAAAGCCCTGCCTTAGCAAATCGTGAACTTCATCTGATGTATGAGTCAGGTGACAATCCAATTGACGCTCTAAGCTAAACTCTCTAAGATAACTAAAGTGTCCAGGCACAACATCCCCAGGCTGAGGCAGCATCTTGCTGTAGTCCAGCGAACGACTGTCAACTCGAGGTGGTGTGCCCGTTTTCATTCGGCCCGAGTCAAATCCCAAGTCAACCAATTGTTCCGTAATACCAAAAGAGGCCTTTTCACCAGCACGACCGCCTCCGAAATTCTTTTCTCCAATGTGTATGAGACCGTTTAAGAAAGTGCCGTTAGTGAGAACTACCTTCTTGGCGCGTATTTGAATTCCAAGCGTTGTGGATACACCAACCACGCGATCGCTGTCAATGAGCAGTCCGGTAACCATCTCCTGATAAAAATCTAGGTTTGGGGTGCCTTCAAGACGTATGCGCCACGATTCAGCAAACAACATGCGATCATTCTGAGTTCTAGGGCTCCACATTGCAGGGCCCTTTGACCTATTCAACATCTTAAACTGAATAGCGCTTTCGTCACTGACTAAGCCACTATAACCGCCAAGTGCGTCGATCTCTCTCACAATTTGACCTTTGGCAATGCCTCCCATAGCCGGGTTACACGACATCTGACCAATAGTTTGGAGATTCATGGTGATCAAAAGCGTGCTCATACCCATGTTGGCGGCGGCAGCTGCGGCTTCAGCGCCTGCATGCCCCGCGCCAACAACAATTACATCATAAGCATCGTCAAACATACTATATAGGTTCCACGTGGAACATGTTTATTAGTTCATCTTCGCGCAGCCGCATGGCTTTCGCCTCAGAATCAGTCTTATCAGCCTGACCAGTGACATGCAACAAGCCATGACACATTACTCTAAAGAGTTCTTGTTCAAATGAGACATTAAAGTCTCTAGCATTGTCAGCAACTCGATCACTACTGATCAAAATGTTAACCTCGTTTGCAGGGGTGTCCCTAAGGTCAAAAGTGAGAATGTCGGTAAGTGTGTCGTGGTCTAAGTAGGCTCTATTGTGTTCGAGCATCTCCGCATCGCTCACAAACCTAAAGACCAGAACAGCATGAATGCTTAGGTGCTGCGCGCATTTAGAAAGCGCGACTTTCCAACGCGCTTTAGGGCTTCTGGTGTTCGGAAAATTCTCGAATACAACCTGTAATTCCACGGGGCAAAGATACCAATTGATCTTCTCGATAATGCTACCTTTGAAAAAAGAAAAAACATGTCGGTAAGAGTACGTTTTGCGCCGAGCCCAACCGGACCGCTACATATTGGAGGATTAAGAACAGCACTATACAACTACGTCTTCGCTCGACAACACAAGGGTGTGTTTATTCTAAGAATAGAAGACACCGATCAAACACGCTATGTTGAAGGTGCAGAAGGCTACATACAAGAATGCCTAAAGTGGGCACAAATAGAGCCCGATGAAAGCCCTATGCATAAAGGGGAGCACGGGCCTTACCGTCAGAGTGAAAGACTAAGCCTTTACAAAGAGTACGTTCAAAAACTAATTGCGAGCGGGCACGCCTATTACGCCTTCGACACCGCCGAAGAACTCGAACAAAAACGGGCCGAAGCATCAGCAAATAAGCTACACTTCAGCTACGACAGCTCAACGCGAAACGGATTGCGAAATAGCCTCAGTCTTTCGGCCGATGAAGTGAATCGCTTGCTTTCGACTAATACCCCGTATGTGATTCGGTTCAAAATAGAACCAGATCAGCAAATTAGCATCTACGACGAGGTGCGCGAAACCGTTTCGGTAAGCAGTAACACCTTAGACGACAAGGTGCTCTTTAAGAGCGACGGAATGCCGACTTACCATCTGGCGAACGTGGTTGATGATCACCTCATGGAAATCACTCACGTCATACGAGGAGAAGAATGGTTGCCCTCATTGCCTTTGCACCACTTGCTCTATGAAGCTTTCGGCTGGACATCGCCAACTTTTGCGCATCTACCTTTAATTCTCAGGCCTGACGGAAAAGGAAAATTGAGCAAGCGAGACGGAGAAATTGGAGGGTTTCCGGTATATCCACTCGGTTGGAAAGAAATACCAGGATTCAAAGAGTCCGGATTCTTGTCTGCCCCATTATTGAACTTTCTTGCCCTGTTAGGGTGGAGTACCAAATCAGACGATGAAGTGTTGAGCCTTCAGCAGATGTCAGCACTGTTCTCTATGCAGGGCATTCAAAAGGCCGGGGCTCGTTTCGACATTGAAAAACTGCGCTGGTTTAACCAGCAGTATCT
>JAURFJ010000099.1 GCA_030834365.1 Flavobacteriaceae bacterium | reverse complement strand
ATTTGATGAAATGAGCGAATGGGAACCAGACGGCTATTTTTTGTCAAATGGTCCAGGTGATCCAGAGCCCTTGGTGGATGCTATAGCAACCACTCAAGCTATATTGAAATCGAATAAACCCTTGTTCGGGATCTGTTTAGGGCATCAAGTGTTAGCCTTGGCTAATGGGGTTTCGACCTTTAAGATGCACAACGGACATCGAGGAATAAATCATCCGGTTCTTAATCTGATCACTCAGCGTGGCGAGATCACATCTCAGAATCACGGATTCGCCGTCTCTAAAGAAGAGGTGGAGTCTCATGAGGATCTTGAGATTACCCATTCGCACTTGAATGACCAAACGGTTGCTGGAATCCGCGTGAAGAGCAAGCCCGCATTCTCAGTGCAGTATCACCCAGAGGCTAGCCCGGGTCCGCACGATTCACGTTATTTATTTGACGAATTCATAACCTCTCTGGCGAGGGCATAAGGTAAAAGGCCAGTATATTTAATCATCTAAATCAATCTACTATGAGTATTATCGTTGACATTCATGCGCGACAAATTTTTGACTCTCGAGGCAATCCAACCGTTGAGGTAGACGTCATTACTGAAAACGGAATATTGGGTCGAGCTGCTGTTCCATCGGGCGCCTCTACAGGTGAGCACGAAGCTGTGGAGTTAAGAGATGGCGGATCCGATTATATGGGTAAAGGTGTTCAAAAAGCCATCGACCATGTGAATGGTGAAATTGCCGATGAACTGATCGGTATGTCAGTATTCGAGCAAAATTTAATTGATCAGACGATGATCGATCTAGATGGAACACCTAACAAATCACGTTTAGGTGCAAATGCCATTCTTGGCGTTTCGTTGGCTGTAGCTAAAGCGGCAGCTGAAGAACTTGAAATGCCCTTATACCGCTATGTCGGCGGAGTTAGTGCTAATACACTTCCCGTGCCCATGATGAATATCATTAATGGAGGATCTCACTCTGATGCACCTATCGCATTTCAGGAGTTTATGATTATGCCAGTAATGGCCGAATCGTTTTCTCATGCGCTGAAGATGGGCAGTGAAATCTTTCATCATCTAAAAAAGGTGCTTAAAGACAGAAATTTAACCACGGCAGTAGGTGACGAGGGTGGTTTTGCTCCTGGGCTAGACGGAACCGAAGACGCACTTGAAACCATCGCTAAGGCGGTCTCTAATGCCGGATACGTTTTAGGTGAACAGGTTATGATTGCCCTAGATTGTGCTGCCGCTGAATTTTATGTTGACGGAAAATACGACTACAGTAAATTCGAAGGCCCAAGCGGAAAGGTAAGGACTTCAAAAGAACAGGCGGAGTACTTGGCATCGCTTAGCGAGAAGTATCCGATTATTAGTATAGAAGACGGAATGGACGAGAACGACTGGGAAGGTTGGAAGCTTTTAACCGAAAAGGTAGGTGACCGCGTTCAATTGGTTGGAGACGATCTTTTCGTGACCAATGTAGAGCGACTTTCTAGAGGTATTCATGAAGGTATTGCGAATTCTATTCTGATTAAGGTTAATCAGATTGGTACACTAACTGAGACTATAAGTGCCGTGAATATGGCCAAAAATGCCGGATACACCTCTGTAATGTCACACCGTTCAGGCGAAACCGAAGATACCACGATAGCAGATCTTGCTGTCGGACTAGGAACAGGGCAAATAAAGACCGGTTCGGCTTCACGATCTGATCGCATGGCTAAATACAATCAGTTGTTGCGCATAGAGGAAGATTTGGGAAGCACGGCGTTCTATCCTCAAGAGAAAGCCTTTAAAATAAAGCGCTAACAAAAGTGTTAAACTGAACTTAAAGCGTCACCTCGGTGGCGCTTTTTTTATGGAGAAACCTGCCTTGTTTAGTATATTTGCGACTCTACTAAAATCCATTTAAATCATGGCTGACACGGCGTTCTTAGAATTGGAAGGTAAGCGGTACGAATTTCCTTTAGTAAAAGGTTCTGAAGGAGAGGTTGGGATTGATATTAAGACACTAAGAGCACAGACTGGTGCAGTTACTTTAGACCCAGGCTATAAAAATACAGGTTCATGCCAAAGTGCTATCACTTTTTTAGATGGAGAAAAGGGCGAGCTGCGCTATAGGGGGTATGCCATTGATGAATTGGCCGAGAAAGCCTCTTTTTTGGAAGTGGCCTATCTACTGATTTTCGGCGTGTTTCCTACAGGTGAGCAATTACAGCAGTTTGAGGGAGACATTAAAAAGGAATCAACGCTTGACCCTAATTTAGTGCGCATAATTGATAGCTTTCCGAGTACAGCACATCCAATGGGCGTTTTGTCGTCAGCGACCAGTGCGCTTATCGCATTTAATCCTTCTTCTGTAAACGTTTCTTCTGAAACGGACATGTATAGAGCGATTGTCAGAATTATCGCCAAGTTTCCGATTATGGTAGCCTACGCTCAGCGCAAACTAACCAATCAACCTTTTGTGGAATCCGATAGTTCGTTGGGTTATATAGAAAATTTTGCGGCTATGATGTTTAAGTCGCAGAGCAAGGAGTATGAGCAAAATCCAATTATCACAGACGCCCTTAATAAGCTGCTTATTCTTCACGCCGATCACGAGCAAAACTGTTCGACTTCAACGGTACGAATAGTTGGATCTTCTCACGCCGGTCTTTATGCCTCTGTTTCAGCCGGAATTTCAGCACTATGGGGGCCGCTTCATGGAGGTGCTAACCAGGCAGTGTTGGAAATGCTTGAGGCCATCGAAAAAGATGGAGGGGATACCAAAAAATACATGGCTAAGGCAAAGGATAAAAACGATCCGTTTAGGCTTATGGGATTTGGTCACCGCGTTTATAAAAACTTTGATCCTAGAGCGAAAATTATTAAAGTAGCTGCCGACCAAGTACTAGACGCTTTGGGAGTTCACGACCCCATTCTAGATGTGGCTAAAGGGCTAGAACAAGAGGCACTAGAGGACACTTACTTTGTAGAGCGAAAGCTCTATCCAAACGTAGATTTCTACTCGGGCATCATTTATAGAGCTATGGGTATCCCGGTTGAGATGTTTACTGTGCTGTTCGCCTTAGGTAGAGTTCCCGGATGGATCGCCCAATGGAGGGAAATGCGCCTGAATAATGAGCCTATTGGTCGTCCGAGACAAATCTACACCGGCGAGACGCTTCGAAGCCTAGAAAAATAGTTAGGTTATTAGTGGTTTAAAAACCGTGCTTTTTCGTTTAAAACCCTGGTAATAAATTCTTTAACCTTTGGGTCTATTGCGCTAAATTTTACTTTGTGCTGATCCATAAATAGGGAGTAGGTAGCAGCTTCACCCTTATAAATACTCAGCTTGTGGTAGGGTATGGGTAGGGCATAGGTATCTAACCGTGACTTAAAATGAATGAGAATGCCTTTTGGTCGGAGTTCTATCGAACAACGTAATCGATCTTGATTTACAGACAAAAGCGTATGAAGGTCTGTTGAGGCCTGTACGATCTCTAATTTTGGAGACCCTATACCCCTCATTTCAAAGCGTTTAAGGATAGAAAAAGCCTCTCCAACAAGGCTAGAAATTTGATGATCTACCTTTCGATCACTATGTGAAGTATTCAATACCATGACCGTGTAAAATTACTTAGTTTTACGCCCAAATTGCTTGATGCTCATGAAAGACTTACAAAATCGCCTCAGCGAACTCGTAGAGCAATTCGTTTTTGAACAGTATAAGGTTAGACTCTCAAAGGTTGATTTCGTACCCACCAAAAAGGAATTTGAGGGAGATATTACCATTGTACTATTTTCTATGCTCAAGGAGGTTAAGGCAGATCTTTCGGAGCTAGCCACATTGATCGGGGATCACCTTTCTGCTCGTAGTACGGAGGTAGAGCGTTATTCTGTGGTCAAAGGCTTTTTGAACCTGAGCCTAAGTAACGCCTATATAGTGGAACTGTTTGCTGCTCTTTGCGCCGAAAGAGACTTCGGTACGCTTCAACCAACCGCTAAAACGTATATGGTGGAGTACTCTTCACCAAACACCAATAAGCCATTGCACTTGGGGCATATTAGAAATAATGTACTCGGATATGCGGTGGCCAATATCTTACAAGCTGCCGGAAATAAGGTCATCAAGACCCAGATTATCAACGACCGCGGAATTCATATATGTAAAAGCATGGTGGCCTGGCTCAAGTACGGTGAAGGAGAAACACCTCAGTCAACTGGCCTAAAGGGAGATCACCTAGTCGGAAAATTCTATGTAATCTTTGATAAGGTCTATAAAGAGCAGCAAGAAGCACTCAAGAGTGAGGGAGTATCAGACGATATAGCCGCTAAGCAGGCCCCTATTTTTATGGA
>JAURFJ010000098.1 GCA_030834365.1 Flavobacteriaceae bacterium | reverse complement strand
TCGGGTAAATCTTCGAGTATAGTCGTAGTGGCCGAAGGAGATAAAACGGGTAAAAATGTCTTTGAACTCAAAGAATACGTAGAGAAACACCTACCTATTTACGACGTACGCGTGTCAGTCTTAGGGCATATGCAGCGCGGTGGAAGCCCAACCTGCTTCGATCGTGTTTTAGCCAGTAGAATGGGTGTGAAGGCGGTAGAATCGTTAATTGAAGGACATTCGAATTATATGGTCGGTATAGAGTCAAATAAAATGATTTTAACCCCTATCGAAAAGGCTATCAGTGGACTAAGCGAAATCGATGAAGAGTTGATTCGCGTTTCAGATATCATGAGTATTTAATCACTAATCAATTATACTAATTATGCAAACTTTGAAGATTGGAATAAACGGATTTGGAAGAATAGGTAGAATGGTTTTCAGAGCTGCCGCAAAGCGTCAAGACGTGGAGGTAGTTGCCATTAATGACCTTTTAGATATCGATCATCTAGTATACTTACTAAAATACGACTCGGTGCACGGAAACTTCGACGGAACGGTTGAAATTCAAGGCGAAAACATTGTAGTCAATGGAAAAACCGTTCGAATTACTGCTGAACGCGATCCAAAGGCCCTTAAGTGGGACGCTGTAGGAGCCAGTATAGTGGCTGAGTGCACAGGTATATTCACTACCAAAGAAATGGCCCAATCCCATATCGATGGTGGAGCAAAGAAGGTAGTTATTTCAGCTCCTTCTGCTGATGCCCCCATGTTTGTAATGGGAGTGAACCACAACGAGGTTAAGTCTTCAGATACGATTGTAAGTAATGCTTCATGTACTACCAATTGCTTGGCTCCTCTGGCCAAGGTGCTACACGATAACTTTGGAATAGAAGAGGCTTTAATGACTACTGTACATGCTACAACGGCTACACAAATGACCGTCGACGGTCCGTCTAGAAAAGACTACAGAGGTGGGCGTTCTGCTCTTCTTAACATTATTCCGGCATCTACAGGCGCTGCCAAAGCGGTGACTAAGGTTATTCCTTCATTGCAAGGAAAAATTACCGGAATGGCCTTTAGAGTACCTAATGCTGATGTATCGGTGGTAGATTTAACTGTAAAACTTCAAAAAGCAACTTCTTATCAGGGTATTAAAGATGCCATGAAAGCCGCATCTGAAGGAGCGCTAAAGGATATTTTAGGTTATACAGAAGACGCGGTTGTTTCTCAAGACTTTATTGGAGATGCCCGCACTTCGATATTTGATGCCGAAGCCGGAATTGAATTGAACTCGACCTTCTTTAAAGTGGTTTCTTGGTACGATAATGAGGCCGGATACTCGAATAAACTGATTGACCTAGCGCTACATTTAGCCTCGGTATAAACGCAATTGGCACATGATCCTTATCGTTGATAGTGGGGCTACCAAATCAGATTGGATAGCGCTGAACCCTGACGGCTCAGAATTTTTTGCAACACAAACCTTGGGCCTTTCGCCCGAGGTGTTGACCCAACAGGTGATCGAAGACCGTTTGGCAAATAATTTTGAAATTTCCAAACACCGACAAAAGGTTACTGAACTCCATTTCTACGGGGCCGGATGCGGCACAGATCGCATGAAGCGCTTCTTGACTACTATTTTCAAGAACTTCTTTCCGAAAGCAAAGGTAGACGTCAAAGAAGATACCTATGCGGCCATTTACGCAACTACTGAAATAGGCAAGCAGGGAATTGTCTGTATTTTAGGAACGGGCTCTAATTGTTCGTATTACGATGGCCATCAACCTTTTCAAAAGGTGACCTCTCTGGGTTATATTCTAATGGATGATGCCAGCGGTAACTATTTTGGTCGCAAGCTGCTTCGCGACCTCTATTTTCATAAGATACCCCAAGATTTGGCCATTCGATTTGCCAAAGAATACGATCTAGAAGCCGATACGATAAAAGAACACCTATACAAACAGCCCAATCCGAACACCTATTTGGCGACGTTTGCTCGTTTTATAATTGAAAACAAAGAGCACAGTTATTGTAAAGGGGTGATCATGAAAGGATTGCAGCAGTTTGTCAACAACTACATCATGCAATTTGAGCTAGCCACCAAAGTGCCATGTCATTTCGTGGGCAGTATTGCCTATTTCTTGAAAGACGAGCTCGAACAGGTGCTGCACAATAACGATTTAGTTATGGGTAATGTGCTGCGTAGACCGATTGAAGGTTTGGTGCAGTTTCACAAAAACACCCTTTAAGGTAATCAACTAGTCGGCTGATCGCGCATGGCGATAACTGATATTTCAATGTGAGCCCCTGCCGGAAGTGCCGTTACCGCTACAGTTTCTCTGGCAGGCGCAATTACCTCGGCAAAAAAGTCTCTGTACACTTCGTTTACTAGGCTAAAGTCGTTCATGTCGGTTAAAAAAATAGTCGATTTGACCACATGGTTTAAACCGAAACCGGCAGCCTTTAATATCTGCTCAATGTTCTTTAGACAGCGCTGTGTTTCTTCTCTTCTTCCAGTTGAAATAAGCTTTCCTGTTTTTGGGTCAATGGGAATTTGCCCTGAGACAAAAAGCATATTGTTGACAAGAATGGCTTGATTGTAAGGGCCTATTGCTTGGGGTGCTTGCGTACTGTGAATGGCTTTTTTTGACATAAGAGCCTGTTTTGACAGGGAATTATCTATTAATATTACGTTGACTTCTACTTTCCCATTTGAGATCAGAAAGCATGCTGCTTTTTATTCCTATGAAAAAGTCCCATCGGGCATTTCTTCCAAAAGGTACCCAATTGAATCTAAGATCAAAGCTCTTGAGATCGCGTTTGAATCCAATTTGAGTAAGGTTAAAGCCCTTGTTTTTAAAGTCATACCCTGAAGATACGCGAATTTTCCATGCAGGCGTGAGATCGACATTTCCAGAGAACATAAGCGAAGCGCTCGTAATCTCGCGCTCGTCTTGCAGATTGGAATAGCTGCTGTTGAATTGTAAATTTAAATTCCAAGGTATCCGGTTGTAATAGAATTTGTCGGTTGGCTCTTCTGACTCTTCACCCTCAGTGTTGGCGCCATTTCGCCCGTTTTCACCAGGAAAATCGTCGGTAAGGCCGAAACCAAAAAGATCGTTGTCGGCTCCACCTGATTGGGTGCGGTATTGATCGTCGTAGTTTTGACTTTGCCTTTGCCCATTCCCTTGTTGCTGTTCATCGCGTTTGGGCTTAAAGGTGTCGTTTGATAAGGCGTAACTGAAATTAAGACTGGCTCTGGTGAGTTTGGCGATCTTTCCGCTTTGAGCCAAATGAAAGGTGTTTATTCGCGTGCCATCTGCGGTCGTGACATACGGATCTAGCGTTCCGTTCATATTCACCTGCATCTCCTTATTAAAGAGTGCCGTAGCAGCGTTAAAACTAACAGGGCTTAGCCTCAATGAATCAGCTTCTAGATTATAAGCACTTGAGAAATTGAGGTTGCTCAAAATAGGTATTTTTCGGGATTCGGTTTTAGTGGAATCTTTAGGTGCCATCTTGGCCTCCAAGGTGTTCTGTAAGCCAAAAGAGAGGCTATTAGATCTTCCTAAGCTGGGCGAACCGTTCAAGGTACCCTCAAATCGCGAATAACTAACTTCTTCACCTTCTAGGTTGGTGTAGCTGTCGTAATACCGTTCAAAGGATGGTCCATAGCCCCAACCGATAGAGGGTCGGGCCACGTGCCGAATAGCTTGCAATTTTTTACCCTCCTTGAAGGTGTACGTTCCATATACAGTAGTACCCACCGAGCTCGACAGGCCGTATCGATTAAAGCGATCGAATCCTCTCACCGTATCAAGAATTACCTCTCTGCTTACATCAGAAGTAAGGTCTTGACCACGTGTGAAGGTTTCAAACGTCCATAAGTCTTCATAGTCACCTCCGACCGATACACTTAAGAATTTAGCCACTTTAAAGTTGGTACTAAGTGGTATAGAGTGTCTTGCCCCAATCTTGGCGTCATCAAACATACGTGCCGTTAAAAAGAGTGAATCGGTAGTGCGTATGCGATTTTCAAATCGGGAAGTGTACTGGAGGTTAATATTTTCAATCAATCCTTTTTTGATTCCTTCGCGCTTGGCGAATGGAAAAATGCGCTCCATATTCACCTGTGCGGTAGGTAGTGTGAGGTTGATCTCTTCGGTATTGGTGTTTTGGTTGTGTGTAGCGCTCAGGTTAAGATTCACTGACGGATAGGCCGGAAAAGTCTTGGAGTAAGTAATCGATGACGACAGGTTATTGTTTTGGGTAAGGGCTAGGTTTTGCTGGTTCGCGGAGTTTCTAAAATACTTACTACTACCTAGGTTTACCGATGCCGCAAATCGCGAATTGGGGCTCGCTTTTGGGTCTTGGGTATGGGAA
>JAURFJ010000097.1 GCA_030834365.1 Flavobacteriaceae bacterium | reverse complement strand
CGCGACCTGAATTTAGCACGTCAGCCTGCAGGGTGAAAATGTCGGCATTGGCACTACCCAAAACCACTCCGTTAAAGAAGCCCACAAATTTATTATTGACTAATAAGTCTTCTACACTAAGGTTGAATCTAGGCTCGTACCTTTTACCTTGTTTCTTAAACTGAAGCAGCCCTGTGGCGTTTCCTTTGAGTGACAGGTTTTTAATCTCTGGAGTAATGGTTTCAATAGGCGCGTTTTCAAGCTCTAAACTAATAGCGTAATTGTCGTTGCCATTGTAGCCTCCATAAATTGAAAGGTAGCCGTTATCTAGCGTCTTTAGATCGAGACGATCGAGCGAAACACTACGGTTGTTGAAATCAATCATAAACTCTGCGCGCTTCTCGATAACCCACTGGTACTGCTTTAGTGTAAAGCGCGATGGATCAATAGCTATGAGCAGTTGATCATCAGAGAGGCGATTCCAACTTGAATTCACTAAAAAACGATCGGATTTTGCCCCGGTTGTGGAGGCCTCTAATTCTAAACGATTGCCCTTAATAGTGGTGTGAACTGAGGCCAATGAAAAATAAGGGCTAAGCAGTGACTCGGCATCTAAAACAAACCCTTCTGAAGGGTTGCTGTAAGCGCGAAGTTGCTTCATGTCGAAGACATCATAACTAAATTGAGATAGTCTAATGTCTGACTTCAGTTTCCCGTCAGTATAACGCAGGTAACCGCTCACCTCTGGTAAAACCGTAGAGCCCTCTATCAATTCAACCCACCTATCTCCGGTTTGAATATCGGCATCCAACTGAAGTGTTCGAGGAAGTTTTAATTGACTAAAAGCTTGCTGCCAATCAAAGAGGTGGTAATTTCCGGATACCTGAAGATTGACAAAGTCTTCTGAAACCACTATAAATTGCCTTTCTGATTGACCCAGAGCCGTGTGACTCATGCGCACTGATCCGACTTCTACCAGAGAACGGTTAGGCGGAAAGAACCTCAAAGCGTCCAAGTTTAATTGACCTTGTATGTCGCTTAATGAGCTCCCCCAAAGCGAAAATGAGGCCACAGTACTGAAGGGCAGGGCTTCAAAATCGGGGGTGCTCATAAGGGCATTTAACCGATTTACATCGACCTTACCCTCAATCGAATAGCGATCTTTGACTTTTTCATAATCAAATAGAGCTTCGAATGATTGACCCGGCACTTCACTTGAAATGGCCATGGAGTAAGCCGCGCCAGTGGGCAAGGCTTCCCATATTATACGCTCTAGACTTAGGCCATGGTCAAAGTCAATTCGGTGGATGTTCGCGTTAAACTCAAACGGATAACCCTTTTTGCGATTAGCCTCAAGCGAGGCAGAAAGTCGCTGTGTTGCTCCTTTTAACAGCCAATTGATCGGAAAAGACCGAATATCTAATTGAAGTGATTCTTGCTGGTCTGCACGATTAAACGAAACCTCTAAGCGCGAATCGCCGATAACTAGGGATGAAGAAGCCAGCAGCTCATCGGGCTTTCGTGATAGACTTAGCGAACCTTTGACAGCCGTTCGAGGGCTCAATAGGGGTTGAAAACTAGATTGTGAATTAAGCGTTTTGGTAAGCCAGCTGAGGTCTGCCCATTGAGCTTGAATGTCAGAAAACTGTATTTCATACGACAGTGATGGTTTGTTTAGCCCAATGAATCCCCCTATCATACCCGAGCTATTTCCCCACTGTATGCTTAATTTATCGGTAAAGAGCTTATCGCTATCACCAGACAAGCTTCCTTCGAGGTATAGCGCGCGGTTTCCAAAACCTTTTACACCCATTGATTCTAAGCGCTTTCCACTCAGAAAAGACTCGTTAATCACAGCCTCCAATAGCTTCGAATCCCTGTTGTAAGTAAGATAAGAAAGGGCTATAGCATCGGTTTCGGTTCGCAAGTTGAGTTCACTGACCATCAAGGTGCTCCCTTGGGTATCAACAGTTACATCGGCTCTAAGACTAGGTTCAACAATCGTTTCATTTTTAAGATAGACTCCGTCAAACTGTAAACGACCGGCAATATGATTATTGGAGGCCACTAGATTGGTCAAAGTAATATCTCTCAACAGAAATTCGTGGGCATCACCCTCAAACTGATCACTGTAATCGATATGTACCGACCCCGCACGTATAGACTTGGCCTCAAATCGCCCACCTCTTCCCTTAGGGAGTTGATTTAAATAGTAGGCTAAACTGCTGAGCGTGTCTCCTTCGTGCGTTTGAACCTTTAGATAGGTCTCTCCAAGACTGTACTGCACAGAAGACGAGTTGCCCATAAAGGCAGCCAGAGAACCCCACCGACTGCTCAGAGAGCGAACATATAGAAGGGTATCTCCTTTGTGATCCGGAACAAATAGGTGCTGAATGGTGGCATTTAAGCTTAGCGGATTTACCCTTACCGCATCAACTGAGAGGGTTAAACCGTAGCGTCCGCTAAGATTGTTAATCAAGCGCTGTGCAATGAGATTTTGAACTTTAGGAGTAGAGGCCAGTAGCGTGAGTAAAAACAGCACTACCAGTAAGGCCAAGAGTATGCGTAACCCTAAAAAGAGTCGTTTTCTCATTGATTATTTGCGGTTATCTTTGCGACTATGAGCCTTACTGAACACCCTTTAATTCTTGCCATTGAATCTTCATGCGACGATACTTCGGCGGCTGTTTTAAAAGGAACCCAGGTGTTATCTAATTGCATTGCTACCCAAAAAATGCACGCGCGCTATGGCGGAGTAGTTCCTGAACTAGCTTCTAGAGCGCATCAACAACATATTGTCACGGTGGTCAAAGCGGCTCTAGATACAGCAAATATCGCTAAAAAAGACCTCTCGGCAATCGCCTTTACTAAAGGACCAGGACTCTTAGGTTCATTGCTGGTTGGGGTTTCTTTTGCCAAATCATTGGCTCAAGCATTGCACATCCCTCTTATTGAGGTGAACCACATGCAGGCCCATATTTTGGCACATTTTATTGACGACGCCCACCCCAATCCACCAAGCTTCCCTTTTTTGGCGCTAACGGTAAGCGGCGGCCACACCCAAATTGTTCAGGTAAATGCGCCCGATGCATTTGTATTATTAGGTCAAACCTTGGATGACGCTATAGGCGAATGTTTCGATAAATCGGCTAAGGTCTTGGGTTTTTCTTATCCAGGCGGACCTCACATTGACCAACTAGCCCAAATGGGCAACCCAAACGCCTTTGAATTGAGTATTCCTTCTGTGGCCGGACTAAACTTCAGTTACAGTGGGCTTAAAACCCAGTTTTCACAGCTCGTGCGCAAGCATAACCTAAAAAATCCGGATTTCGTATCCGAGAATAAGAATGACTTAGCGGCATCACTGCAACACACGCTCGTTTCTTCTTTAGTGCTGAAGGCGCTAAAAGCGCTAGAGCAAACAGGTATACGTCAGCTAGCGCTCGGAGGAGGTGTAGCCGCCAATTCTGGTTTAAGAGCGGCGCTTAGATCGGTAGCCCAAGAAAAGGGCTTTGATATATTCATACCCGAATTGCGCTACTGCACAGACAATGCGGCCATGATCGGCATTTCTGCTTATTTCAAATACCTAAAAGCCGACTTTTCCGACTTATCGGTAAACGCTCAGGCGCGCTATTCTGTTCAGCTATGAGTCAACGTTTTTATGCCCCTCAGCTTGTTAAAGGTCAAAAAGAGTACACCTTAGATGCGTTTGAAAGCAAACACCTTACGAGAGTCTTACGAAAAAAGGAGGGCGACAGCATTGAGTTGGGAAATGGTCGTGGAGACCTTTTCTTTGGAAAAATTTTCAAATCTGATGCTAAGGCCTGCGTGGTGTATATAGAAAAGGCTCAAAGTGAGCCTGAAACAACCTACACTGTTCACCTAGCCCTTGCCCTACTCAAGAGCAATGACCGCTTTGAGTGGTGCCTAGAGAAAGCTACTGAACTTGGCGTGCGCTCTATTACCCCATTAATTGGCGCGCACTGTGAAAAAGTTAGGTTCAATAAAGAAAGGGCGCTGCGAACACTGCAGAGTGCGTTTAAACAATCGTTAAATGCGTATATACCCGAATTAAAGCCTGAGCAGTCGGTAATCGATTACGTCGGGCTTAAACGAAACGGTGTAACCCTGATTGGGCACTGTTATCCAGAAAACGATAAAATCGACCTGTTTCACTTGGGAACCTCATCGAGCGAATACCACCTCATGATAGGCCCAGAAGGCGATTTCAGCCAAAGCGAAGTCGCTAGGGCACAAGAGAACAGCATTAAGGCCTTCTCTTTAGGAAATCAGCGTCTTAGAACGGAGACAGCTGCGATCGTTGCGATAAATCGTATTTTGTGTGCTCAACTATAAGCTAGCCATCAATGACTCCTCAAGCACTAACCAAAGCCATTGTACAAAG
>JAURFJ010000096.1 GCA_030834365.1 Flavobacteriaceae bacterium | reverse complement strand
TCTTAAGACTTCTTTTGAGGTAGATGATTCCCTTGCTTATGAGAATAGTGATGTCGGAGTCACCCAAGTGGGCGACAATGAGCTGTACTATGCAACTGTTGAAGGGCGCTCGCTCATTAGTAATTCAATCTTGGTTCTCCAGGAGGCACTTAGGGGCAAGGCACGATTTACGGTAGATGAAAAGGTAGAGCGTCTTTATGCCAGTGCAGCAGCAGAAGAGGTGATCCATCTAGTGATGAAGCCCGAAAATAGTCAACTCGTTTTAGGCGCACTCAGAGGCGGAGCTTATGCCGATCTGGCCTCCTCGATTTCGTTAGACATCAGCCAAGAAGGCCAACTCATAAAAGCGACAGGAATTAGCTTTGCTTCAGACAGTCTAAACCACTATTTATCAAGCTTTGCGCAGAGCGCTCCAATTCAACCTCGACTGCTAGACCACGCTCCAAGAGCAACTAAGGGCCTAATGGTAAGGGCTGCTCCCGCGGGCCTGAAGCATCCGTTACTCAACGGAGCCATTGAAATCGGACGTGTAGACCTCGAGGCTCAGCAACTGTTGTACGTTCGCAGCATTGCTTCTGAACAAATTATCGAAGAACTCAATCGCCGTCAATTTGAAAAAGAAGACTACATGGGTATTACACTCTACCAATTGACTGATGTTGATTTTTCAAAAGATCTTGAATCATTGGGCCTGCCTTCAACTGTAAATTACGTGGCGCTTTATGAAGACGCCTTCTGGTATAGCACATCAGATACCGATCTTCAGTCGCTTATTAAATTTATCAGCAGCGAAGAAACCTTTAAACGCGGAGCCCTTTACGCTAGTCTAGAGTCAACTATTGCCCAAGAGATTAGCCTACTGTACCTAGCGCAAGAAGACAAAAGAGCTCAACTGTTTTCAGTAGTCAAAGACGCCACACATTACTTCACGGCGGCAACCTCTGCTCCACTTACAACTCCCAAATACGAGGCCATAGTGAGCCCTGTACTTAGCTTATCACTTGATGCGCCGGCACTAATAGATCCGCAGTTTGTAAAAAATCACTACACCAATGCCTACGAGATCGTCGTCCAAGATGCGAGCCATGCCCTATATCGCTTTTCGAATTCAGGGGCACGATTGTGGAAGCGTCAATTAGACGCCAAGATCCAAGGTCGCATCCACGAAGTAGATCTCTTCCGAAATAAAAAACTACAACTGGCATTTACCACTGAAACCTCTTTCGTGCTTGTCGATAGAAACGGCAACTACCTTAACGGCTTTCCCAAGCGTTTTCAAGATGGCAACCTCTCAGCACTATCGGTATTTGATTACGACAACAGTCGAAACTACCGCATGGTGTTCAGCCAGGGCCGCGACATTTACATGCTCAATAATGCGGGAGAAAAAGTGAACGGGTTCACCTATACTAAGGCTGAATCCGAATTGGCTAGCCCAGCCAAACACTTTAGAATAGCGAGCAAAGACTACTTGCTTTTTCCGCTAAAGAACGGGGCGCTAAAGGTGCTCCAGCGCGATGGAAAAGACCGTCTTAAGTTGAGCCAGCGCTTTGATTTTACTTCAAATGAGCTGTTCGAGTACAGAAACACCTTTGCCTTCACCGATCAAAAAGGGGCGCTTGTTCAAATAGATACGCGCGGAAAGGTCAGTCGCACCGATCTGGGCTTTTCACCCGATCACTTGTCGGCTTCTAGCAGCAAAACACTAGTTATAAGCGATCAAGAGAAATTACAGATCAAAGAGAAACGCATCGAACTCGAATATGGAATTTATGAAGGCCTGCGCTTTTTCTATGTCAACGACACCATTTACATCAGCTTAGTAGACAAGGCTAGCAAGCAGATTTTTGTCTACAACAGCCAAGGTGAGCTGCTCAAAGGGTTTCCGGTAATGGGTATTTCTGCGATCGACCTTATCGATATGGATAATGATAAAAAGGTTGAGTTAGTCACCGCTGACGAGCGCAACAGTCTAACGGTTTATCGAATAGAGTAGATTTTTACCCTTAAATAAATTCTACTGAGCTTAAGCTAATTCGCAGTCGAATAAGCGCACAAATTGCTTCAAAAATTCCTGCTGTACCTGCTGAAGGCTGGGGCAGTTGTCACCGAGCTCTCTTTTCATTGAGGTAACCCCTTTGCCTTGAATTCCGCACGGAATCATAAGCTCGAAAAAGCTCAGGTCTGTATCCACATTTAGGGCCAGCCCGTGCATGGTTACCCATCGGCTCGCGCGAATACCCATGGCGCAAATTTTACGGGCAAATGGAGTGCCCACATCAATCCAAACGCCCGTTTCGCCTGAAGAACGGGTGGCCTCAATATTCCAATGCGCCAAGGTTTGTATGACAGCCTCTTCCAGAAAGCGCAGATACTTGTGCACATCGGTAAAGAAATGATCCAAATCTAGAATGGGGTAGGCCACCAACTGGCCAGGGCCATGAAAGGTGATGTCTCCTCCCCTATTGGTCTTAAAAAATTCGGCTCCTTTGCGTTCAAGCTCGGCCTCTGAGACCAGCAAGTTTGAGAAATCTCCGCTTTTGCCCAAGGTGTACACGGGATCGTGCTCGACAAACAGCAAGTAGTTCGAAGTAGTTAGTTGCAGCTGCTCACGGCGATTGCGCACCTTAAGGTCTACCGTCTGCTGAAATAACGCTTCTTGATACTCCCAGGCCGCCTTGTACTTCATGCGCCCCAAGTATTCTACCTTCAAGATTGGCTTCATCTCACAAATGTAGCGATGATTGGGGTCTACTTCTTATTTTTGCGCATCTAAGAACCGCGATTATGGCCTTGTCTGAGCAAGAATTGATTAGAAGAGAAAAATTAGAGCGCTTAAGGGCGATGGGAATAAATCCGTACCCTGCCGCCGCTTATCCAGTGACCCACAGCTCAACGGCTATAAAAGCGAACTATAAAGAGGGTCAGCAGGTGGTCGTTGCCGGAAGGTTGATGTCTAGACGCATACAAGGAAAAGCCTCCTTCGCCGAGTTGCAAGACGCTGAGGGGCGCATTCAGCTCTACTTCAACCGAGACGAGATTTGCACCACTGAAGAGCACACCCTTTACAACGAGGTCTACAAAAAACTACTAGACATAGGTGATATCATCGGGGCAGAAGGTGTATTGTTCACCACTCAGGTGGGTGAAAAGACCATCATGGTAAAGCGCTTTAGCCTTCTGAGTAAGGCCTTGCGCGTGTTGCCGCTTCCGAAAGAAGACGCTTCGGGAAAAGTGTACGATGAATTTAATGATCCCGAACAGCGCTATCGTCAGCGTTATGTCGACCTGATTGTGAATCCTTCAGTTAAAGACACTTTTGTTAAGCGCACCAAAATCACGAACACCATACGTTCGTTTTTCAACGATAAGGGATATCTCGAGGTGGAGACCCCCATTTTACAGCCCATTCCTGGTGGGGCCGCAGCACGCCCCTTTATCACTCATCACAACGCACTTAATATTCCGCTTTATTTGCGCATTGCTAATGAGTTATACCTAAAGCGCCTTATTGTAGGCGGATTTGACGGGGTTTACGAGTTCGCCAAAGACTTCAGAAACGAAGGCATGGACCGCACCCACAATCCAGAGTTTACTGTCATGGAGCTCTACGTAGCCTACAAAGACTACTTCTGGATGATGGAAACCACCGAACAACTTTTAGAAAAAGTCGCTCTTGAGGCTACCGGTAGTACGGTAGTTAAGGTGGGTGAACAGCAAATCGATTTCAAAGCGCCTTACCCTAGAGTTCCGATTTTAGAAGCCATCAAAACCCACACCGGCTACGATGTCAGTCAGATGGACGAGAGGCAGCTGCGTGAAACGGCCAAGTCGCTCAATTTAGAGGTAGACGAGCGCATGGGAATTGGCAAGCTAATAGATGAAATTTTTGGAGAATGTTGCGAGCACCACTATGTTCAGCCAACCTTCATCATTGACTACCCCAAAGAGATGAGCCCGCTAACCAAAGAGCACCGCGAAAACCCTAGACTCACTGAACGCTTTGAGCTCATGGTAAACGGAAAAGAATTGGCCAATGCCTACACCGAGCTCAACGACCCAATCGATCAGCGCGAGCGTTTCGAAGATCAGTTGAAGTTATCCGAAAAGGGCGACGACGAGGCCATGTTTATCGATCACGACTTTCTGCGGGCTCTTGAATACGCCATGCCTCCAACTTCTGGTATAGGCATTGGCATTGATCGCTTGTGCATGCTACTCACTGACAACGCCTCGATTCAAGAGGTACTGTTTTTTCCGCAGATGCGCCCCGAGAAGAAAGCTTTGGCTCTCAGCGAAGAAGAGAAGGCGATCATTGAACTGCTTCAACAGCGCGATGGATCTGCCGACTTGGCCGAACTCAAAGCAGCCAGCGGCTTAAGCGGCAAAAAATGGGACGCCTCGATGAAAAACTTA
>JAURFJ010000095.1 GCA_030834365.1 Flavobacteriaceae bacterium | reverse complement strand
AAAACTCTACGTCTTCAACATAGCGTTTGGCGTAAGACACGGCTTTTTCGGCTCGCTCTATGATCTGATCGCGAGTAGCCCGAAACTTGTGCGTAATGTGTGAGTCAGAGGTGCCAATTCCAGTATGAATACGAGGCCTTTTGGCTTGTTTTAGGGCCTCTGCGGCCACATCAATGTCTTTTTCTACGGCGCGGGTTAGCCCGCAGACGCGCGCATGTTTAACCAATTTGGAGACGGCTGCTACCGATTCGAAATCTCCGGGGCTAGATACGGGAAACCCAGCTTCGATGATATCTACTCCAAGGGCATCGAGCTGTTCGGCAATCTCTAGCTTGCTTTTCTTGTCAAGCTTGCAGCCGGGTACCTGCTCTCCGTCTCTTAAAGTGGTATCGAAAATTTCTACTTTCTCTTTGCTCATAGCTCTTCTAGCCAAATGTTAACTCAAAAATATAGGCTCTTAAGGGGTTCTTTTGCTTCTGCGATTTTATATTACGAAATTCAGTGTAATTTTGAATCACTTAATTTATTTATATGCAGCGAGTTAACCGCAAAATTTCTGCGACGCCTAAAAATGCGCAAGACCCTGTCTTTTTGCTCGTAAAGTCTTTAACCAAGGCCCAAAAACGGCAATTTAAATTATACGCCAAGCGTATCGAAGGTCATCGCGAATCCAAATTTATCAAATTGTTTGACTTTTTCGATCAAACTGAGAGCTATGATGAGCGCGAATTACTCAAGCAGCCCTTTGTTTCTCGTGCGCAATTGGCCAATCTTAAGTCGCACCTTTACAAGCAATTACTGACCTCGCTGCGGTTAAATCCGAGCATTCAAAATCCGCGAATGCTCATTCGCGAGCAGCTTGACTTTGCCACGGTGCTCTATCAAAAGGGGCTGTATAAGCAGAGTCTAAAAATGCTTGAAAAAGCCAAGCAGATGGCCAAGAAATGGGACGAAAAATACACCCAATACGAGATTGTAGAGTTCGAAAAAATCATCGAATCTCAATACATAACCCGAAGTATGAGTAACCGCACCGAGGCGCTGGTTTCTGATGCGCGCATGCTAGGAGAGGCCAATATGCTTTGCAGTCAACTATCTAATCTATCACTGTTGTTGTACGAACGCCTGTTAAAGGCCGGGTATGTCAAAAGCGACGATGAATATCGAGAAATCACCCAATTTTTCTTTAGAGAATTGCCCAAGGTAGAGTACGATCAACTAGGATTTAGAGAGCGGCTTTGGTATTCTAAGGCGCATGTGTGGTACAGTATGATCACCCAAGACTTCTTGGGGCTATTTAAGCATGCCTCAAGGTGGGTCTATCTCTTTGAGCAATTTCCGGAGATGCTTAGCTCGCATCCGATTTTTTACCTCAAGGCCAACAACTACCTGATGGAATCATTGCTGTTATTGCGGCATCCCGAAAAGTTCAAGTCAACCCTCGAACAGATGCGTCAAACAATTGATTCTGAAGGGTTTCCGGTGAATACTAACACCCAAGCATTGGCCTTTCTGTATCGCGTAAACAACGAGCTCAACTTGCATTTTCTAAAAGGTACTTTCGAAGAGGGGCTAAGTCTCATCCCCGAAGTTAAACAAGGGGTCAAGCGATTCGAGAATCAAATTGATGCCCACCATGTCATGATGCTCTACTATAAAATGGCTTGCATGTATTTTGGGGCTGCAGATTACAAACAATGCATCGACTATCTGAAGCCTATTATCTTTAACTCGAACCTCACCATGCGTGAAGACCTGATGTGCTTTTCACGTATTCTAGATGTCATTGCGCATTTTGAGGCCGGGCTCGACAATGACTTAGATCGACTGCTGCTCAGCACTTACCGCTTCTTAATTCGAATGAACGATTTGCATCAGGTGCAGCGATTGCTCATACAATTTATCAGAGAGCTCGGATCGGTCTATCCACAAGATCTTAAAGAAAAATTTAGAGCGCTGCACGGTCAGCTTCTTCCACTAGAAGAAGACTACTACGAGCGGCGCTCTTTTTTGTATTTAGACGTATTGTCATGGCTAGAAAGCCATATCACTTCTACGCCATTGGCTGAAGTGGTGGCGCGCAAAAACGCCCTAGCCGTTAAAGCCTCTAGGCTTTAGAATCGCGTAAAACTCATGACGATAAAGGCAATCAGGGCCAGCATCCATACCGCGAGCATTCCAATTTTAACGCCACCAGACAGCCTTCCCATGTTCTTGAAAAGCAGCTGAAGGGCTATCAGAAGCAAACTAAATGCGGGAATACCGAAGGTCAACAACATGCTAATGTGGTAGAAGATCGGATGATATGGTCCGCCCCAGTTGTGGTCCATGTACTGAAAGCCTGGTAGCATTAAAATATCATTGCCAATGTTGACGTCGATAAAGCTTCCGATGATAAAACTAACGGTGATGGCGATCAGCAGTACGAGTGTCACCGTTATGATGATCACCCCCAAAAGCTTTCCCAGCACTTCTCCTATGAAACTGAGCACCCTGCCAATGGCAGTGAATAGTGCCCTGATAATTTCGCCGAGAAAGGCGAAGAAGCCTTTCGCACCTTCTTGTGCTTTGTTCTGGGCGTTTTTTAAATCCACATTTTTGAGATCGTCTCTCACGGTTCGGTAGCTTTCTTTTACATAGTCTTCTATGTTGCTAAAGGTGGCGGCCTTTCCCTTCATCTCAAGCTTTTGGGCAGTGCTAAGGGCTTTCGGAATGACGATCCAGAGTACAAAATAGAAGATAGCCGATACCCCACTGAACAGAAGGGCTAAGAAAATAAGGCGTACCCAGACAGGGTCTATTCCGGTGAAGTGGCCGATGCCCGAACAGACCCCTCCGAGTACTTGGTTGTCAGGATCTCTATAGAGACGCTTTTTACTACTCGTTGTGTAGGGGCGACGCTGAGGCTGTGGTTCTTCTTCATCAGAAACATAGTCTTCAGGTTGCCCCATGATGGTGATGACTTCTTCAACCTCTGCAATAGAGATGACTGACTTCTTTTTTTCAGTGAATAGCTCTGCAATACGGTTTTCGATATCCGCAATGATCTCGTCTCTACCCGGCGTATTATTTAGGTGGGCCTTGATCGAGTCGAGGTAGTGATGCAATTTTAGATAGGCGTCTTCATCAATGTGGAAGACCAGCCCAGAAAGATTAACGGTTAGTGTTTTTTTCATGATTTATTGGTTACAGTATTGATAGCGTGTTGTAGTTCGTTCCAGGTTAGCTTGAGCTCTTCAAGAAAGGCGACACCTTCTTCGGTAAGGGTAAAGTACTTTCTCGGAGGCCCTCCGGTTGACTCTTCCCATCGGTACTGCAGAAGCTCAGCATTCTTTAGGCGGGTAAGCAAGGGATAAAGGGTGCCCTCAACGACCAATAGTTTGGCCTGCTTGAGGTGCTCGAGAATCTCAGAGGCATAGAGGTCTTGGTCTTTGAGCACTGACAATATGCAGAACTCTAAGATGCCCTTGCGCATCTGTTGTTTGGTGTTTTCAATATTCATAGTTGATCTATAATGCACTGCAAAGATATAAACAAAAAACAGTACTATGCAAAACAAAGTACTAAATAATGTATCTTTCCTGTCTAATTCACTTTTTATGGACCTGCTGCTGATTATTCTCGGAAGTTTTTTACTTATCGTCGGTATAATTGGCTGCTTTGTACCCGTCATACCTGGCCCGGTCATCGGCTATTTAGCGCTGCTCGTACTCAAGCTCAGCGATGCGCACGATATAGACACCACCTGGTTGTGGGTTTTTGGGATACTCTCGGTGACCGTGTCGATCATCGATAACATTATTCCGGTCTACGCCACCAAGCGTTTTGGAGGATCGAAAGCAGGTACTATTGGTTCTTTTGTGGGTCTTGTGCTCGGGTTGCTGTTTTTCCCGCCCTTCGGATTTCTTTTTGGCCCATTACTGGGAGCCTTTGCCGGCGAGCTGTATGCGCAACAATCGGATATCAAGTCTGCAGCTCGAGCAGCGCTTGGATCACTCCTTGGCGTTTTAGCCGGATCTGTTTTAAAACTGGCCCTTGTGGTGTGGATGGCCTGGGTATTTTACGCCGCGCTTTAAGAGGAGTGGTCACTGACAATAAGCCACTCGCCCTTTATTTTTCGAACTAAAAGACTAAAATGACCGGATGGCGTGTCTTTTTCACGGTAAAGGGTAAATTTTCCAATGACCTGAATCGTGCGCTTGTCCCACTGCCTTTTTTCAAGTATATCAAAGGCCAACCGCCCCATTGCGGCGCGGTCTGGGTAGCGTTTTTTATAGCCTTCAAGGGTGTTTTGATAGCCGTAGGTAGGGCCGTTGCTTCCGACGAAAATTAAGCGTTCGTCGTTCCAATAGCCCAGCATAAAGTTATCAACGTCTCCTTCGTTCCAGGCCCTTATTTGATGCTCAAAAAGTGCATCAATTATG
>JAURFJ010000094.1 GCA_030834365.1 Flavobacteriaceae bacterium | reverse complement strand
CGATTACGGGCTAATTGATAGTAGAAACAGAGAGCTGGGTTTGGCCGGAGAGAAATTGGCGTTGCGAATGGAAATTGAAAACTTGTTAGCTAACGGTCGTCAGGATTTAGCCGATAAGGTGGTTCATGTTTCAACTGTTCAGGGAGACGGTGCGGGCTTTGACATCTTGTCGTATGACCCGAATGGACAGCCAAAATATATCGAGGTAAAAACTACTAAGGGATCAATTAAAGCATCATTTTTCATCTCACCTAATGAGATTGAATTCAGCAAGAAAAAATCAGATAATTATTTTTTGTATAGAATTTATGACTTCGATATTGGATTAAACGTAGGCAAAGTATTCTTTATAAGAGGAGATTTGAATACGATTCTTAATTTATTACCAACTCAATTCAGGGCCTCTATCAAGTAAGCTATTAATCAGGTGTGTTAGTCAGTAAACAACATACGGCCTACAAAAAACCTTCAGATCCGATCGGGTTTACACTTCGAAGCCCAACAGTCTGGACACCTAAATTTCAATAGCCATAGCGATGCCATTTGCACCACCAAGGCACAATGCGGCTATTCCGCGCTTTCCGCCCGTTCGCTGCAAAGCATAAATGAGTGTCGAGAGCACTCTACTTCCACTAGCTCCAATGGGATGACCGAGGGCTACAGCACCTCCATGAATATTGACCCGTGATGTATCCAGTTTTAATTCGTTAATCGTTGCAACGAGTTGAACGCTAAAAGCTTCGTTGATTTCCCACACATCAACATCCGAATTAGACCATCCAAGTTTAGCCATTAATTTTTGTATGGCGGGAACCGGTGCCATGGTCACCCATTGTGGCTCAAGACCTGCCGTCGCCCACCCTAGAATCGTAGCAACGGGCTTGAGGCCTAATTTAAGAGCCTGGTCTTCGGTCGTTATTAGACCTACCGCAGCTCCATCGTTTACCGAGGGAGCATTGCCTGCTGTAACGGTCCCATCTTTTTTAAAAGCGGGTTTTAGGGATCGAAGTTTTTCTAGGGTCGTATCTTTTCGGGGTCCCTCATCCTCAGAAACAACAAGGTCCGACCCTTTTTTTCCAGGAATAGTAATCGGGATAATTTCGTTCTTGAAATAACCACTTTCAATAGCTTTGATAGCTTTGAGATGACTATTGAGCGCATATTCATCTTGCATCTCGCGAGTCACTTTGTATTTATCGGCCACGAGTTCACCAGTTGTGCCCATGGCTTGATCCGTCATGGCACAGTGAAGCCCATCGAACATCATCGAGTCAATAGCCTGGGTGTGGCCCATTCGGGCCCCTTGACGCATTTTGGGGAGTAGATAAGGGGCGTTACTCATCGATTCCATTCCGCCTGCGAGAACGATCTCATGGTCACCCATGAGAACCGAAGATGCGGCTAATTGGACGGCCTTCAGCCCTGAACCACAAACTTTATTAATGGTTAATGCAGAAGATGAAACATCCATGCCCCCTCTTAAAGAGGCTTGACGGGCAGGGGCTTGTCCAACGCCTGCGGATAAGACGTTGCCCAAAATAGCTTCGGTGGGTTTTACATTGGGGTACTTAGCTAAGAGACCTTGAATAACTTGCGCGCATAAGTCGGGGGCAGACAGAGAGGATAGGGCTCCTTGAAACTTCCCGATCGGGCTTCTTAAACAATCGATAATGACTGCCTTGGTCATAGCAAGACTCCTAATTTACAACGATGCGAGTGACGAGTAGTTCATTGATGAAACGCAAGGCGAGGAGAGCAAATAAAGTACTGAGATCAAGCGGTCCTAACTTAGGAATTAGCCTTTGAAACGGCAGCAAGATGGGCTCCACGACGGCATTCAGGATACGAAACCATGTCGCAGAGGGGTTAGGGGAGAACCAAGTGGAGATGGCCCAAATAAAAATAAGCAAAGACCACAATGATATAATGTTAGAAAGTAAAACTACCAGAAACTGAATCATTTTTTTCCTTAGTTTTCATCTTACTACTACGAGCAATCAATGAGAATTGGAATCAGCTGTTATTCGACTTTTGGCGGTTCCGGATCGGTTGCTAGTGAAATTGGTATTGGGCTTTCAAATCGGGGCCACGAGGTCCATATTCTCAGTTCAGCCATACCGCCTCGACTTAATATTCATAGAAACGAAGTATATTTCCATGAGGTGACGCCTAGCCCCTATCCATTGTTCGAATCGCCTCTTTATGGGGATGCCCTTGCTTCTAAAATGGCGGATATTACCCAGAAATATAATTTGGACATCATCCATGCCCACTACGCAATCCCCCATGCTTCATCGGCCTTATTGGCCAAAATGGCCTGCGATAACAAGGTGAAAGTTGTGACCACATTACACGGGACCGACATCACCATTGTCGGCGCCGACCCCAGTTATTTTCCTATGGTCCGATTAGCCATCAAACAAAGTGATGCGGTTACGGCGGTATCTCGCTTTTTAAAGAACCAGACAATCGAAACCTTTGGGGTCGGTGATCAGATCGAAGTCATTTCAAATTTTGTCTGTAGCCATGATTTGATCTACACCCAACCCGAAAATCAAACAACACCGTTACACGAAGTCCCGAGCCTTATCCATGTCTCTAACTTCAGGCCAGTCAAAAGAGTCTTAGACGTAGTCAAAATCTATGAAAAAGTGAGAATGACGTCACCGTGTAATCTCATTTTGATTGGCGATGGACCCGATCGCTCTGAAATCGAAACCTATTGTCGAAAATTGCCTTTTTGGAATGATATTCATTTCCTAGGAAAACAAAATCAAGTTGAGAATTACCTGGCAAAATCGAGTGTTTTCATTTTGCCAAGCGAAACAGAAAGCTTTGGTTTGTCAGCCCTAGAAGCAATGTCATTGGGGGTTCCTGTAGTGGCGACTGCGATCGGAGGGCTGCCGGAGCTCATTCGCGATAAAATCGATGGCTTCTTGCACCCCTTAGGGGATATTGATTCAATGGCGCGTAGTGTTTCATCCCTACTTGAGGATAAAGTTTTACGATCACAAATGAGTGTGTCATCAAAAAAACGAGCTTTTGATTCATTCGGAGAAAAACACGTGATTGATGCCTATGAAGCAATCTATCAGCGCGTGTTAAGTCATAAGTAAGCACTACCCATATTACGGGGGGCTCGTTAAACTAAGAGCACGGCTGGATAGCTCAGGTGGTTAGAGCGACTCATAATCCCTAGGTCGGCAGTTCGAGTCTGCCTCCAGCCACCATTCAGATCTTTAAGGTTTAGCGTTGAGTGGATAAACTCAATGTGGCCCCTTAGCTCAGTGGTCAGAGCTGGCGGCTCATAACCGCTTGGTCGTAGGTTCGAACCCTACAGGGGCCACCACTGACCACCTTCGGGCGTATTTCGATCGTTTGAGACAAAGTCCCAAAGTTGATAGATACGATTGTATAGATCTTGGACACTTTGGGCCTCAAGAAGAAACTGTCTTTCAACGGGATCAATTCTCATAGACATTGCGATGGTGTTAAGAAGAACCTCATCTTTTAAGCCAGACTCTAGAAGTTCTTGGATTTCTGACTTAAGATCCTCTTCTGTATTTAACTGAATCACGTAATCCATAAAACGATTTTGTAACGTTATCCGTTGTTCGGCAGTTAAACCTTTTTCATCCTGAAAGATCCGCGGTGAAGTATAGGCTTGTCGATAAAGCTTTCCGTCTAAAGTCTCCTTAATGTCGACTAGAGCCATTCCATGGACCAGAATATTCCAGCAACCATCGGGAAGGGGATCAGCTCGGACAATGCGAACCATACATCCAATAGGGTAGTAGTTTGAATTTGAGTTCCCCTCGGAGACCGATGCATCTTTAATTTGTGTGATAACAAAGGTTCCATGACTCGAAACTATGTCTTTTAGCATCTCCCGGTACCTTGGCTCAAAAATATGGAGCGGCATAAAGGTATGGGGGAAAAGGACAATATTTGGAAGTGGGAAAATGGGTAATATCGTAGGTATCATTAGGAATCTCATTTTACCTTTTAGGGAGATCAATTGGACCATCAAGCCATAAAAAGCACCCTAAATCAGGTGGTTAAGGCTTCAGAGAGGGCCGTAGGTAATCTTTTGCATACGCTCGATCCCCTGGCTTTAGCGGATTGGGCTACATCGGTTCAAAGAAGCTCGGGAAGGGTGATTTTTAGCGGGGTAGGTAAATCCGGTGTAATTGCACAAAAAATAGCAGCGACGATGGCCTCACTTGGAACAGCTTCAGCCTTTATACACCCCACGGACGCTCTTCACGGGGATCTTGGGAATATAAGTCATGAGGATCATCTGGTGGTCTTGTCTAATAGCGGTGAAAGCGAGGAATTATCGCGGCTGATAAACAGTACCAAGCGACTGAAAATCAAAATTGCACTGATTACTTCTAATAAAAACTCAGAACTTGGAAAACACTCAGATTGGGTTTTTTCTTATGTGCTACCGGAAGGCGAAGGGTCCCCAAATGGGTTATCTGCACCCATGGCAAGTTCTGCCTGTCAGCTAACAATCGGAGATTGCCTT
>JAURFJ010000093.1 GCA_030834365.1 Flavobacteriaceae bacterium | reverse complement strand
AGTTTTTGATTGGCGTTCTGGTTTATTTTACCTCTGCTAAGGGATTTTACGCTATTTCGGAGTTGGGTATTGGAGGTCTGACCTCTGCTGCTCGTCTTACCGCCTTGGAGCACCCAGTGACTAACCTTATTGCGGTAACATTGGTAACCATCGGATGGTCTCGTCACAAAAAAATAACCGATTCAAAGGCAAAGTTTAAGAGTATCGCTTTGTTCTATGGAATAGGTTTACTGCTTGTTCTTACTCGTATCCCTTGGGGTCAATGGCAGTAAGCAGGGCAATCACCGGAAAGTGATCGCTGTATCCGCCTACATAGTTTATGCCTACATACGTTCTGAGCGGATAGTTCTTAAACCTACCGTCTGATTGGGTTAGAAATTTTTTGCGGTAAACCCCGGCTCACGAGTTTGAAGACGGTAGAGCCCTTCGCAAGCCCACTGTAAAAAGGGGTAATGGCGTTTTTGAGCCCAGCGAATGGATAATCAAAAACGACACTGGAGGCGAAGGAACCCTAAAAGAACCGGCGATGGCTCCTGATGATTTTTCACCCAATGCTCATTTAATCGAGTAATCTAAAGCGCAAACGCTCTTCCCAGTTAGCTCTGACCTCTATGGTCTCAGGAACATAGATGATGCGCTCAGGATCGCGTTTTAGCAGGTAATTTCCGGTGTCAAAACGCCTATTGCCATTAGTGTCAATGGTGATGCGCACCGAATACGTTCCGGGTTCAACGTATTGAAAAAGGGCATTACCTGCGGCCTCAAGGTAAAGCGACTGTAGTGATTTATCGTTTTTGTCTAATAGCTCAATGATCATCGGATAATCTTTTGGCTTGGCGTTCTCGAGTTCGAATTTCAAGGTGCCGAAGTCTTCGACCGGGGTCATGTTGAAACGAAACGATAAGCTGTCGTTGGTCTGTTGAAAATAATCTTGGATAGCCCCCGGAAGCATGGATAGCTTATAGCTTCCTTCAGGTTTCGGATTAAAATCTAGGGTGAGCGTGCGGGCATCAGCTTGCATTTTAAGTAGGGCCGGAAGTTTGATGCTGTCTGATTCAACAAAGGCTATGAGCGACGTGTCAATTGCCTTTAGAGGAGTGCTGCTGCGAAAGAAAACGGGTTGATTAGGTGCTAAGCTTGATTTTGAACGCATGGCAAAGGTCAGGGTGTCTTTAGCCAGACCTCCCACGGGCTTTACAGTGAACGTATCGATGCTATTGGCCCCAGCAACCGTGAAACGCAGCGAGTCAATTTTCGAGGGAGCCCTGAACCAGAAATTTAAACTGTCTTTGTCGGCTACCTTTTCGGTAAAGCTCCAAAGAGAATCTACCACAGACAACAGGCGTATCTCCGGGAGACTATCAAGGTCAGATTGGTACCCGAAAGTGATGTTATTAGAGCCAGTAAACTTGGGTCTTTCAGCTTTGAATTTGATCTTTTCTTTGAACAACTCTAGCAGAAAAAGACTGTCTGTAGGCAGGGTGATAGGCTTTTTTAAGAAGGCCAGTTTGTCTAGGTAAGGATCGTATTTGTTGTTTTTGTTTTCGTCTTTAAGGGCATAGAGGTAATACGACCCTTTACTCAAAAAATTCAATTCGAAGGTGGGTAAGCTGTCTAGGGTGCTCGTTAAATACCGAGGAGTGCTGTTGTAGATGATAGAGTCGTTGTAGGTGCTGTCATTCGGATAAAGCACCACATTTATAAATGGCTCAGCCTTTCTGAGTTGGGCGTCTTTGACCATTCCTTTGAGGTTCAACGAATCGATGCGATCTCCAGTGGCCATTACGTAGTTCAGGTACGGATAGGGGTTTTCTTCATTATTGTCTACTAAGGAGTTTCCGAAGTAAAAACTGTAGGTGGTATTGGGTAAAAGAGTGTCTTTGAGCTCGATTTCTAGATACTTGCTTGGGCTAAGTTGCGGGCTAAGAACCGGCGGAATCTTCATGGGCGGAGACACCAAAAACTGCTCTTCAACTCCCTTGAATTTGATGTATTCATCAAAATAAATTCGAATGCGGTCTCCTTTAAAATTGGTGCTTCCTAAAGGAGGGTCAGCCTTGACAATTACTGGGGGGCTGGTGTCTTTTTCTCCCCCACTTGGGGTACCTCTCTTAGCACAAGCAGAGAGAAAAAGCACTATGCAAAATGCGATTATAAGAGGGTGGTTTTTCGCCGCCCGTTGCTCAGATCTGCAGACTGGTTTCACAAAGACAAAGAAACAAACTTTATAGCTCAAGTGGGCGCTTAGCCGCATATTCTAATGGGGTGTAAAAGAGGGTGAGATAGCTAACCTCTGGCACAGCTTGTTTTTTTAGTGCTTCGAAACAGGCGCCTAAAGTCGAACCTGTAGTAAAGACGTCGTCAACAAGCAGCACATGCCGGTAGCGCTGAGCCCTAACGGAATTGGCCTTAAAGAGATGCACGTCTAGTTCGTGCCGCTCTGATCTGGTTTTTGAGGCCTGGGATTTTTTTCTGCTCAATTGACTTAGCAGTTGAGGGTCTGCGGCTAAAGCATACCGCTTACCGATCTCACGGGTGAGCAGTGCCGCTTGATTGAAGCCGCGTTGTATAATCTTAGTGAAATGCATGGGCACCGGAGCCAGCACGTCAAATTGATGCTGCTCAAAAAAGGAGTCTAGCCCTGGCGAAGCCAGGGCTACGAGGTCTCGAGCTAAAAAGGCACGTTTGGCGTATTTGAGCTGATAGAGCACGTTGATTAATCCGCCGTTTTCTCCGGCATTCAAAAACGGAGCATAAGCATGACATACCTCCTTATTCAATTGGGCCTGTTCGAGCATCTGGTTGAGACTGCCGCGGCCATAGTTCTGAGTGGGCAGGTTTGCCGCACAATTAACACATAGTACGGTTGTTTTTTCGGCCCTTGCTCGTCGACAAACCAAGCAGTGCTTTGGAAAATAGAGATCTAATAGGCTCATCAGGACAAATGTGGCCGATTTGACTGCCGAAAGGGTGCAGTCTGCTGAATTCTGACCTTCATTCTCCTGCGAGTCTAAGTGATTATTCTATTTTTGCCTCAAATTAAGTTACTCCATGGCAGCTGAAGACCTCTTTAAGAATGTGATTTCTCACGCTAAAGAATATGGATTTATTTTTCCTTCCAGTGAAATTTATGACGGGTTAAGCGCGGTTTACGATTACGCACAGCTGGGTGTGTTGCTCAAGAATAACATCAGACAGTACTGGTGGGAGGCCATGGTGCGACTCAACGAGAACATTGTGGGGTTAGATGCGGCTATTTTGATGCATCCGACCACTTGGAAAGCTTCGGGCCACGTAGACGCCTTTAACGATCCATTAATTGACAATAAAGATTCAAAAAAACGCTACAGAGCAGACGTACTCATTGAAGACTATGTGGCCAAACTCGAGGCTAAAATTGACAAAGAGGTTCAAAAAGCCGAAAAGAGATTCGGAGAGGCCTTCGATAAAGAGCAGTTTTTGTCGACCAATCCAAGGGTGCTTGAGGTAAAGGAGCGCAGCGAAACTATTCTAAAGCGCATGGCTAGGTCTCTAGAGGCTGAAGATTTGGCAGATGTAAAGGCTTTAATTGAAGAGCTCGAGATCGTCTGTCCCGTGTCAGGATCCAAGAACTGGACTGAGGTCAAGCAGTTTAATCTTATGTTTGGCACGCGTTTGGGGGCCTCTGCTGAGAGCGCTATGGAGCTTTACCTAAGACCCGAAACGGCCCAGGGAATTTTCGTGAACTTTCTCAATGTGCAGAAGACCGGAAGAATGAAGATTCCGTTCGGAATCGCTCAAACGGGCAAGGCTTTTAGAAATGAAATCGTAGCGCGTCAATTTATCTTCAGAATGCGCGAGTTTGAGCAAATGGAGATGCAATTTTTTATTCCTCCAGGAACCCAAAAAACATGGTATGCCCACTGGAAAGAAGCCCGACTAAAATGGCACCTCTCGCTAGGGTTAGGCCAAGATAATTACCGCTTTCATGATCATGAGAAATTGGCCCACTATGCCGATGCGGCCGCAGACATAGAATTCAAGTTTCCATTTGGGTTTAAGGAGCTTGAGGGAATACACTCTCGTACCGATTTTGATCTGGGTAGGCACGAGTCTTTTTCAGGGAAGAAGATGCAGTATTACGATGCAGAACAAGAAAAGTCGTACACCCCTTATGTGATCGAGACCTCTATAGGCCTAGACCGCATGTTTTTGGCGGTTTTCTCTACTTCGCTTCAAGAAGAGGAACTTGAAAACGGATCGCGAACCGTTATGCGCATCCCCTCTGTGTTAGCTCCGTATAAGGCAGCTATTCTGCCGCTTGTCAAGAAAGACGGGCTTCCTGAAATTTCAAAAGAAATCGTAGACGCTTTGAAATACGACTTTAATGTGATTTACGACGAAAAAGACGCGGTGGGGCGCAGGTACCGCAGACAAGATGCAATCGGAACGCCCTTTTGCATCACTGTAGACCATCAAACGATTGAAGATCAAACCGTTACACTAAGATACAGAGACAGCATGCAGCAAGAGCGCATCGCTATAGCTGAACTAGGGCAGGTGCTCCAAAAAGAAGTCTCTCTTTCATCCTGGTTAAAAAAGTTAGAAGCCTAGTCTGATGAAGGTTGT
>JAURFJ010000092.1 GCA_030834365.1 Flavobacteriaceae bacterium | reverse complement strand
AACATTATCAAGTACTTAGCCTTCTTTTCTATTTATTTGATATGGGGTTCTACCTATATGCTAAATAAGGTGGCTGTAATGGAACTCCCTCCGTTTATGTTGGCAGGAATTCGCTTCACTGTTGCCGGCACACTTATGTTGACTCTAGCATCGCTATTTGGAAAGTCTATTTTCATGAGTAAAATCCAACTAAAGAACAGTTTGATTGCGGGATTTCTGTTTCTTGCAATTGGAAACGGTGTCGTCGTGTGGGCATTATCATACGTCGATACGGGCTTTGCGGCTCTTATCATTGCATCCCAACCGCTCATAGTGCTGCTTTTATTGAGAGTCGTAGAGAGAAAACCGGTAAAAAAACTCTCATGGATCGGCGTGGGTATTGGTTTACTTGGAATGACGTTATTGGTTAGTCAACAACAAGTCCGTCAAGACACCTCTAGCTTGATTGGCATCTTTATGATTATCGGCTGTGTAATTACTTGGGGCTATGCCAGCATATTCGTGGGCAAGGCCGATCTCCCTAAGAATTATTTAGTCAACTCAGGCTACCAAATGGTTTTTGGCGGATGCGCCTTAGTAGTTATGAGTATCATTAAAAGAGAAGAATGGATCAGCCCTCAATCGTGGAGCCTAGAGGTTGTTTGGTCAATGCTCGGGCTAATCGTATTTGGCAGTTTGGTCGCGTTTACCTCATTTAATTATTTACTAAAAACGGTGAGCCCAGAAAAGGTGGCTACATCTACCTACATTAATCCAATTGTAGCCCTTATTCTAGGAGCACTCGTACTCGATGAGGTGGTGACCCTACAGAGCATTATTGCTGCATTAGCACTTTTGACCGGAGTATATTTCATCAACATGAAGCGCAGCCCTGCGGTTTATTTACGAAGACGAGCTATGCGGAGAATCAAACCTAATTAAATGTCCTATAATTTATATTATGTAAAATAGAAAATATGACAGTATCTCAAGTACCTTCTGTAAACCTCACCCATTATACCCATGGATCCAAAGAACAGCAACAACAATTTGTGGCCGATATCGGAAATGCTTTCTCCACTATTGGGTTTGTCGCGCTCTCCGGTCATTATTTAGAACAACAACTGAGCGAGAACCTTTATGACGCCGTCAAACGCTTTTTTGACCTTCCTGATTCGGTTAAACTGAAATATGAAATTGAAGGATTAGCAGGTCAGCGTGGCTACACCTCGTTTGGAAAAGAAACCGCAAAAGGACAAAAGGTCGCTGATCTAAAAGAGTTTTGGCATTTCGGACAGTATCACGACCCAGACTCGATCTATCCGCCCAATATAGAGGTGCTTGAAGTACCCGAATTCAATCTTTACGGTGAGCTGGTTTATAAGGCGCTTGAAAAAACCGCTTTAGAGCTGCTTAGAGCGCTTTCTGAATACTTAAGCCTACCCAAACACTATTTTGATTCGTTCATTACAGGTGGAAACTCCATTTTGCGCCCCATTCATTACCCTCCAGTCAATGAAAATGAGCAAAAGGCGGTACGTGCTGCTGCTCATGGCGACATTAATTTGATCACGCTTCTCATGGGTGCTCATGGAAAGGGTCTTCAGGTACAGCGTATTGATGGCCAGTGGATTGACGCAATCGCCGCTTCAGATGAACTTATGATTAACGTCGGTGACATGCTGTCTCGTCATACCAATAACCGTTTAAAGTCAACTATTCATCGCGTCATAAATCCTGAACGATCACAGAATCAGTCGCGTTATTCAATACCCTTCTTTATGCACCCCAAGATGACTATGCCTTTAAATGTTTTAGAGCATTGCATTAGCGAAGACAACCCTAAATTGTTCGAGGATATTACCGCCGGGGCCTTTCTCGACGAACGACTAAGAGAATTAGGATTGCTGAAATAGATTAATTATGGATTTATCTGAGCAGTTAAAAAAACTATTTCCCGATCACCAAGAAAGTGAGTCAGCTACCCCAAAAGTTTCTGCAGAATCGACTTCATTTTATGTTCATCAACACCCCGAGTTGCATTGTGTCTTTGAAAAGCGCAAAGGAAAGCCAACTACAGTAATTAAAAACTATCAGGGTGCTAATAGTGATTTCAAGGCCTTAAGCAGCGCCTTAAAGGCCAAGTTTAACGTGGGTGGAGGTGTTAGCAATGAAAGTATTGTTATTCAGGGAAACCTCAGAGATGCAATCATGGCATACTTAAAAGAGTCTGGGTTCACGGTTAAACGTGTCGGCGGATAGATTCCAATCGATCGGGTCTTGGCTGTGCTCCACTAAAAATGCGTTTGCCAAATTGAAGTGATTATTTCCAAACCAATGTCCCCTATTTGCGCTCAAGGGTGAAGGATGGCCGCTTTCTAGTATGGCTATGTGACTGATTTTTTGAAGGATTTTGGCTTGTTTTTTAGCCTGATTTCCCCAAAACATGAACACCATAGGTTGCCCCTTTTCAGCTAAGTACTGAACCACAGATTCAGTGAAGGATTCCCAGCCCATTTTTCTATGAGCGTTTGCCTCACTCACCCGAGTGGTGAGTACCGTATTTAACAGTAGAACGCCTTGCTCTGCCCAATAATCTAGCCGACCATTTTTGGCCATTGGATTTCCGCTCTCTATTAAAATATTCCTTAGAGAGGCCGGGATATAACTGGGCCTTTTGGTAGAAAAAGCCAATCCGTCTGCAACCCCTAAGGCGGGATATGGGTCTTGTCCTATTATCACGACTTTCACTTGGTGCTCTGGGCAGCGCTCAAAAGCCCTAAAAATAGCATCGGGCTCTGGTGTACAGAGATGATCCGCATATTCCTTGTCTAGCCAGGCAGAAAGTTTATCTAGTTTTGCCTGAACATCAGTCTGCTTTAAAAGCCCTTCCCATTGCGTAATCGGAAACGTAAAAAACATATTTAAAGATAGTTAAAGCCGTTATCTTTGTGGTTTCAAAGATGAACGCACTTTTCCAAAAGGCCATAGCCGATCTCGAATTCAACACCGTTTGCGCGCAAATTTCTATACTCTGCCACACAGAAAAGGCACGCGAATTGGCGAAAAATTTACCCATCTATTTTTCGGAAGACGAGGTGCAGCAGACTCTCAGCTTTACTGCTGAATACGTTTCGAGTTTTGAGAACGAAAACCGAATCCCCAACCACGCTTTTGAGCCTATAGATGCAGAATTAAGTTTGCTTAGAATCGAAAATACGGCGATAGAAACAGAGGGTTTTCAGCGTATTGCTCAGGTTTGTGAACTTTTCGAGGCCCATTATAAGTTCTTTAAAAAATTTAATACCTACTACCCCACACTTGCTGTGCGATTAGACGCATTAGTTTATCAGGCAGAAATTAAGAAGCAAATTGCCGAAGTGATTGATCGTTTTGGGGTAATTAAATCTAATGCTTCTCCGGTTTTGAACAATTTAAGAAGAAGTATAAATGAGGTGAGGGCAAAAATTAACCAAAGCTTTGGCGCTGCTCTTAATCACTATTCCAAACTTGATTATCTAGATGAAATACGTGAGTCGGTCATCGATAATCAGCGGGTTTTAGCCGTTAAGTCGATGTATAGGCGAAAGGTAAAGGGTTCGCTCATGGGTGCCTCGAAGACCGGCTCTATAGTCTATATCGTTCCTGAGTCTACTCAAAAGTATTCGAGAGACCTAGCAGAATTAACCTATGAAGAGACGCAAGAGATTCGACGGATTTTGGTAGAGCTCACCAATTTTATCCGCCCGTCTAAACGCGATTTAGAGCTTTATGCGGACTACCTAGTATACACAGACCTCATTTATTCAAAAGCCAAATACGCTCAGAAGACTGGGGGAATTATGCCGGAGATAAACACCAAACGCAGGCTTTACCTAAAGGACGCTTACCACCCATTACTTTTGCTTCAGAACAAAAAGGAGAGCCGACTCACCAAGCCGCAAACTATTGAACTCCACCTTGAGAATCGAATAATCGTCATCTCTGGGCCAAATGCTGGAGGAAAGAGCATCACTTTAAAGACTGTAGGCTTACTTCAACTTATGCTGCAGTCAGGGGTGCTGATTCCGGTACACCGCAGCAGCTCAGTCTGTTTATTTGAAAACTTCTTAACCGACATAGGCGATAATCAATCGATTGAGAATCACTTGAGTACTTACAGCTACCGTTTAAAAAATATGCGGCAATTTCTTAACAAGTGTGACGACACTACATTATTCTTGATTGATGAATTCGGAACCGGATCTGACCCTGAATTAGGCGGAGCCTTGGCAGAGGTCTTTCTTGAAGAATTCTATGAGCGCCAGGCATACGGAGTGATTACCACGCATTATGCTAATCTTAAACTCTTGGCCAACGAATTGGTGCATGCAACCAATGCCAATATGCTCTTTGACAATTCAACCTTAGAGCCCACTTACCAACTCGTGCTCGGTGAGGCCGGAAGTTCGTTCACCTTCGAGGTAGCTGAAAAGAATGGTATCCCCTATCGCTTTTTAAATCGAGCCAAGAAAAAAATTGAGCGCGGCAAGATTCGATTCGATCAGACGATTGCAAAGCTCCAAAAAGAGCGCTCTAAAATGACAAAAACCGAGTCGGTTCTAGACGAGCAGGCTAAACGTGCAAAAATCGAAGCCGAGAAACTCGAAAAACTCAATGAAA
>JAURFJ010000091.1 GCA_030834365.1 Flavobacteriaceae bacterium | reverse complement strand
ACTGGGCCGAACAGAGATCTGCATTCAGGAGTTTACGGAGGGGCGGTAGCCAATCCGATCAATGTGCTTTCAAAAATGATTGCCTCTTTGCACGACGATCAGGGGCGTATCACTATTCCGCATTTCTACGACAAAGTCATTGAGCTATCGAGCGAGGAGCGCGAGGCTATGGCTAGAATTCCGTTTGACCAGGAGCAGTACAAGGAACACCTCAACGTAAAAGCCGTTCAGGGAGAACACGGATACAGCACCAATGAGCGCGCCTCAACTCGGCCGACTTTAGATGTCAACGGCATCTGGGGCGGATACACCGGTGAAGGAGCAAAAACCGTGCTTCCATCAAAGGCCTACGCCAAAATATCTATGCGCCTAGTTCCCGATCAAGATTACCACGAGATCACCGAGCTGTTTACCACCCATTTCGAGGCCATCGCCCCTGAGGGAGTCACCGTAAAAGTAACCCCTCACCACGGCGGAAAGCCCTATGTTACACCTATCGACAGCTTGGGCTACAAGGCAGCTGAAAAGGCCATAGAGCGCAGCTTCGGCACGACTCCGGTACCGCAAAGAGGGGGCGGAAGTATTCCTATAGTAGCCTTATTTGAAGAAATGCTGGGCGTCAAATCGGTGCTTATGGGGTTCGGATTAGACAGCGATGCCATTCACTCTCCAAACGAGCATTTTGGCATTTGGAATTACCTCAAAGGAATAGAGACTATACCCTATTTCTACCACTACTATACCGAACTCAGCAGACAATAAGGTCGGTTCTACTCTTTGGCCCCTTTTAGTTCGAGCATAAAGAGCGCGCTAGAAACACCGTCGATTAAGAACTTTCCTTTTCGAGTGGCCCTAACGGCGCCATCGTCTTCGAACAGCAAGTTATCGAGCAAAAAAGGAGTGCTAATCATCGAGAAATAATCGCGGTAAGACGGACCGAAACGCTGGGCCAAAACCTCAAGCGAAACACCCCAATGGGTGCGCAGCGAGGTCATAACATATTCGTTATAGTGATCCCTTTTGCTGAGTATCTCGCTTCCGTAATTCGGTATTCTTTCGTTCATAGCCTTGATGTATTTCGGATTACTCGCTACATTCCACCGACGTTCGTCACCCTTAAAGCTATGGGCGGCGGGGCCAATGCCTAAATAGGGTTTGCGCTGCCAATAAGCCGAATTATTACGGGATTCGTGCCCGGGCTTTGTAAAGTTAGAAAGCTCGTAATGCAAAAACTGTGCGGCGGTTAACTGATCTAAGGTGAGTAAAAATTGACGCTCAGCCTGCTCCTCGTCTACTGGGGCAATAAGCCCGTCTTTAATAAAGCGATCCAAGGCAGTCTTTGGCTCAACGGTAAGCGCGTAGGCTGAAATATGGGTTACGCCTAGGTCTATAAATTGATCAAGGTCTTGGGTTAATTGCGCATCACTCAATCCAGGAATGCCGTAGATCACATCAACCGACACCCGATCAAACTGATTTACCGCAGCCTCCAAAGCTGCTAAAGCGGTGTGTGAATCATGGGCCCTATTCATCATCTTTAATGCCCGATCGTCAAAAGACTGAATGCCGATACTCAGTCTGTTCACCCCGAGTGCCTTCCACTGGCCTAGCCTTTCGGCTGTTATATCCTCAGGGTTACACTCTAAAGTAAACTCCAGGTCGGCAGAAAAGGTGAGCTTGTCGTAGGCATAATCAATGAGCTCCTTTAGCTGATCTATTCTCAGAAGTGAAGGGGTTCCTCCGCCTAAATATATGGTCTCGAAGACGGTATCATTCCAGTCAGAGGCCCTCAAGTCGATCTCTTGCTTCATGGCCGCTACCATCTCATCTATCTTACTGAGTTGAGTAGAAAAATGAAAATCACAGTAGTGACAGGCCTTTCTGCAAAACGGTATGTGTAGGTAAAAACCAGCCATATCTAAGTGATGCGGTCTTTATTCTGAGAGACAAAGCTAGACCACGAATGGTAGGCCTTTACCGTATCGGGCTTACCCGCATTGTAAAAGTGGCAAACTGCTGCGGCTAAACCATCGGTAGCATCTAAGTTTTTTGGAAGCTCCTTAAGCCCAAGCATGCTTTGGAGCATCTTGGCCACCTGCTCTTTAGAGGCGTTTCCATTACCCGTGATGGCCATCTTTATCTTCTTAGGAAGGTACTCGGTAACCGGAACTTGGCGCGCTAGTCCGGCTGCCATAGCCACCCCTTGAGCCCTTCCGAGCTTGAGCATAGATTGTACATTTTTCCCGAAAAAAGGCGCCTCAAGGGCCATCTCATCGGGGTGGTAGTGATCAATCAGCTCTATAGTTCGCTCGTAAATCATCTTAAGCTTTACGTACGGATCTGCGATTTTCTGCAACAGCAGCTCGTTCATCTGTAAAAAATGCATCTCCGATCCCCTGACTTCAATCAGTCCGAAACCCATAATGGTGGTGCCTGGGTCTATTCCTAAGATGATTTTTGATGATGCCACAGTAGCGAAGGTACCGAATTAGTGATCGAAATAGCGCACTACCTCGTCTAACGGTAAGCGCTCAGAGTCTCTTGGAGCCTCGTCGTAATAACCCATATAAAAAAGCCCCAAGCAGCGCTGATTTTCTTCGAGCTGCAAAAAGGGTCCAAGGTGGGCGATTACCCCTGGTGAGCTCCAGTATCCGCCTATGTTTTTTTCGTGACTGGCCAACCATAAGTTTTGAACCGCCATACCCACCGCGGCGATTTCTTCCCACTCTGGCAGTGACTCTTTAGGGTCGCGCTGCATACAAATAGCAATGGCCACCTGCGATTTGAGGGCGTTACCCCTCAGCTTATCGAGAGTGATCTCGCTGAACTTCTCGGTGTGGGCCGTGTAGGCTTCTCCGATCGCATCAGCCAGTCGTGCACGGGCGTCTGAACGAATGACCACAAACCTCCAAGGCTGTGTTTTTTTGTGGGTCGGTGCCCAGCGGGCAGCTTCTAATATGGCGTTGATATCTTCTGCAGCAATGGGCTTGTTGTTATAGGCGGGCGGATGCACGCTTCTACGGCTGCGAATGAGGTGGGCAAGTGACATAGCTCAGTGTTTAGAGCTTAAAAATACGGCATTTAGTAGCGGCGCGAAGGGGTATAAACGAAAAAAGCCTCCCCTAAGGAAAGCCTTTCAAAGGTCAGCATCGAACTAGCGAAGCCGCTCTTAGCGTGCAGTTTAAACTGCACAACACAACGTGCCAAAGATACGGCATTAGCACTATTAAATCTTCTTTATTTTTTATGGAATTATTCCTTTTAAAGAGGAATTATTCCATATTTTTAATCTCTCTTTTTAAGCGTTTTGGAACGAAGCATTTTACATCTAGATCTCGACAGTTTTTTTGTCTCGGTAGAGCGGTTACTCGACCGCAGTCTGATGCGCAGACCCCTTCTTGTAGGGGGTATAGGAGACCGGGGCGTAGTAGCCGCGTGCAGCTATGAAACAAGAGGGTTTGGAGTGCATTCTGGAATGCCCATGAAGCTCGCGCGTCAGCTCTGCCCAGAGGCCTTAGTGATCAGAGGTAATGCAGGCATTTACAGCAAATACTCCGACCTCATTACTGAAATCGTGCAGCAAGAAGTACCCGTTTTTGAGAAATCGAGTATAGACGAATTTTACGCCGACCTAAGCGGTCTAGACCATTTTTTTGGCAGCTATAAGTTCGCTAGTGAACTGCGGCAAAAGGTTATCAAAGAAAGTGGCCTTCCGCTTTCGTTCGGGCTATCGACAAGCAAGCTAGTCTCAAAGGTGGCCACAGGAGAGGCTAAGCCCAATAACCAACTAAAAATCGATCAGGGCTACGAAAAATACTTTCTAGCTCCGCTGCCTATTCAGAAGATGCCAATGGTGGGAGCTAAAACCGAGCAATTGCTGAGAAGGCTCGGTATTAGACACATACACGACCTGCAGCAGCTTCCTGAACAGCTTATGATCAGTACGCTAGGAAAAAACGGTCAGCTACTTTGGAACAGAGCGCAAGGCGTAGACAGCACTCCCGTGATTCCGTACAGCGAGCGCAAATCGATATCTACAGAGCGCACCTTTGATCGCGACACTATAGACCTCGTACTCTTAAAATCGCTGCTGGTGGCCATGACCGAGAATCTGGCCTTTCAGTTGCGCAGAGGCAATAAATTAACCGCCTGCATCAGTGTGAAAATACGCTATGCCGACTTTGAGACACATGCCAAACAGGCGCGCATCGCACACACTAGCGCAGATCACGACCTAATCCCTAAAGTACTCGAACTCTTTAAGGCGCTCTACCAGAGACGACTTAGAGTGCGTTTAATCGGTATACGATTTAGCCATCTGGTAGCCGGAAATTACCAAATCGATCTCTTTCAAGACACCGAGGCCCAGACCCGATTGTACCAGGCCCTTGACAAGATCCGATTAAAGTACGGCGACCGCAGTGTGATTAGGGCCTCTGGAATGAACGCCAAGACCATTGGCCGCATAGACAATCCGTTCAACGGAAAGCCCCCCATAGTACTCGCCCATCGAAAATACTAACCCATGCTGCTCAACGGTCACAGCTATTACAGCCTGAGGTACGGCACCTTCTCAGAGGAGGCCCTAGTAGACCTTGCCCTAGAGAAGGGCTACGACAGTGTTGGGTTAACAGACATCAACACTACCTCTGGGGTGCTTTCTTTTCTGAGATACGCTCAAAAAAAAGAAATCAAGGCAGTAGTGGGCATAGACTTTAGAAACCGTACACGCTGCCAATTTGTGGGCATTGCACTCAATGAAAACGGATACCTCGA
>JAURFJ010000090.1 GCA_030834365.1 Flavobacteriaceae bacterium | reverse complement strand
GGATCGTTAATTACTTTCTTTACCTCACGCTATCTGCAGGAATGAGTTATATGAATGCCCGTGCGGTGGTTGAAGGGCACCTAGGGATTCGATCAGCCTTTGTACGAACACCTAAAATCAAGCAGTTTAAAGAGCGCCTGAAAACCCGACTTAAGCGCTTTAGACTTGTAGAAGGGCTAATTGCGCTGCTCGCCTGGACGGCTTTTGCTCTTGATATTCAAACGGCCTCCTTTAGTCTTATAGGCCTCCACCTCTTTACAGCTGTGGCTTTTAGTTGGGTATGTTTATCTTCATGGAGGCAAGCATGAAAACCCTTTTTAGCATTCTCTTAGTACTCTGCTCAACGGCGGCCTATTACCTTATAGGGTACCAGATTGAGCGATCAGACCTTTATCTGCTTTTCTTTTCAGTGGGGCTAAGTTTTGGGAGTTACTTCTATTTCCTAAGGCAACCTATTTCTATTGGGGTCATCTTAATTAGCGGACTGTTATTTCGACTGATTTTTACCTTCAGCACCCCCAGTTTATCTCAAGATTTCTATCGATTCATTTGGGACGGAACACTTTTTCTAAGAGGCATCAGCCCTTATACCTATGTGCCCGAAGAGTTGATTTACCTTGAGCATTACCACAATCTAAAGCCGCTGTATGAAGCAATGGGTCCCTCTAGTGCTCGAAACTTCAGCAATTACCCCATGCTCAATCAATGGTTATTTGCCTTGGGTAGCCTGAGTGAATATCCGGCTTTTGTTTACCGACTATTAATCGTCTTAGCCGACCTAGCCGTTTTTTGGCTTCTTCACCAATTGATTCTTTCGTTTACTCACAAGAGATGGGCCTTGACCGCCTATTTTTTAAATCCACTAGTCATCGTAGAAGGAACCCACAACCTACATTTCGAGCCCGTCATGTTGGCCTTTCTGCTGGCCTTTCTATATGCGCTAAAACGAAAGCGTCAGTGGTTGGCGGCTGCTTTCTTTAGTGCATCGGTCTTTACCAAACTGCTGCCACTATTGATAGGGCCTTTACTCTTACGCTTGCTCAACCCAAAGTCGCTGACCATTTTTGGCCTTGGTTTCTTAGTGCTGTCTGTGCTATTTATTGTTCCGTTTTCGGGGCCTCTTTGGGCTCAGAACTGGGGATCGAGCGTGGGCTTGTGGTTTTCTAACTTTGAATTTAACAGCGCCCTGTACCGGCTATTTAAAGAGGTCGGATTACTTCTAGGAGCACAAGACTACCAACTCATCAAAGTCTACGGCTACCTGCACGCCTTTGGCATTGTGCTCCTCGCAGGCTACTTCAGTATCAGAAGTACCAACTTGAATCAATTTATAAGGTATAGTGAATGGCTGCTTTTGGCTTATTTATTGAGTTCTCCGACCATACATCCCTGGTACCTGATTACTTTGGTAGGTCTAGCGAGTCTGAGAAAAAGTATGTTTGTGCTGCTGTGGTCGGCCACCGTATTTTTAAGCTATTCGGCCTACGCTCAAAGCCCCGTGGAGCTACCCTTGTGGATCACTGCTGCGGAGTACCTGCCGCTTGTTGCAATCGCCTATTTCACTAGCCGATCATTCTCAAGAAGCTCACTTCTTTCTCGGTGAGGTGCCTGAAATGTCCTCGGGGAAGATCTTTTTTGGTAAGTCCCGCAAAACTAACACGGTCTAGCTTGGTGACCTCGTAGCCTAAATGCTCGAATATGCGTCTCACGATGCGGTTTTTTCCGCTGTGAATTTCAATCCCGACTTCACGCTTAGTGGTTCCTTGAATGAAACTCACTGCATCTACCTCAACCAGCCCGTCATCAAGGGTTATACCTGCCTCGATAGCTTGCAAATGATTGACCTTTAAGGCTTGACTGAGCACTACGTGGTAAATTTTTCTCACCCCAAATTTTGGATGGGTAAGCTTGTCAGCCAATTCGCCGTCATTGGTGAAAAGCAGTAATCCGGTGGTATTTCTGTCGAGTCGCCCAACCGGAAACAGGCGCTGTTTGCTGGCGTTAGCGATGAGTTCCATCACCGTTCGCCTGCCTTTTTCATCTGAAGTGGTGGTGATGAAATTTTTAGGCTTATTCAAGAGTACATACTCCTTGCGCTCTGATGAGATCAATCTTCCGTCGAAACGCACCTCATCGGTTGTGAGCACTTGGTAACCCATTTCTGAGACTACTTTTCCGTTCACTGTGACGCTACCCGCACTGATATAGGTGTCGGCTTCTCTTCTCGAGCAAATTCCGGCATGGGCTATAAAGCGGTTTAAGCGCATTGAGCCACTCGGATTGCTGCGCTTTGGCGTTGAAGCGGGCCTTGCTTTTCGCTCGACCTGAGTTTGGCCACTGGGTCGAGTCTGACGCGCAGGTCGCTCTACTCGTTTGGGTCTCTCTTGACGCTCTGATTTCTCTTGACGAGAAGGTCTTTCTTGACGAGTAGTCTTTGCTCTTGGCGCTGAAGACGATGATTTACGCGGGTTGTTCTTTGGTGGCACGACTAGGATAGGTTTAGTAGGCAAAAATAAACGCTTTTAACTCAGCAAAGCGATCGAGATCTAAAAACAGTATACTAAGCGTTCCTAAAAGCACAAACAACTTGAGTATCCAATGTGTTTCGCTGTAGTTTTTGGGCGCCTTCAATCGCCTAACCCATACAAATAACAAGGCAAAAAGCAGGGTAGAAGCAAAGAAATAGTACCGCATTAATGACAAATCGTAGAAGTACACAAGGCCAAGCGAAAGCGCCAACTCTACCCCAAGGACGATTCGAATCAGCCGCTGACTAGCTTCGATGCCCCAGCTTGTTGCGAGGGTCTTCAGCCCGACGGCTAGATCTCCTGGTAAGTTTTCTAGATCTTTTACCAGGGCAATAATCCAGAGTAGTAAAAATAAGAACAACGCAAACCCTATAATCTTCCATTCGAGATATTGGTAGTAGAGAAACAGGGCGGTAATGGGGCTGACCGCTAAAAAGGCTGAAAATAGGGTTCCCCAAATAAGTAAGCGTCTAAGCCTATGCGAATACAGCCAAATCGATAATAGGTACCCTAAAAAGAAAAGGGTGGCTCTGAACGACACGAAAAGGCTGAGCACAAGGGCAACGAGATTCAGCAGGGCGTACCAGCGCATGAGACTTGATGGGGTGCGCTGCAAATCAATCATGCTCTTGAAGGGCTTGTTAATCAGGTCTTTTGGCAGATCGTAATATTGATTGATGAGGTATCCTGCAGAGACCACCAGAAAACTCGCTAGCACGATGAGGTGAAGCTCGCTGTTTCGAAGCAAAAGCTCTATGGGTTCAGCTCGGGCGAAAATATAAATGGCTGAGAGGTACTGAGCGAGTATTACCAGAAATCCGTTATAAACCCGAGTAACACTTAAAAGCGACAAGAAACGCGCTTTTAAAGACATCGCTAAAAGGTATATACGACCTCTAGTTTGTGCCCGTGAAGTTCTTGTTGGGCACGCTCAAGGTCTTCGGTGAAGCCTAAGAAATATCCGCCTCCGCCCGATCCGCAAAGCTTGAGGTAGTAGGCATTGGTCTCGAGGCCTTTTTGCCACAATCCGTGCACACTCTCGGGGATCATCGGCTTAAAGTGATCAAATACCACCTGAGAAAGTTTTCTCAGATCGGTAAACAGCCCCTTTACCTCTCCTTTTAAGAAGTGGTCAATACAGGCATCGGTGTACTTGACAAACTCATCGCGCATGACCTCTTCAAACTGTTTGTTCTCTAGATTCTTCATAAACAGCTGAACCATTGGCGCAGTCTCGCCTACCACTCCGCTGTCGAGCAAAAATACAGCTCCCTTTCCTTTGAGATTTTGAGATGGAATATGCGTCGATTCAACGTGGTCTTTGGCGTGAATGAGTATCGGAATACTTAAGTAGCTATTCAGCGGATCAAGCCCAGATGATGTTCCGTGAAAAAAAGACTCCATCACCCCGAAATGCTGCTTAAGCGCAAGCAGTTTTTCGCGTGTAAGGTTTTCGAGAACAGTGACCTTATCAAGGGCATAGCGATCGTAAATCGCCGCGACAATGGCGCCGCTGCTGCCCACGCCGTAACCCATGGGAATAGAACTATCAAAGTACATTCCTTTGGCGAGGTCTTCTTCTAGGCGTTCAAAATCAAAATCTACAGTGAGGCTTTTATCGGCAACTTTCTCTTTGAGGTGGGCCGTGTAGGCTCTCAGACGGTCGTTAGAAGGCAGCTGCCTTTCGTCACCCTCGGTGTCAAAACGCAGCGCTCCTTTAAATGAGTTAAACGGAATGGCCAGGCCCTTAGAATCTTTTATGATTCCGTATTCTCCAAAAAGAAGAATTTTGGCGTAAAAGAGCGGACCTTTCATTTTGTTTAATTTTTTCAAGGCAAAGGTAAACAATTAATTGGCGCCTGTGCCGCAGCGATCATTAATGTAAAACTGGTCTTCGCAATACTTCTTCAGTACCCCTTCGATGAACTGATGAACGGGCTCGCGGTGCTGATTGGGGTACAGCAGGTGCACGTTGGCTCCGGCATCAAGCGTAAAGCAAACAGGAATAGCCGTCTCTTCTCTGAAGGCCCAAATCGCTTTGATTACCGATAATGTTTGAGGTTCCATGAGCACAAAATAAGGCGAAGAGGTCATCATCATGGCGTGCAAGCTGAGCGCCTCAGACTCAACCACTGCGATAAAGCTTTCTAGATTACCCTTCTTAAGCGCATGAACCAGTTTGCTCATATGTCTAGTAGCCTGTTCGAATCGGGCGTCTTTGTACGGGTGATTATTCATTAGGCTGTGTCCTAAGGTGCTACTCACTTTTTTACTACCCTTATGAACAATGAGAATACAGTCGTGATAATCGTTAAAAACTTC
>JAURFJ010000008.1 GCA_030834365.1 Flavobacteriaceae bacterium | reverse complement strand
GAATACAGTGGACTGGCTGCGCGCATAATTCAGCACGAGTATGATCACATCGAGGGGGTGTTATTTACAGATAGACTTTCACCTCTGAAGAAAAGATTGATAAAAGGACGACTAGAGAAAATTAGTAGGGGCCAGGTTGAAGCAGATTACCGCATGAAATTTTATACCGCAAAAATCCGAAGAAAATGAGTAAAGATTTAGAAACCATTATTTCTATAGCCGGTTATCCGGGCTTATATAAACTGCTTGCACAGACCAAAGGTGGTTTTGTAGCCGAGTCATTGATTGATCAAAAGCGGGTAACCGTTCCGTTGCGTGCTAAAGTGAGCATGCTGAGTGAGATTGCGGTCTACACACTGGAAAAAGAGCTGCCTTTGAAAGAAGTCTTTGATTTGATTTCAGCGAAAGAATCCGGAAAGCCAGCTGCTGTTTCTCCGAAAGCCGATAAAATAGATTTAGAAGCTTACTTTTTTGAGATTCTGCCTTCGTACGACGAAGAACGGGTCTATGCCAGCGATATCAAAAAGATTATAAGCTGGTACAATCTTCTTTCTCAACGGGGCTTACTCTCAACTAAAACTGAAGCAGATCAGGCTGAAAAGGGCTAAAAGTCAAAAAACAGAGCGTTAGCCGCTGACTGCTTTGCTCCATACCAAAATCCTCTAAACACTGGATTGTCTACGAAATAGACTAGTCTTCCTCTGCCTAATCGTTCAGCGCCGAGTACCAGTGAATGCTGAAGTAGCTCTTTGGTGTGAGCCCCAGCAAATCCTGAAATAGGACTTCCACTGGATTCAATGGCAAAGACTGTTCCGCGATCGAGCTTTTCAAAATAATGCTCACTTAATTTCAAGGTGAAATAGTTTGAGTCGTATCCGAAAGCCAAAGGATGCGATTGATCTACTGCTGTTTCGAAAATAGCTCCTGTAATTCGATCAGAAATAGCCGAACGCTCTTGAAGCGCATACGAGTTGTTAATAACTTGAGAGTCGGCTTGATTGCGATTTTTAGCTTTAAGAGCAGACTCGTCCCATCTGCTCAATGTATTCAATGCTCCCGATTGGGCAATCAGGCGACCTCCTTGCTTTACCCATGCTTTTAACTGCTCCATCTCACTGCTATTCCAGTTCGAGTAACGTCCGTCGGGCATTATGAGAACATCGTAGTCGTGAAGGTCGACTTGTCTAAAATAATCGTGGTCTATAGTCGTCACTGCTAATTCTAGGTCTTGCTCCAAGAAATACCACCACTCGCCAAAGTTATAAGACGAAACGCCCTTGCCTTTAAGCAGGCCAATTTTTGGCATCTTGGTTAGACGCACCGAAGAAGAGCCGAAATCTTTTCCTTGCTGAACAAAGCCAGTGCTTACCTCGCTAAACTGACTGTTGAATTTTTCAGTGCACGCTTGCATCCACTTATCCAGTTCTGGATTGTCTTTCACCAACAATATCGACGAGCCGGGCTTAAAGGTCTTATTGTTTACCTGAAATCCCTCATAAGCCGTGCGCAACCTTGCGCCTTGAGCGAGCAGAAAGCTCAGCGCTCTATGGTCTTCAAAACTTTCGTAATTCATCACATAGGCGTAAGCCTCTTTATTAAAAATTGGTTTTTGAACCGTTTCAGCCCTATACGCTTCCCCTTGCAGCTCTTTTTCGACGAGTAGGGCGTCTAGATCATATGCATAGGGGAGCGACCATGAAGTGATGTCATAAGTTACCGAATCATTCAGCTTTGCACTGGGATCGAACAATACTTTAGCCAGCGTTCCTTTAAATTGATTGGTAGAAATTAGCAGGTGATTCTTTCCGATTCGCGCTCTTTTTTGTGTAGCGGTTTGGTAGTCGAATCCGGTGACCAAGGCCTCTTTGGCCGAACTGTATTTGATCTGGTGTCGATCTAGAAGTTCGGTGAGTTTGCCAAGATTAGCGGCTTTACCAGACAATACATAGGTTTGAACACCCTCTTTAGAAGCATTGAAGTAGCGTTTGGCATTCGTAAGCAGTTCTTGCTTGTTTAGGTAAGCCATTTCTACGGTTGATAGACCCGTTGTTACATGGTGATCGATACGGTCTTTTAGGGTAACGGGGTCTCCGTCTCGGTTTAGAATGGCTAGACCGGCGCGTCCACCCCCTCCTTGCTCGTAGGTCATTCCTATTGCGCCATTAAAGGTAGGATACGAATCGCCATAACTGGGGTATAACAGGTCAAAGCGCTCTTTAGTGAAATACATCCAGGCGTTTTCATCAAAATACTTGGCGTGGTTTTTTCCCAATTGAGTTTGAAAATCGCGCTGAAACTGAGTGACTTGTTCATGTATGGGCTCAGCTGCGGGTGCAAAGTAGTACGGACTGTCTACTCCTTGCTCGTGAAAGTCTACATGTATGTGCGGCAACCATTGATTATACAACTTTAATCGGGCCTTGCTTTCTGTTTGTGTCGTCCACACCCAATCGCGATTAAGATCAAAGACATAGTGATTGGTTCTTCCAGAATGCCAAGGTTCGAAGTGCTCAGAGCTATTGGGATCAGGTTGCGGATGTACATTTTTTACCTGGTTATACCAATTGACGTAGCGCTCGCGTCCGTCAGGATTAATGCAGGGATCAATAATAACCAGGGTGTTTTCAAGCCATTCAGACCGTGAGCTAAGTAGTTCGTAAGCCGTTTGCATCGCTGCTTCGGTGCTCACACTTTCATTTCCGTGTACATTGTAACTCAGCCAAACAATAGCCACTGAAGAATCGCTGTTTTCTCCTTTTAACCCTGAAAGGTGACCAGAACGCACCGCATCTAGTTTAGCTATAGTTTCAGCTGAGCCTATATAGGCTACGGTAAGCTCTCTGCGTTCGTTCGTTTTTCCGTACGACTGCAATACTACTTGTGAAGAACGCTGTTCTGCTATGTGCTCAAAATAAGAGAGCACCTCGTGGTGGCGGGTAAAGGCATCGCCCAGCTCGTAGCCTAAAAATGCTGCCGGCGATTGCAACTGCGCCCATCCGAAACTGACAGATAAACTTAAAAGAAGAACTAATTGTCTCATTGACCTAATCATTTGGGGCGCAAAAGCTACGAAATTTACTGCGTATCTTCGCTTGTGCTAAAGAAAGACATGGAGGTTTTAACTACCGATTTTGCGCAGACTAATTTCCATTCCCCCCTCATTAGGTCATACCTTAAGGGAGAGTTAGACTCTTCTTTATTCACTTCACATCCATCTTTAGAGGCGTTTAGAGCCCAGCGGCAGACTAAGCTAGACAGCTACCCATCTTCTAACCGATCAGTTTTGGTAACAGCGCTGAAAGAACAGTATGCAAAGCTTAACCTCAATGCGCCAGCCGTCGATGAAAACATTCAGAAGCTCACCGATCAGTATACCTTTACCGTTTGCACGGGTCATCAGCTAAACCTATTTACGGGTCCACTTTTTTTTATTTACAAGATTCTTCATACCGTAAAGCTCAGCCAGACATTAAACGAATGCTTTAATGACATGCACTGTGTTCCTGTTTATTGGATGGCTAGTGAAGACCACGATAGTGCAGAAATTGATCATTTACACATCAATAAAGTGAAGCTCAAGTGGAACACTGATCAAACGGGTGCGGTGGGAGATTTTGAAACCAACGAACTCGATGCAGTGATTTCACTTATTCGAGAGTTGCTTCCGAATACCTCAGAAGCTTCTCAGCTTGTAGCTTTATTCACTAGAGCATATCGAAAGGGGTCCGTTTTGGCGGATGCCACCCAAACGCTAGTTCACGAACTGTTTAAACAGTACGGACTGATCGTATTGAATCCGCAAAGTCGAGCACTTAAATCACTTTTTAAACCCATTATTGAGCGCGAGCTACTGCACTCTTTTTCGAAAAAAGCGGTTGATGATACCTCAATTCATTTAAGAAATATGGGGTTTAGTACCCAGGTCAATGGGCGTGAGATCAATCTCTTTTTTGTCGATAAGCACTCTCGGCAGCGTATCGTTCGAGACGGAGAAGATTTTTTATTAGCTGACACTAAGCGTCGCTTTACGAGAGAAGAAATGCAACGAATTCTCGATGAGGCCCCAGAACATTTTTCTCCAAATGTGGTGCTAAGGCCGATTTATCAAGAGTGCATTTTGCCGAATTTGGCCTATATAGGCGGTGGTGGAGAGCTCTCTTATGCCCTGCAATTAAAAGCGGCTTTTGATAGCGTTTCAGTTCCTTTTCCACTATTTATACTTAGGCACTCATTGTTTTGGGCTACGGCCAAAGACCGCTCGAAAATGAACGCATTGGGTGCGCAGATGATCGATTTTACCACATCGAAAGACGCCACCATTAACGGGGCGATTCGCCGAGTTTCAGATATTGACATTGATTTTAGCCCACAGCGGGCGTTGCTTACTGAACAGTTTGTGGCCTTAAAAGACATAGCTCTTAAAACAGACAAAAGCTTTTTGGGCGCCGTGCTCGCCCAAGAAAAGAAGCAAATAAAAGGTCTTGATACGCTTGAGAAAAGACTCTTAAAAGCCCAAAGACGCAAACTTGCAGACCAGGTGCAACGCATAAGCGAAATCTACGATCACTTTTATCCGATGGGGGTTCCGCATGAACGGTTTGAAAACTTTAGCGCGCTCTACGCGCAAATGGGAGATACCTTTTTTGAACGCATTTTATCAGCATTCAGTGCTGACTTAGGCCACGGTCAACTGTTGTTACTTGAGTTGCCCGAAGGGGTTAAGGGGTGACCCACCGCAACTGCTCTAGTTGCTGGTTGGATCCATTAGTTGCTTGAATGCGAAGTGCACCGTCTCTTCGCAAATGCAACAAATCAAATGTTTGGGATTGGAACTTTAATAAAGCGAAATGCGTTTTTTGAATATCATGGCTTATAATTCGGGACGCTGAAGGGGTTCCCGGAGTATCTAGGGTCGAGTAATTTATGCGCGAATCATCGGTTAGTCGCTTTAAGGCGTTTAAATGCTCTTCACTCTCGGTGTCAACGCTCACCTCTCCATATATACGAAGCTGTATCATTGAGGTAGGATCAAATAGCAGAGCAGAGGCCTTTGGGTTTGATTTAAACTGATCTGTCTTAGGGCTTCTGGAGTCGGTGTAAAACAGCAAATTTCTGTCTTCATCAACTGCCCGCAACACGACCATTCGAAGATCGGGTTCAGGAACCTGTTTAGTTGAATCAACCGAGGCCAGTGTTACCCAATGAAGTCTGCTTTCGGGCGCTGAAATGGCTTTTTTCAACAGTGAATCAATCTGCTGGGCATAAAATGTAAGGGTAGGTTCTGTCGCCGTTGCCATGCATTAAATTTACGCTATTGAATCCGCACACTACTGCTCAAATAGCTATTTTTGGGCATGCATCAGAAAGTTCTTATTCTTGACTTCGGTTCACAATATACCCAGCTCATTGCCAGGAGGGTGCGTGAACTCAATATTTATTCCGAAATCATTCCGTTTGACAAGGCCCCTAAAGACTTCAGTGACTTTAGCGCAGTTATATTGTCAGGTTCACCATTTTCTGTTCGTTCAGATCAGGCTCCTAGCCCCGATTTGTCGGGTGTAAAAGGCAAGCTTCCACTGCTTGGAATTTGTTACGGAGCTCAATTTTTAGCGGAAAATTTTGGAGGTAAAGTAGAGGCCTCCAATACACGAGAATACGGACGGGCACGTTTAAAGTATATCGAAGAAAAAGACGAATTTTTTAGCGGCATTTCTCCAAATGCCCAGGTCTGGATGTCTCACTCAGACACGATTACCGCATTGCCAAACGGAGCTCGATTATTGGCTAGCACACACGACGTTCAGCACGTGGCATACGCTTTTGAAGGAGAGCCTACCTATGCCATTCAATTTCATCCGGAGGTTTATCACACCACCGAAGGAACACAGTTGCTCAAAAACTTTCTAGTAACTATCGCGGGCCTTAAGCAAGACTGGACCCCTAATGCGTTTATCGAAGAAACCGTTGACGCCTTAAAGACACAATTGTCAGACGATCGCGTGATCTTGGGATTATCGGGAGGTGTAGACTCTTCTGTAGCAGCCCTATTACTGCACAAAGCCATAGGCGAGCGCCTGCACTGCATATTTGTAAACAACGGATTGCTTCGAAAAAATGAATTCGAATCGGTATTGGAGCAATACAAGGGGTTTGGTTTAAATGTTAAAGGAGTAGATGCCTCTCAACGTTTTCTGAGCGCGTTACAGGGTGTAGAAGACCCTGAGACTAAACGAAAGATCATAGGAAAGGTTTTTGTCGACGTTTTTGACGACGAATCAAAGCAGGTTGAACAGGCCAAGTGGCTGGCCCAAGGCACTATTTACCCAGACGTGATCGAGTCTGTTTCTGCTAGTGGAGGCCCTTCAGTGACCATAAAAAGCCATCACAACGTGGGTGGCCTTCCAGATTATATGAAGTTGAAGGTGGTAGAACCATTAAAGAGCCTATTTAAAGACGAAGTACGACGAGTAGGGGCAGCTATGCAAATGCCTCCAGAATTATTAGGACGTCATCCGTTTCCGGGCCCAGGCTTGGCCATTCGTATACTCGGAGCAATTAGCGCCGACCGCGTTGAATTGCTTCAAGAGGTAGATGCTGTTTTTATTGAGGCGTTAAAAAGAGAAGGCCTTTACGACAAGGTTTGGCAGGCTGGTGCCATTTTGCTTCCAGTCAAGAGCGTGGGAGTGATGGGAGACGAACGAACCTACGAAAGTGTAGTAGCCTTAAGAGCGGTTGAAAGTACCGATGGAATGACTGCGGATTGGGTTGATCTGCCTTATGCTTTTCTGCAAGAAGTCTCTAATACTATAATCAATCGCGTGAAGGGAGTGAATAGAGTGGTTTACGATATTAGCTCAAAGCCGCCTGCAACTATAGAATGGGAGTGATTCGGACGTTTATAGCCTCTGGCTTTTTGATGCTTTTCTTTTGGCCTCAACAGATCGATGCTCAGCGTAAGCGATCCCGAGCAAAACGTCAAGAGGTGACTATTGTTGCGAATGAATCTGCCCCTGTAGATACCCTCAGTTTGTTGTCTCAGCCAAAAATGAGCGCTATCGATACGCTACCTCCACTAGCCGATTTGATTACTCAAAAAGAACGTCTAGACGCTCTTTTTCTGCTCCCATTTAGAGAAGACCGCTTACCGTACAGAGACAGTCTAGTCATAGATAGTCTGTATAGCATTAATACGCCCATAGATACCCTTCGGGTGGTTGATACACTGGCCTTGGTGCGTCAAATTGAATTGCGCCGCGACATGCAGACAGCCTTGGAGCTGTATTACGGAATTACCTTCGCTATAGACTCTGCCCGTTCTTTGGGATTGGAGGTGAATGCCCGCTACGTAGACACCAAACTTAGTCCCGGTCAGGTGACCGATTTTGCCCGGAGCGACACGGTGAAAACAGATATGGTTTTTGGTCCTGTTAGCGCTCGGGTTGCAAGAGCCTATATAGAGACTAGGGTCGATTCTATGATCCCATTATTCGCTCCATTTTTGCAGCCCGAAGAAGGGCTTAAAGGCCGCATTTACTACGGTAGTACTGTAGCCGATCAAATGCGTAAAAAAATGCTTTCATACGCCTTGGAGCAATACCGAGGAGAGCGTGTTTTTCTGATTGCCGACAGCGCACAAGAGAAAGCAAAATCTGCTGTGAAATCTGTTTTTGAAGAGGCTCACGAGGTGCGCTTGATTAATGACTTGGCTATTGAACAACTACCTGAATTTCGAGACTCCATAGTGGATTCTTTAATTCCGAATTGGGCATTTCTCGAAACTAATCAGTCGGGATTGGCTGCCTCATTAATCTCCATACTGAATGGGATCAATGCAGAGCCTAAGAAGAGTATGCGCGTTTTTAGTACTACTCCTAGTGTGGTTTATTTCAGCGATCAAGTAAATCCGACACATCTTTCAGCCTTGTTGTTTGCGTATCCCGAGATATATGGCAGGCCTACCCCCGAATTTGTGAAGTCCTTTAACCGACGCTATGGATTCAACCCCTCAATAAACACCACACGGGCCTTTGACCTTACTCTAGATGCCTTTTATAGGGTGCTGGTTGAAAGACTAAAATCTAAAGGAGATTCAGATCCGCTAGTAACGCTGAAGCAGCACTACGCGGGATCAGATATTGACTACCTTCCTTATGGGTCGAACGCTTATCAAAACGTGGCCTATAGGCTTAAGTGGGTGCGCGATCTGAGCTTCAGTGCATTGGATACAACTATGCCTCCAGAAGTTTTCAAACCTTGGCCCGAAATACCCGATACCTGGTTGGCAGATCGATTGTTGGCCATTGAAAAAATGCGCTACCCCGAGCGATTTGACGACAACGGGGAGCGCATCGAAGAAGAACTCGATTAAGGAACCCGCCTTCCGTCGCATATAGCGATGGCCTCGGCGATTGATTCAAACGGATCTTTATAGGTTGCGATAAACTCTTGAGCCACATGTCCTTTGAATCCGGTATTGGCTATGGCTCTCATGATTGCCGGATAGTACAGCTCTTGATCCGCTCCAATTTCATGTCGCCCCGGAACACCAGCGGTGTGGTAATGGCCAAAATACTCGTGATAGGTGTTGATTTGTTTGATAATATCTCCTTCTTGGATCTGCATGTGATAAATGTCGTACAGTAGCTTAAAATGGTCTGATCCCAGTCTTCGACACAGACTAATTCCCCACAGGCTTGAATCCGCCATATAATCGGGATGGTCTTGTGCATTGAACAGTTCCATTTGAAGGGTTACGTTATGAGTTTCCGCCAGTGGAAGCAGTCGCTCAAGACCTCTGGCACAATTTTCGAGTCCCACTAAATCATTCATGCCCCTTCTGTTTCCGCTAAAGCAGATTAAGTTGGTGTACCCGGCATCTGCCACCTGCGGAATCACCTCGGTATAGCGCCTGACCAATTCATCGTGGTATTGAGGATCATTGAAGCCCTCGGTCAGACTTATTTCAGCACCCTCGCACATGCTGCAATGCATGTCGTATTTTTTTAAAGTCTTAAAGTCTTGAGGCCCAACTAAGTCAATGGAATGTATACCTAAGTCTTTTAATCGGGGCAGTAAGTGGTCTAAGTCGTATGAACTAAGACACCACCTAGCAACCGAATGATTTATAGGAATGCTTGTGGTCGATTGTTTTTTTTGTTGTTCAAGACCGTGAATGCCCAAAGGCGCAACCATTAGTGCGGCAGGGACGTTTTGAATAAAACTTCGTCTTTTCATACGTTACTGTGCTATTAAGTAATTCAAAAGATAGTGAAATTGAGCCTACGGCTCTGATCAAAGTTTGTACCTTTACATCCCGTAGAAAATAAGTACCCATGCCAACAAAGTATATTTTCGTTACGGGAGGTGTAACATCTTCACTAGGCAAAGGCATTATCGCCGCCTCTTTAGCTAAACTCCTTCAAGCGAGAGGGTACCGAACAACCATTCAAAAATTAGATCCGTATATAAACGTAGATCCAGGTACACTGAATCCGTATGAGCACGGTGAATGTTACGTAACTGATGACGGAGCAGAGACTGATTTAGACCTTGGGCACTACGAGCGTTTTTTGAATAGCGCTACCTCGCAAGCCAACAATGTGACTACCGGTCGCATTTACCAAAGCGTTATCGAAAAAGAGCGCAGAGGAGATTTTCTAGGAAAGACCGTGCAAGTTGTTCCGCATATCACCAATGAGATCAAAGAGCGTATTCAAATTCTAGGTAATTCAGGTGATTTTGATGTAGTGATTACCGAAATCGGAGGCACTGTGGGTGACATTGAATCACTGCCCTACATAGAGGCGGTGCGACAACTGTTATACGAACTGGGTGACCGCAATGGACTGGTGGTGCATCTGACATTGATACCCTATTTGGCTGCCGCCGGAGAGCTAAAAACGAAACCTACTCAGCACTCGGTAAAGACTCTTATGGAAAGCGGAATTAAAGCTGATGTGTTGGTGTGTCGTACCGAGCACGAATTGGATGAAGATATTCGTTCAAAGATTGCGCGATTCTGCAATGTGCCGCCCAAAGCCGTCATTCAGTCGATCGATGCCAAAACCATCTATGAGGTGCCTCTGCTCATGCAAGAAGAGGGCCTTGACTTGGTGATATTGGAGAAACTTGGGCTTGACACCTCACGCCCAGTTAATCTTGATCGCTGGAGGTTATTCGTAGAGAGCATTACGGCTCCTAGCGCTGAGCTTACTATTGGTCTTATTGGAAAATACGTTGAGTTGCAAGACTCGTATAAATCTATTTTGGAGGCCTTAGTGCACGCCGGTGCAGCCAACAAGGTTAAGGTTAATGTGGTCTCTGTTCACTCGGAGCATCTTGAAGAGCAACCCATTGATCAGCTGCTCAGCAACTTCGATGGTATATTAGTAGCTCCTGGATTTGGAAGTCGAGGCATTGAGGGTAAGATTAAAGCAGTCAACTTTGCGCGTACCCAGAACCTACCTTATTTCGGTATTTGTTTAGGTATGCAAATGGCGGTGATCGAGTTTGCCCGAAACGTCTTGCACCTTAAAGATGCCAATTCCGTAGAAGTGGATGAACACACCCCTGATCCCGTTATTCATCTCATGGAAACTCAAAAAGAGGTAGATCAAAAAGGAGGCACCATGCGATTAGGGTCATGGAAGTGTGCGGTTCAGCCAGATACATTAATGAGTAAGGCCTACCACGGGCAACCACTCATTAATGAGAGACACAGACACCGATTTGAGCTCAATAATACCTACAGAGATGCCCTTGAAAAAGCGGGCATGTTCGCCTCAGGAATAAATCCAGAAACTGGTCTTGTTGAGGCGGTTGAAATTACTGGGCATCCGTGGTTCATAGGTGTTCAGTTTCATCCGGAGTACAAGAGCACAGTAGAGAACCCGCATCCACTTTTCGTGAGTTTTGTGGAGGCCGCCAAGAAATACCACGACCTAAAAGTCTCAAAGGCGTAATCGGTATATGAAATCTTATATTTGCCAACCAAGCCTTTAAGTTATACAGACCTCAATGGAAGATCGAAGCCTTGATAAGAATGCGGTAATTGGTTTTGTACTCATCTTCGCGATAATGCTCGGATGGTTGTACTTCAATCAACCCACACCAGAAGAAATAGAAGCGCAGCGCCAAGAGGCTGCGCAAGCAGAAAACACTTCTGAAGCTCCAACCAATAATGGGACTGATGTAGACGAGAAAGACCTTAATGAACCTGTTGAATCGATCTCTGAGCAGGCGCGTTTTGATGCGTACAGCATGAAAGCAGGTGCTTTTGCTTACACTCAGGCCAAAGATTCTGTGATCGAATTGACCACAGCGCGATTCAATGCTTCTTTTTCGACTAAAGGTGCTGAACTCGCTGAATTGGTGTTGCGCGATCACCAAGATTACGAAGGAAGCCCGGTTAGACTAATTGACGCCGATTTTTCAAATTTTGGATTGAGTTTTAGAACTAGAGATAACCGTTTAATTAACACCTCTGAGTTACTGTTTACAGCTGACCGGCAAACGTCTGGCACTGAGACCAAACTCATTTTTAGAGCCTTAATCGATGCGCAAAGTTTTCTAGAGTACACCTATACTTTTCAGGATAGTTCGTACCTCATTGACTTGACTATTCGCACCCAGAATTTGAGCAGTTACATCGCCTCATCAGATCCAGTAAGCTTGAAATGGGAGTATTGGGCTCCGCGCAACGACCAAAGCGTGGAGTACGAGAATCGCTACGCTAGACTGACATACAGCTACGATAGCGGAACGGTGAAAAAACTTTCGGCCACTTCAGACTCCGATGAGGAGGTAGCTCAAAATGTAGATTGGGTTTCTAATCGTCACCACTTTTTTAGTGCTATTCTCGGAACCAAACAACTGTTTTCTGAGGTGAGTTTGCGCTCTGAAAATTTGGTAGAAGAAGAGTCTAAAACCATTAAACACACGAAGCGATTCACCACGGCCACTGCTTTAAACCTTGCTGGCGGTGAGTTAAATGAGTCACTGTACCTGTACATGGGCCCAACAGACGCCACAACTATGGCCGCTCACAAAGACTTAGGAATCGTTGAGTCTATTCCTTTTGGATGGGGAATTTTTGGAACCATCAACCGCTACGTATTTAATCCATTTTTTGATGCCCTGGCTGGTGTTTTTCCTTACGGTATTGCCATTATTGTGATGACTCTTGTGGTGCGTTTAGTGCTTTCTCCTGTTACGTATAAGAGTTATGTGTCTCAGGCCAAAATGAAAGTGATTCAGCCTGAGGTGCAAGAGATCAACAAGAAATACGAGAGCAATGCGATGAAAAAACAGCAGGAGACCATGAAGCTTTATAGTAAGGCGGGGGTGAATCCAATGAGCGGATGCGTTCCGGCACTGCTTCAATTGCCGGTTTTCTATGCGCTCTTTAGCTTCTTTCCGACTGCATTTAGCCTAAGACAGAAATCATTCTTATGGGTAGACGATCTTTCTTCGTACGACACTATCGTTGACCTTCCGTTCACCATTCCCTTTTATGGAGATCACATCAGTCTTTTTCCCATATTAGCATCTGTTGCCATCTTCTTTTACATGCAGATGACCACTGGGCAAACCATGCAAATGCAGCAACAACCTGGAATGCCGAACATGAAATTTATCATGTATCTCTCTCCGGTAATGATGTTGTTCTTCTTCAACAACTATGCCTCTGGCCTTAGTTTGTATTATTTCGTGTCTAACCTGCTCACCATAGCCATTATGTTGGTCATTAAGAAGTACATAATCGACGAGAATAAAATCCATCTTCAGGTGCAGCAAAACAAGGAAAAGCCTAAAAAAGAAGGCAAATTTCAGCGTAAAATGCGCGAAATGATGGAGCAAGCCGAGAACCAAAAGAAACTCGGAAAGTAGCTAAGCAATTCCATTACGATTACCTTTGTGGTCGCACATGACACAGGTAAAGCCCATTTCAGAGACTAAGGTAGTAGTTGGCCTTTCAGGAGGAGTTGACTCTAGCGTGGCTGCCTATCTGCTTAAGAAGCAAGGCTACCAGGTCATTGGGCTATTCATGAAAAATTGGCACGACGATTCGGTGACTATTTCAGATGAGTGTCCATGGCTTGAAGACTCCAATGACGCCCTTATCGTAGCCGATCGGCTTCAGATACCTTTTCAGACTATCGATCTGAGCGAAGAGTACAAAAAACGCATCGTAGACTATATGTTTGCCGAATACCAATCGGGTCGCACACCGAACCCCGATGTGTTGTGTAATCGCGAAATAAAATTTGACGTTTTCTTGAAACAAGCTCTCGCTTTAGGCGCCGATTTTGTGGCGACTGGTCACTATTGCAGGCGCGAAGAAGTGGTTAGCGATGGCAAGCCCATTTATCGCTTATTGTCTGGTTTAGATCGGGCTAAAGATCAGTCGTACTTTTTGTGCCAGCTGAGCCAACACCAACTCGCTAAGAGTTTATTTCCCATAGGCCACTTGCAGAAGGCTGAGGTAAGATCTATCGCAAGAGAGGCTAACTTGATTACGGCAGAAAAACGCGATTCTCAAGGCCTGTGTTTCATAGGCAAGGTTCGGCTTCCCGAATTCTTGCAGCAGCGCTTGGCACCTAAGAAAGGGCGCATCATTGAAATCACGGATAGGCCAGAGGGTTTAGAAGAGAAAGAAGACCTTCAGGGTCGAAGTGAATCGTATCGTTTTCGCCCCGATATGGGCATTGAAAGAGGAATTCATCAGGGAGCTCATTTTCTCACCATAGGTCAGCGTAAGGGACTAGCGGTAGGCGGAACAAAAGATCCGCTCTTTGTTATCGGTATTGATACCGTTGAAAATCTGGTCTACGTGGGTCAAGGTAGCGACCATTGGGCCTTGTGGAGAGACACCTTGTATATCGAATCAAGCGACCTGCACAATGTGCGTGAAGACCTGAAGCATGTGACGCAGGTCAAAGCCCGTATACGTTACCGTCAGCCTTTAGAGGCCGCAACGCTTATTCCCGATAACGAAAGGGGAGGGGTATACCTGCGTTTCGAGCGCAAGCAGTCGGCGATCACTCCGGGCCAATTTGCAGCCTGGTATCTTGAAGACGAACTCATCGGATCTGGAGTAATTTCATAGGCATCGTGCTTAAAAGCCTTATTTTCGCCTTGAATCTGCAGTATGAGATACGCGCTTAAAGAACATCCAAACACCCTTTATGTGTTTCTGGCAATCTGGTTTTTGGCCGGAGCTATTCAGGGCGGATTAATGCCGCTATCAGGAGAGGAAGCCTATTACTGGCTGTTTTCTAGAAATTTGCAATGGGGATATCTCGATCATCCTCCTGCAGTGGCCTTCTTTTCGTATTTAGGATCATTGCTAGGCCCAGGTGAATTTGGCGCACGCCTATTCTCCAGCCTACTGAGTACAGCTACTATTTGGTTTCTATACGACCTCTGCGGAAAGAAGCACATCAGGCTATTTCTGTTTATGGTGGTTGGTCTGCTTGCAGTGCACGCAGGTAGTTTCTTGATAAAGACTGATGTTCCGCTCCTCTTCTTTGAGACCTTGTTTTTTTGGTTCTATAAACGTTACGTTGAGCGCGAGCGCTGGCAAGAGGTCTTAGGTGTTTCAATAGCCATTGCCGGAATGCTGCTCAGTAAGTACCACGGTGTATTAATTGTGTTTTTTACCCTGCTGTCTAACCCTAAGTTGGTATTTAAGCCCTCTTTTTGGGGTATTGTTATCTTGAGCTTACTGCTCTTAAGCCCTCATATTTACTGGCTTTACCTCAACGATTGGTCTAGTTTTATCTTTCACCTCAACGACCGAGCTGATATTAGTTTTAAGACAGCTAATGTAGTGTCATACCTGATTTCCCAACCCTTGGTTCTAGGACCATTGGTGAGTATCCCCCTCTTTATAGCACTCTTCAAGAAAAGCGCGAAAAGCGACCTCAATCGCGCCCTTAAGTGGGTATTTTTTGGTGTGCTTATCTTTTTTTTGTTTCAATCGTTTAAAGTGTTTATACATAAACACTGGACCAGCGTAGCACTCGTACCCTTAATGATCCTTGCATTTGAACCGCTTTCTCAATCGGCTGCTTTAGGGTTGTGGTTGAGGCGACTTAGTCGGTTTTCATTGTTCTTTTTCGTTTTATTTCGGGTCTACCTCAGTGTTGATTTTCTTCCGAAGTCGCTGAGCGGTGAGCTTGAACCCCTTCATAATTGGGATAATTGGGCCAAAGAGTTAGATGCGTTATCTGAAGGTCACCCCATTGTGTTTATTAACAGCTATGAAAACGCCTCTAGATACCAGTTTTATTCGGGTAAGACGGCCCACACATTAAGTACCGTATACTTTAATAACACGCAGTTTGATTATTGGGATGGCGAACAAACCTTCAGAGACAAGAAGGTATTAGTGGTTCACCACAAAAGAAACCAAGACAAGTTTAAGACCTATACAGCATCAAACAACGCGCGCATTTACTACCGATTTGTTGACCGATTTAGGGCATTCGATAAGTTGGCCGTTGCGGTTGAGCCGTTGGCTGATGGGCGATTTGCCTTGACTATTCACAACACCTATAGTTTCGAGCTGCGCTCAGAATCAGCTAGTGCGGTTAAGTTAAACGCCTATCTGTTAGAGGGAGAGCGTATTATTAAAGAGAAAACGGTTATTAGTGCGTTAACACTGCAGCCAGGCGAGACGTTATTGGACACTCTTGATATAGATTTGAATGTGGCCGAAAATCGGTTTCATCTGCGCTTCGGAGTTCAGACTGAAGAGTTGCCTCCGACCATTAATAGTAATAGACTAACCCTAAGTGCTCGCTAATGCCTGAAAAAGATCGTAAACTTCAGCTCGAAGCCTTCTCACGTTTGTTAGATATCATGGATGACCTTCGTGAAAAATGTCCGTGGGATCGCAAGCAGACTTTTGAATCGTTGCGCACCCTGACCATAGAGGAGACTTACGAATTGTCTGACGCCATTGCCGATAATGACCTAGAAGAGGTGCGTAAAGAATTGGGTGACCTTTTGTTGCACATCGTCTTTTACGCCAAGCTAGGGGAAGAAGCAGGGGCTTTTGATGTAGCGACTATTGCGAACGGAATTTGCGAAAAGTTGATTGTGCGCCATCCGCACATATACGCAGACGTCAAGGTGAGCAGTGAAGAAGACGTAAAGAAGAATTGGGAAAAGATAAAGCTTAAAGAGGGTAAGACCTCGGTGCTCGAAGGTGTGCCAAGAGGATTGTCATCGGTGATTAAGGCGCAACGCATTCAAGAAAAGGCCGCAGGCGTAGGATTTGAGTGGGAGCATACCGCTGATGTGCTAGCTAAGGTGAAAGAAGAATGGGATGAGTTTGAGGTCGAAATAGCGCGTGACCATAAAGAACATATGGAGCAAGAGTTCGGAGACCTTTTATTTTCAATGATCAATCTATCTCGGTTTCTGAAAATTAATCCCGAGAATGCGCTAGAGCGCACCAATAAAAAATTCATAAAGCGTTTTCAATTTATCGAAGAGCAAGCGCGTGCATCAAACAAAATGCTAGCTGATATGACTTTAGAGGAGATGGATGAACTTTGGAAAGCTGCAAAAAACCAATGATTACTTCTATAAAAAAGCATTTAGCCGAGGTTCCTTACAATATTAACCTCGCCGCTCCTGTAATTCTCGGAATGTTGGGTCACACCTTAGTGGCCTTTGCCGATAATATTATGGTAGGGCGGTTGGGCCCTGCGGAGCTTGCTGCGGTTTCACTGGGAAATAGCTTTCTTTTTATTGCCATGTCAGTGGGGCTAGGTCTCTCAACAGCTATAACTCCACTTATAGCTGAGGCTGATGGGTTTAAGAAACAATTTGAGATAAAGAAGGTCTTTAAGCACGGAGTGCTGATCTGCGCTGTAGTGGGGCTAGTACTCACCGGTGTTGTCTTTCTCTCTGTGCCCTTGCTCTATCAGATGCAGCAGCCCGAAGAGGTATTGGTTTTTGCAGTACCCTTTTTGACTATTGTTGGGGTATCGTTGATTCCGCTCATGCTCTTTCAAGCGATAAAACAGCTTTGCGATGGGCTGTCTCGCACCCGTTTACCCATGTACGCTTCAATCATAGGTAACCTTCTCAATGTGTTACTGAATTACGTATTAATCTTCGGAAACTTTGGCTTTCCAGAAATGGGGGTTGCAGGGGCCGCCTTAGGCACCTTGATTTCACGAATAGTAATGCTGTTGCTGCTGATCGTGTTCCTGAAGGGCTCCACCTTTTTTGCTCCTTTACTTTCGGAACTCAGATGGAGTGTAGTCAGCTGGCGATTCTCAAGACGCATTTTGGCTTTAGGATTACCCTCTTCGTTTCAAGTTTTCTTTGAAGTCACTCTGTTTACCTCGGCCATTTGGTTGAGTGGTATCTTAGGAACGATGCATCAGGCAGCCAATCAAATCGCACTCAACTTGGCCTCGATGACTTACATGGTGGGCATTGGTTTAAATGTAGCTGCGATGATTCGTGTGGGTAACCAGCGTGGCAAACGCGATTACAAGAGGTTAAATGAAGTAGCCCAGTCGATTTTTTTTCTAACCCTTGTTATCGAACTCGTATTTGCCTTAGGCTTTCTGGCGGCCAGAGAGGTGTTGCCGGCTTTGTATTTAGATGCGAATGACCCCTTAAATCGCACCGACAACTTGTTTGTAATGGGCCTGGCCAGTGATCTCTTGTTATGGGCGGCCATTTTTCAGGTTTTTGATGGGCTTCAGGTGGTGATCATCGGAGCCTTAAGGGGTATGCAAGATGTTAATTTTACCGCCTACATTACATTTGTAGCCTATTGGATTATCGGATTTCCTGTATCCTATTATCTTGGATTACACACCTCATTAGCTACTCAAGGCATTTGGATTGGGCTTACCCTGGGGCTTACGGTCTCCGCCTTATTGTTGTACCTTCGATTTCAGTATTTATCTAAAACACACCGCATTCACTATGTCACTTCCTAGATTTTTATTGGCCGACAATTCTGATCATCCTGACACTGTTTTTGTTTTACATACCGAGTATCCGCGCTTTTTGCTCAATGTGGCTAACGATGAGGTTACTTGGTTTGAGTCGTTTGACGATGACGACATTTCAGATCTTGAAGAGGAGAGTGTAAAACTCATTGAAGAGGCCCTGACCTTTTACGACAAAGAGATCGAAGCATTTGATGCCTGATGCTTGAATGTATTCAACAGATTGATCGCTCATTTTTAGTCTGGGTTCAAAGTTTTGGAACGCCTTTCTTAGATCGTTTTTGGCTTATTATTACCGAAAAAGAGAACAGTTTGCCCCTCTACTTGGTCATGCTCTTTTTGGCTCAGCGCTATTTGGGATGGAAGCGGTTTGGAATACTCGTTTTATTTACGGTGCTGTTGATTACTGTTTCTGATCAATTTACCAACGCCTTTAAGAACGGATTTATGCGTCTTAGACCCTGCCACGACCCTGAGGTTATACCGCTACTTAGGCCACTGAATTACTGCGGGGGCATGTATAGTTTCTATTCAGGTCACGCCTCAAACGGATTTGCTGCAGCCACCTTCTTTGCGCTCATCTTTATGAGGTTTCATAAATCGTTTCGATGGTTGTTCTTTTGGGCTTTTCTGTTAGCCTTTAGTAGGGTTTATCTTGGAGCGCACTATTTAAGTGATATTGTGGTTGGTACCGCCTTTGGACTTTTCTGGGGATCTGCATTTGCATTCGCTTACAATAAATGGATTCTTAAAACAGATGCGCATTCATAAAATTCATTGGGCATTATGGTTACTTCTAGGTATGCTGTACCTAACGGCCTTGTTTATGCCTCTTATGGAAAACGACTCGGCCCAGTTTGCCGTGATGGCCATGAATATGGCCCAAGAAAACGATTACTGGCATCTGTATAAAAATGGAGTGGACTATCTCGATAAGCCTCATATGCATTATTGGCTTGCCGCCCTTAGTTTTGAGTTATTCGGATATTCCCCTTGGGCCTATAGGTTCCCGGCTTTCTTGAGTTTGATATTGGGAGCCTATTCGTTATTTCGATTAGGTAGCTTAGTGAAAAACAAATCGTTCGGAAGTGTTACGGCTTTTGTTTTCTTGTCGACCCAGACCATGCTATTGGCCGCTTTTGATTTGAGAACCGATACCGTTTTGGTGTCTTTTGTGGCCTTTTCTATGTGGAAACTCTTGGCCTATTTGCACACTCAACGATTGACAGATATAGCAATAGCGGCATTTGCCGCTGCCATAGCGTTCTCTACTAAAGGAATGCTTGCCTTGGTAGTGATCGGTTTTTCTTTTTTGAGCTATATCTACCTTCAAAAATCGTGGAGGGTGCTTTGGTCGTATAAAATCATCGTTGGCCTTATCGTATTCTTCTTAAGTCTCGGCCCTGTACTCTATGCCTATTACTTGCAGTTTGATCTTCATCCCGAGAAAGTAATTCGCGGTGTTTCGGATCGAAGCGGAGTGCGTTTTATTTTGTGGGATCAAAGTTTTGAGCGCTTAAGCGGAACAGGACACGGTAAAAATTCAAACGGATTTTTCTTTTTCTTTCACACGTTACTATGGGTACTGCTTCCGTACTCTTTTTACGTTGTAGTCCAGGGATTTCGATTCTCGATTAACGCCCTTTCCATAAGGCTGAAACCTATCTGGTTTGCCTTTCTGGCGCTTATCCCATTGTTTTTGTTGATGAGCCTTTCGCAGTTCAAACTTCCACATTATTTAAATGTACTTATGCCTCTGTTTGCCCTGGTGATTGCCCATGGAGTGCAAGCTACCCCTGTAGGGATCTGGAGAAAATTAATCGCCTATTCTAGCTTTGTACTGGTAGGTGTATATTTTCTAGCTAGTGTGGCCATTTTACTCGTTTTCAATCCCAATTTATTTACCACTCTTTTCTTTTTAGGGTCGTGGATACTGATGGGCTACCTTCATTTTAGCAAGAGAATCAGCCACTTCTATTTGATGCTTAGTTCGGCGCTTCTTTTCAATCTACTCGGATTTTTTCATTTCTATCCCAATCTACTCGAGTATCAATCGGGATCAGTACTTCACAAGCGGATTCCAACTAACGCGACATTGTATAATTATTCTGATGATTATATATGGGCTCTTGATTTTAGCCGAAAGAAATCTTCTGTGCCGCTGAGTCAAAATGAATTGAATGGTTTGCCCAAGGATTCATACATCTATGTCGACCAGACTCATTATACTGAGTTTAAACGAGCTCATCCGTCTGCTGTAGAACAGGCGAGTGCCGCGCACTATCGAGTAACCAGGCTCAGTTTTCGATTTTTGAATAGGTCGACTAGAAGTCAGCAATTAGCGGTAAAGCGCATCCTTTATATTCCTTAGGGGGTGGATTTAAAGGCAGGTTTAAAGTGATAGGGTAGGCCAAGGAGCGACACTAAGGCATTGATACTAAAGAACAGTACACTGAGAGCTACGGCCATTTCTGAATCGAGTTGAAGCCATTGCGCTCCGTAGAAGAAGGTAACTTCTCTCAGACCTATTCCGCCAATGCTCAGGGGCAACACAGATAGTATAGACGAAACGGTAAAAATCAACAAAAAAGGCCAGGCATTTTCAAATCTACCCAAGCCCAAGAGCAGTATATATGCGGCAACAACTTGAAGTGCCTGTAAGACAAATGATAGCGCCGTTGTCGAGTAGAATACGCTTAGGGCATAACTAAACCAGATCCGATGAAAAGCGTAAAAAGCTAAGACGACCAATGGCGTCAAAACAATCGCGAAGCGCATCAAGGGTAGCACAGCTTTTAGTGCCGAATCAATCGGCTGAGCGTTTAGTCCGAAATATAGGCTCGATAACAGAAGCGTCAATGCGGTTAGCGCCGCTAGGCCGCTTAAGCGATCCAGTAATAGGGCCGCCACTATCCGTTTTATTTTTACCGGGAAGTGTCGCGAGAGTACAAAGGCCTTGTAGGCGTCTCCGCCAATTCCTCCGGGTAAAAATAAGTTGTAAAACATGCCTTGTAGGTAGAGCTTCCAATGCGTCAGTTGAGGAATTCTCAAATCGATTGATCGGAGGTAATATTGAAGCCTTAGGTGCGAAAGCCATTTTGAACCAAGCACTAGAACAAAGGCGCCTACAAAGCTAATCAGACTCGATTGCTTTAATGTTTCCCACAGATTGGCAACTCCTAATTTTGAGGATACCAAGTAGAGCAGCGCTGCGCTGACGACCACCTTAAGGGCTGTTTTTAGGCCTTGAGAGAGCCGTTTATTCATGCCGATTAGGGTTTATAATCGGTTGAGGCGTTCCAAACCCCTTTTAAACGATACGGACGCTTATTTTGGGATTCGTAATAGGTTCTAATAAGCATCTCCATTACTATGCCTATGGTGAACAATTGCACGCCTGCGAGAATAAACATCAGGCCGAATATAAGAAGGGGGCGCTGTCCGATATCTTCACCAAAGTAGAATTTCTCGACTAAAAGCCATGCGTTGACCCCAAGGCCTATGAGTATGAGGAAGAATCCGAAGATGCCAAATAGGTGTATCGGGCGCTGCAAATATTTACGAATAAACAGCAGCAGCATCATATCGGCCACTACCTTGAAGACGCGCTCGAGCCCGTATTTTGACACGCCAGCATGACGGGCGTGGTGACTTACAGGAACCTGTTTGATTTGGGCCCCCTCTAGAAAGGCGAGCAACGTGATGAAGCGGTGCATTTCTCCGTAGAGATTCAGGTTTTTTGCTATATCTCTGCTGAATACCTTCAGGGCGCATCCGTTGTCTTTAATAGACAAACTGGTCACTTTTCGAACCAAAAAGTTCGCCACCTTTGAGGGCACAGTCTTTAGCCAACTGTCTTTTCTTTTTTGCCGAATTCCGGTAACCAAATCATAATGCTCCTCAACAGCCACTTTTAACATTCGCGGAATATCACAAGGATCGTTTTGTAGGTCTCCATCCATCGTTATGATGTACGCTCCGTGCGCGTAGTCAATACCGGCGGCTAGCGCAAGGCTTTGTCCGTAATTCTTTTTCAACTCTATCAGGTGCACCAAGGGGTCTTTGAGTTGTTTGATGCGCTGAACGGTCTGATCTGTTGAAAAGTCATTTACAAATATGATTTCATAGCTGTAATCGACTAGGCTTTCGTGAATCTTTTGGGTCAATAGGGCGACATTATCTTCTTCATTGAAGACAGGAATCACAATAGATAATAGTTCTTGGGTAACGATTTCAGACTTAGTGCTCATGAGCGTCAGCTGTCTTTAATAGTTCGGGAAGGGCGGCCTTAAAGCGATTCAATCTAGGTATAGATACACTTAGGATGTATGAATCGTACGGATGATTCTTCTCGTAATTTTGGTGATAGGCCTCTGCTTCGTAGAAGACGTCAAAGGGCTTTATTTCGGTTACTATAGGTTTATCGTAAACGTTGGATTGAGTCAAGGCCTCAATATAGGCCTCAATATACTGTTTCTCGGAAGCAGATGAATAAAATGCGATTGATCGGTATTGCGTTCCGCGATCTGGCCCTTGGCGATTTAGGGTGGTAGGGTCATGGGACACGAAAAACACGGTTAGCAGCTCCTGAAAACTAACTACCGTCGGATCGTAATAAACCGCCACAGCCTCTGCGTGGGTAGTCTGTCCATAGCTGACCTGTCGATAAGTAGGATTTTTTTCGGTTCCGCCCGCATAGCCCGATATGGCCTCTTCAACTCCTTTCACGCTTTCAAAAATGGCCTCTACACACCAAAAACAGCCAGAGGCAAAATAGGCCACCTCTAGCGATTCATCTTGAATGGGGTAGCTTCTATTTTCGTTCTGGGCATTAGATGCACAGGATAAAAATAATACTGCACTAAATAGAAGAAGGTGTTTATACATGTTTCTGAGGTTTAAGTGCTTTGGCATTGACGAACAGTAAAATAGCGAAGGCAGTAGCTGCAAAAAAAATCACATTATAGGATTGCTCTAGGGCCAGCTTAATCGCTGTGGCTGAACAAATTAATACGGCCATGTAGTTGAGCCTCAAAAGAATTTCTCTCTGTACAACCCAACGCTCTTTAGGTGACTTTGACATAGGTTAAGACTTCATCACCCATTCTTTAGACTGCAGAAGGGGCTCGGCTTGTTTGTATTTTACCTCCTTTTCTTCCCCGCTTAGCGTATGTACAATCGTTACGCGCTCGTTGCGTCCAATTTTAGGATTTTCTCGAGTAACCGTTTCTGCCACGGACCGTCGAGCACTTGAAGCTCCTAAAGCGGCCTCACGTTGTCTTTGCGCCAATTCTTCGGTATTTAAAACCGATTCTTTTGAAACGTTCAGCTTTTCGTTTTTGGGCTTTCTCAGCGCACTAACATCGCTAATAGGTCGTTGTTGCTCAGAAGGAATGCGGGCCTTTAATAAGAAGCTTAATAGCTCTCTATTAACCTTTGCAAGCATCGCCTTAAAAAGTTCAAAGGCCTCGAACTTATAAATAAGTAACGGATCCTTTTGCTCGTGCACAGCAAGCTGAACCGATTGCTTCAGCTCATCCATCTTTCTAAGATGATCTTTCCAGGCTTCGTCGATAAGGGCAAGTGCGCTGTTTTTCTCGAAATCTTCAACCAAACTAACAGCGTTACTGATGCTGGCCTTTTCAAGATCGGTGACAATCTGCATCGTTTTTTCTCCATCGCTAAACGGAACAACTATGCGCTTATAGTTGTTCGCCGGGTTATTGATGATGTTTTGTACCACCGGAAGAGCTACCTGAGCGTGCTCTTGTAATTTTTGCTCGTAGGCTTGATAGGCTTGTGAATAAAGCTCATCAGTCAGGGCACTCGTTGAAGACTTTAGAAAATGCTGTTCGTCTGCAATTTCAGTGATTCCGAAGAGGCTAATGATCTGAAATTGAAAATCTCTGTAGTCCTCTGCAGCCTTCGTTTGTTCTACAATTGCCTCGCAGGTATCGAAAATCATATTGGCTACATCCACTTTTAATCGATTGCCAGAGAGTGCGTGTTTTCTTCGCTTGTAGATGACCTCTCGTTGAGCGTTCATTACATCGTCATACTCCAGAAGACGTTTGCGAATACCAAAATTGTTTTCTTCGACTTTCTTTTGAGCACGTTCTATAGACTTGGTCATCATGCTGTGCTGAATAACTTCACCTTCTTTTAAGCCCATTCTGTCCATTATTTTGGCCATGCGCTCAGAACCAAAAAGCCGCATTAGGTTATCTTCTAATGAAACGTAAAATTGCGAACTTCCTGGGTCTCCCTGGCGCCCCGACCTACCTCTGAGCTGTCTGTCAACCCTTCTAGAATCGTGTCGCTCTGTTCCAATAATGGCTAGACCCCCGGCTTGCTTGACGGCTTCACTGAGTTTGATGTCGGTACCCCTTCCGGCCATATTGGTGGCTATGGTTACCACACCCGCGTTTCCGGCCTCCGCAACTATATCGGCTTCTTTTTTGTGCAGTTTAGCGTTTAGTACATTATGATTGATCTTACGCACTGACAGAAGCTTAGAAACAAGCTCTGAAACCTCTACCGAAGTGGTCCCTATAAGCACAGGTCTTCCCTGAGCCGATAGTTTAACCACCTCCTCAATAAGGGCATTGTATTTTTCGCGTTTGGTTTTGTAGATCAGATCGTCTTTATCGTCTCGTGAAATGGGTCGATTAGTAGGTATCTCAACTACGTCAAGTTTATAGATCTCCCAAAATTCTCCAGCTTCGGTAACTGCGGTTCCGGTCATACCCGAGAGTTTGCTATACATTCTGAAGTAATTCTGAAGGGTAATCGTCGCAAAGGTCTGGGTGAGCGCCTCTATTTTGACATTTTCTTTCGCTTCAATGGCCTGGTGCAGTCCGTCAGAATAGCGTCTCCCGTCCATGATACGGCCTGTTTGTTCGTCGACAATTTTAACCTTATTGTCGATAACCACGTATTCTACGTCTTTTTCAAATAGGGTATAAGCCTTCAGTAATTGAGTGAGGGTGTGAATGCGCTCACTCTTAATCGAGAAATCCTTGAACAGCTGCTCTTTTCTACTGGCCTCCTCCTCAGCAGACAAGCCTAGGCGCTCAATTGCGGCTATTTCTCCTCCGATATCGGGTAGAACAAAGAATTGCTGATCTTCTTCGTTAGATAGGGTTTTAATACCTTTTTCGGTGAGCTCTATTTGATTGTTTTTTTCTTCTATGGTAAAAAGCAGCTCGGCGTCAACCTTAGCCATTTCTTTGGCATTGTCTTGAAGGTAAAAACTTTCGGTTTTTTGCAGTAACTGACGGTTACCTTCTTCACTTAGAAATTTGATGAGGGCCTTGTTTTTTGGAAGCCCTCGGTGCACTCTTAATAGCAAGAATCCACCTTCTTTGAGATCGCCTGCCTGAATTTTCTTCTTAGCCTCTGCTAGTGTAGCTGTTAGTTCGGTGCGTTGACGTTGAACTAAGTCACTCACTCTAGGTTTCAGTTTATCAAAATCGTGACGCTCTCCCTCTGGAACTGGTCCAGAGATGATAAGGGGAGTACGCGCATCGTCGATAAGCACAGAATCTACCTCATCTACTATA
>JAURFJ010000089.1 GCA_030834365.1 Flavobacteriaceae bacterium | reverse complement strand
AGTTTCAGCCACCTTGAGAACGGTTACCTTGTCGCGCTCAATTAAGGGCATCTTTAACGAAACTATTGGTCGCTCATCGTGATCGAGATAACAGAATACCTCTAATTCGTCACCTTGTTTCAGCGTTGCCGGAACCTCTTTATTGGGTAAGAGTATTTCAGTCTCTTCATCGTCACACAAATACCATCCTTGCGGAGTCTGGTGAGATGCGCTGAGGTTATTTTTGTATCCAATACCTATCATAAAAGTGATTTAAAGTAGTCAAATAGCACTTTTTCATTCAGATCTGATGGGGTAAACACCTCTAAAAGTTTGGGGCTAGCTGATTCATCAAAAAAGCCATTTAAGCATTCGGCAAGTTCATCTAAGGAGCGGGCCTCTAGATATTCGAAATGGTTTTCTAGTGCTATGGATTGGGCTGTACGGTTGTGTTTTGTTTCTAAAAAGTCTTCAAATCTAGGCGTTTTTTGGGCCTGAGGTAGAATTCTAAAAATACCCCCGCCCCTATTGTTTACCACCACAATTCTAAAGTTACTAGGCACAGGATTATTCCACAATGCGTTGCTGTCGTAAAGAAAGCTTAAATCTCCGCTTATCAGCAACGTTTTATCTCCCATAAACGAAGCATATCCCACAGAAGTTGAAGTGCTGCCCTCAATACCGCTGGTACCTCTATTACAGAACTGCATTTTTGCTCTAGAACTGAAAAATTGAGCATAGCGTATGGCTGAGCTATTTGAAAAGTGAACCACTACGTCTTCAGATATTGCAGGTAGTAGTTTAGCAAAAACACTGAAATCGCTAAAAGGCGCTTTGGCCGCGAAGGCCTTCCGTTTATCGTTTAAATTCAAATAGTAGGCCATCCAGTAGTCGCGATAAGATGTATCTGCGCTAAGTTCGAGCGTTTGGGTATAGTCGTATAAGACGCCAAGATCTAAACTACCCTTTAAGCTATTGAAGGTATTTAGCGCCCTACCCCGACCTATGTGAACATGTGCGAGCCCTTGTCTTTTGCGTAACAAGGCTTTTATCTTTTTGGAAACCACCAGTCCGCCTATGGTGAAAACCACCTCTGGCATAAGCTTTTCAATCAGCTCAGCACTTAAGGGGTGTTGCTCTAGCGGAGCCAGCAACGTATCTATAGAGTCAATTGCGACTGTATCTTTAAGATTTGATGTGGTCTCTGTGAGCAAAAGCGCACCAAAGTGGTTAACTATCGTTTTCAGTTGCTCAACCTCTAGGGGCAAGGGATCCCATACTCCAACAAGCACCAGTACTCTTTTTGAGCTTGCACTAACCACGTCTGCAAGCAGGTCTCTATTTTCTTGATTTAGTGGCCTCACCTCTTCTTTTAAGTGTATCGAGGGCATCTCATAAACAGTTGGTGGCTCTAAAACACTTTCATAAAGCGGTTCTTCAAATGGACTATTTATGTGAACGGGTATGCGGTGCTGGCGCATTAACCCAATAGCTTCGGTAATGCGATTGAGGTTGACACGTTCAACTGAGGCCTGGTCCATTAGCAACAGTTCTGAAGAAAATCGAGCAATCTCTTTGGCGTTGTGCTCCACATCTTGTTCGAGCTTAAACGAAGGTCCTATGAGTGAAGCGAACACATCATTTTGCCGAATGGTCTGCCCATCTCCTATATCGATTTTATACGACGGACGATCGGCGGATATCACCACTAATGGAATCTGGCTGTAATAGGCCTCTGCTATGGCTGGATAATAGTTTAACAGTGCAGAACCCGAGGTACATATCAAGGCGACAGGTGATTTACTAGCCATAGCCCTGCCGAGTGCATAAAAGGCTGCAGATCGCTCGTCTATAACACTGAATGCTTGAAAATCTGGGTCAGTGGCTATACTGAGAATGAGTGGAGCATTCCGAGAGCCGGGAGAAATAACCACTTGGTTGATTCCGTAAAATTTCAACGCCTGGGTAAGCAGAAAGGCCGATGGAATTGCGCTATACATATAGACTAGCAAAGGTACTTCACCGGGCGCATATTACCTCATTTAAACGCGATCAAGCGCATTATGGTTGCCGTTTTTGATTGAATCTCATCAATCTCCTTTTTAGAAACAGATTGAGCAGTAATGCCAGCACCTACAAAGAGATCTATAGCTGATTGATCTATTCGGGCACAACGTAAATTGACGAAATAGGACGATTTGGCCGCTGATCTAAACCCCATGTATCCGGCGTACAACTCTCTATCATGATGCTCAAGGGTAGAAATAAGCGCCAGTGCCTTTTCGCGCGGAAACCCGCAAACTGCAGCCGTAGGGTGCAAGGCCGCTAAAAGCTCTTCGTCTGAGAAGTCCTCTACTAAGATGCCCTCTAAGGTGGTCTTTAAATGTACCAAGTTTTGAGCCGAAACCGGTTGGCGATCAGACAACTGAACACGCTCCACAAATGAAGCCAGTCGCTGCTTCAATTCGGCTACAATAAAACCCTGTTCTTCAAATTCTTTAGATGCAAAGTCGTCACGTTTCAGGTCATCGCGCCTTCTCGTTCCGGCAAGGGCGACCGTTTGAACGCGATTGTGCTGGCGGGTCAAAAGCGTCTCAGGAGTATCTCCAACCCAGACAACCCCTTCGTTTAACCAAAAAATGTACCTAAATGAGTCTTTTGCATCGGGCGTGAACAGGTTCCGAATGTTTAGATAAACCTCAGATGGATTTGCTAGAGCTAGGCGCAGAGAGAGCACAACCTTGTCTAATTCTCCTTCGTTGATACGGGCAACGGCCTTTTGGAGCATGCGATCGTAAGCTTCCGCTTGATCGGCTGAAATAACATATTCTGCGGCTGAAGACTCAGACTGAGCATCGTCTAATCGATCTATAGCAGCCCCGGTAATGGACGTAAGGCTGAAATGGCTGGCGTTTTGAGCGCGATCATAAGGCTGCACCACAAACACCTCTGAGCCCTTTTCAATAGCCAACTGGGATTGATCGAAAGTCATTTTACCTAAGGTGTACCATTCGACCTGAGTGCTATTCGGACGCATACACCCTAAAAAAGGAATCTTTTGCGCTAAACAACGCTCTAAAAAGGAAGCTCCTTTAATCTGCATCATTGAAGAGGCTTCTCAAGAGTTAAGGTGGTCAATTTTCCAACGGATACCAGCTGCCCTTGATCATCCACTACTTTAATTTCCCAAAGTTGAGTGGTTCTTCCTAAATGAAGTGCTTTGGCCGTAGCATACACATTACCCGAGCGAACCCCTTTTAGGTGATTGGCGTTGAGTTCAATGCCTCGCACCATAAGGTTAGACGTATCTTTAAACACAAATACAGCGACACTCCCTACGGTCTCAATAAGAGCGGCTGTGGCCCCGCCATGAAGCACCCCGTCGGGTTGTAAAACAGAGGAATTTACGGGCATTTTGGCCGTCAAACTTTCGCCATCTACTGCAACAAATTCGATGTCAAGTGTTTGCATTAAAGTATTAGCCTTACGCGCATTACAGCGCTCTAGAATTTCTTTTTCACTTAGCGATGCTGTCATTTTCGGAGTAATAAATTATTCTTCTTGTGATGTACTGATTTGAGGGCTGCTCTATGCGTTTGACCCAGTTTGAAGGATCGGAGTTATCTAATTGATAGACGTACGTTTTTTTTAGCGATTGGTTGCCAGTAGTTTCTACGGTGGCCATTAGGCGCTTATTTGTATACGAATAACGCCGAACTTGCGCAGACACGAAGTCGGCAGTCTGGCTGTCAAACATCGAATCAACTACGCTAATGGGTAAAGAAAACTGATCGAAAAAAGTGTACACTTTTCGAGCAATCACCGAGTCAGTGTAACTCACCTCCAATTGCTCGATCACCTTTTGGGTTGTGGGGTTTCTTTTGAGTACCTCTAGTGCGGTAAGTCGCTCATCGCTATAGGTGAACACCGAATCTACGGCAGAAGACATTCTTTTTTCCATAAGTTGAACGGTCTGTTGATCTGGACTCTCAGATAAACTTTTTAGCGTATTTCCCAATGAATCAACTTCGATTTGATTTCGAGCAACAAGGACTCCTTCAAGAGAAAAGATAAGTTCTTCGTAAATGCGATCGTTATGTGAAAATTTATGATAAAACGAGAGTTCTTTTCTGAGCGCGTTTTCGCGAAAAACCTCAATGATTTTTTCAGACAAGGCCTGGTCCTTATAGGTAAAGGTGATCTGCTCCCTATCGAGCTCATTGAAAAGCGTTACTATCTTCTTTAGCGAACGGTCTCGATTAAAGTGTAATATCTCTGAACCGTAAGCTGTTTGAATTTCACAGCTTTTAACCCATCCGTTTAAATCAAAATCATCAACTGTTTTAAAGTCATTGTTCTGACCCAATACCGATTGAACTAGACCCAAAAAAACACATATTAACCGCATTTTCATGCCCCAAAAATACCGCATTTTAATCGCTTAGTAGTGTGATTTTACGTTATCTTCAGGCTGCTAAAATTTCTAAATGATGAAAACTAAACTCCTCTTTTTGTCGGCACTGTTGGCAGTGGCCGCATGCAAAACAGAAAAGAAAGAAACTCAGGTTGTTTTGTTGCCCTCCGACCAAGAACAAATCGATCTAGCCTCTACGATCACCGAAGAAGAACTCAAAGAACACCTATACACCTACGCTTCAGATGATTTTGAAGGCAGAGAAACAGGTACTGCAGGTCAAAAAAAGGCTGTTGAGTATTTAGTCTCCCAATACACTAGTTTAGGGATACCCATGGCCAGCGGAACCGTCAACTACTTACAGAAGGTTCCGGTAACCTACACGACAGCCCCAAGCGGAAGTTTGAGAATAAACGATCAATCTTACACTATCGGAACAGACTTTATAACATTCTCAGCAGCAACTGGAAGCTATGAAGCCGTCTTTGTCGGGTACGGAATTGATTCGCCTGAGTACTCCAATTACGGCGATATAGAAGTTCAAGGCAAGTTAGTCATTGCAATGGCCGGCGAGCCCCAAAATGAAGA
>JAURFJ010000088.1 GCA_030834365.1 Flavobacteriaceae bacterium | reverse complement strand
AAAGAAGCAGTATCATGAGAAAAAGACAAGCAAAGAAGCGTCCGTTGCTCCCAGATCCACGATTTGGTGATCAGTTAGTTACACGTTTTGTAAATATGATGATGTGGGATGGCAAAAAATCAGTTGCCTTTCGCATTTTTTACGATGCTATTGATATCGTAAACGAGAAAAAAACCGACGAGGAGAAGTCGGCCTTAGAAATTTGGAAAGATGCCCTTTCTAACGTGATGCCTCACGTTGAAGTGAGAAGCCGTCGTGTTGGTGGTGCTACCTTTCAGATTCCTATGCCTATTCGTCCAGATCGCAAGATTTCAACAGCCATGAAATGGCTTATCAGCTATTCACGCAAGCGCAACGAGAAATCTATGGCTCAAAAATTGGCAGGTGAAATTCTTGCCGCAGCAAAAGAAGAAGGTGCCGCAGTTAAAAAGCGCATGGATACGCATAAAATGGCCGAAGCAAACAAGGCATTCTCACACTTTAGATTCTAATTGTAATCATGTCAAGAGATTTATCACTTACTCGTAACATTGGAATTGCAGCGCACATTGATGCTGGAAAGACAACGACAACAGAGCGTATTCTTTTTTACACAGGTGTGAGCCATAAAATTGGAGAAGTTCACGACGGAGCGGCTACCATGGACTGGATGGAGCAGGAGCAAGAAAGAGGTATTACGATCACCTCGGCTGCCACTACTTGTTCTTGGATGTTTCCTACCGAAAACGGTCAGCCGATGGCCGATGCAAAGTCGTATCATTTCAACATCATTGACACCCCCGGGCACGTTGATTTTACCGTTGAGGTAAACCGTTCTCTTCGCGTCCTTGACGGATTGGTCTTTTTGTTTAGTGCGGTTGATGGTGTAGAACCTCAGTCTGAGACGAATTGGAGACTAGCAGATAATTATAAGGTGCCGCGCATGGGCTTTGTGAATAAGATGGACCGCCAAGGTGCCAACTTTTTAGCCGTGTGCAATCAGGTGCGAGAAATGTTGAAGTCAAACGCTGTTCCTATCGTTCTTCCTATAGGTGATGAAGCTGACTTTAAAGGGGTAGTTGACCTGGTTAAGAACCGCGCCATTGTATGGCACGACGATAATTTCGGATCTACTTTCGATGTGGTGGATATTCCTGTTGACATGCAAGATGAGGTTAAGCAGTATAGAGCTGCTCTTATCGAAGCCGTTGCTGAATATGATGATTCGCTCATGGAGAAGTTCTTCGTAGACGAAGATTCGATCACAGAAGAAGAAGTTCACGCTGCTCTAAGAGCTGCAGTTATGGATATGAGTATTATTCCGATGATCTGTGGTTCATCATTCAAAAATAAAGGTGTCCAATTCTTACTAGATGCGGTTTGCAGATACCTGCCTTCTCCGCTTGATAAAGAAGCGATTGTCGGTACGAATCCAGATACCGAAAAAGAAGTTTCACGTAAGCCGGATGCCAAAGAACCTTTTGCAGCCCTTGCTTTTAAAATAGCCACTGATCCTTTCGTGGGAAGACTCGCATTCTTTAGAGCTTATTCAGGCACTTTAAATGCTGGATCATACGTATTGAATAACCGTTCAGGTAACAAAGAACGTATCTCGCGCATCTACCAAATGCACTCGAACAAGCAGAATGCGATCGATTCGATCTCTGCTGGAGACATTGGTGCTGCTGTTGGATTTAAGGACATTAAAACGGGTGATACGCTATCTGATGAAAAGCATCCAATTGTTCTTGAGAGCATGGTGTTCCCAGAACCGGTTATCGGTATTGCAGTTGAGCCTAAAACCAAAGCTGATGTAGATAAGATGGGTATGGCTTTAGCTAAATTGGCTGAAGAAGATCCGACTTTCCAGGTGAAAACAGACGAAGCTTCGGGTCAAACCATTATTTCTGGAATGGGTGAGCTTCACTTAGACATCATTGTAGACCGTATGCGTCGTGAGTTTAAGGTAGAAGTAAACCAAGGTCAACCTCAAGTTGAATACAAAGAGGCACTAACCGCCCAAGCCAATCACCGTGAGGTATACAAAAAGCAGACAGGTGGTCGCGGTAAATTTGCCGACATCGTTTTTGCCATAGAACCTGCTAGCGAAGGCAAAGTGGGCTTAGAGTTTGTCAACGAGGTTAAGGGAGGTAATATTCCTAAAGAATACATCCCATCTGTTGAGAAGGGCTTTAGAGAGGCCATGAAAAACGGTCCTTTAGCCGGATTTGAGATGGATAGCATGAAAGTTACGCTGAAGGACGGATCTTTCCACCCGGTGGATTCAGACGCGTTGTCATTCGAATTGGCTGCCAAGCTTGGTTATAAGGAATCTGCTCGAGCTGCTAAAGCAGTAATCCTTGAGCCGATTATGAAATTGGAGGTGTTAACTCCTGAAGAGAACATGGGTGATATCGTTGGTGATTTGAACCGCAGACGCGGTCAGGTTACAAATATGGACGATAGAGCGGGTTCTAAAGTAGTTAAGGCACTAGTTCCGCTTTCTGAAATGTTCGGATACGTGACTTCGCTGAGAACACTTTCTTCGGGTAGAGCTACCTCAACTATGGAATTTTCACATTACGCCGAAACTCCTCCGAATATTTCTGAAGAGGTCATTAAGGCTTCAAAAGGAGTTTAACGAAATTATTTTACGGCCATGAGTCAAAAGATTAGAATTAAACTAAAATCATACGATCACAACTTGGTAGACAAGTCTGCCGAGAAAATCGTTAAGACAGTGAAGACTACAGGGGCTGTAGTTACAGGTCCTATTCCACTGCCAACAAATAAGAAGATCTTCACCGTATTGAGATCTCCTCACGTTAATAAAAAATCGCGTGAGCAGTTTCAGTTGAGCTCTTACAAAAGGTTGCTCGATATCTATAGCTCGTCATCAAAAACCATTGATGCGCTTATGAAGCTCGAACTTCCTAGTGGAGTTGAGGTAGAGATCAAGGTATAAGGTTCGAGCATTTGCTCGAATGTTACATGTCTTAAACGAAGGTTTAAGAAAAACGGTGAAAGAAAAGAATCTGGGTCAGCTATTTTCTTGACCCAATTTTTTTGAAAAGAGTTATTAATTAAAAACAATAAATAGAATGTCTGGGTTAATAGGAAAGAAAATCGGCATGACCAGCATCTTTGACGAGAACGGAAAGAACATTCCTTGTACCGTCATACAAGCTGGACCATGCGTGGTTACCCAAGTCAGAACCGAAGAGGTTGATGGGTATAATGCGCTTCAACTGGGTTTCGATGACAAGGCAGAAAAACGTGCTACTAAGGCCGAAATCGGTCATGCAAAGAAAGCCGGAACTTCTCCAAAGAAGAAGATCGTCGAATTCCAGAATTTTAATGGTGAACACGCCTTAGGTGATACACTTGATGTATCGCTTTTTAACGAAGGGGAGTTTGTCGATGTCATCGGCACTTCTAAGGGTAAAGGATTTCAGGGTGTTGTAAAACGTCACGGTTTTGCCGGTGTTGGTCAGTCTACGCACGGTCAGCACAACAGGCTGAGAGCTCCTGGTTCTATTGGAGCCGCCTCTTATCCTGCTCGTGTATTCAAAGGTATTCGTATGGCTGGCCGAATGGGTGGTGATACGGTTACTGTAGAAAACCTTCAGGTGGTAAAGATCGATACCGAAAAGAATCTTATTGTAGTAAAAGGCTGTGTTCCTGGTCACAAGAACGCATACGTAACAGTGCAGAAATAATGGAACTAGAAGTTTTAGATCGCAACGGAAAAGCTACAGGCAGAAAGGTCAACCTTTCTGACGCTGTTTTTGGAATTGAGCCAAACGAACACGCTATTTATTTAGATGTTAAGCAGTATTTGGCACACCAACGTCAAGGAACACATAAGGCTAAAGAACGCGCCGAGATCGCTGGTAGTACCCGCAAGCTTAAAAAGCAAAAAGGTACGGGTACGGCTCGTGCCGGTTCAATAAAGTCTCCGGTGTTTAGAGGAGGGGGTCGTATTTTCGGTCCACGTCCGCGCGCTTACGAGCAAAAATTGAATAAAAATGTAAAGCGTCTAGCTCGAAAGTCGGCCCTTAGTTTGAAGTCTCAAGGTCAGGCTTTACACATTATTGAAGATTTTCAATTTGATTCGCCACGTACCAAAAGTTTTGTTGGTCTGTTGGAATCATTGGGCATTCAAGATAAAAAGTCGCTTTTCGTGTTGGCAGACGCTAACAAAAATGTATATTTGTCGTCTCGAAATTTAGAGCAATCTAAAGTTGTAACTACCTCAGATTTAAATACTTACAATATAATGAATGCATCAAATATTGTAGTTTCTGAGGCCGCAGTTGCTTTAATTGAAGAGAGTTTAACCAAATAATGGGGGTCATGAGTGTATTGATAAAACCAATTATTACAGAAAAAATGACGGCAGACAGCGAGCTGTTTAACCGTTACGGATTTATCGTTGACCCTAAAGCCAATAAGCTTCAGATTAAAGAGGCTGTTGAAAAGGCTTACGGTGTGCGCGTTGAAAAAGTAAGAACCATGAATTATGGTCCTGAGCGTAAAACACGCTATACTAAAACGGGTATACAACATGGTAAAACCAATGCCATTAAGAAAGCTATTGTTGATGTGGCAGAAGGAGATGCCATTGATTTTTACAGTAATCTATAATACGAACAGATGTCGGTTAGAAAATTAAAACCAATAACTCCAGGACAACGCTTTAAGGTGGTCAATGGCTTTGACGCCATTACAACCTCGACGCCTGAGAAGTCATTGCTTACTCCGGTCAGAAGAACGGGAGGCCGTAACTCATCAGGTAAAATGACTGTATCTCACAGAGGTGGAGGTCATAAGCGTCGTTACCGTTTAATTGATTTTAAGCGTAACAAGGCGGGTGCTGCTGAAGTGTTAAGTATTGAGTATGATCCAAACAGAACTGCATTTATTGCTTTGACTCAGTTTGAAGATGGAGAAAAGCGTTACATCGTAGCTCCCAATGGCTTGTCTGTTGGCTCTAAGATTGCAAGCGGTGAGGGATCAACTCCAGACATAGGGAATGCCATGCGATTA
>JAURFJ010000087.1 GCA_030834365.1 Flavobacteriaceae bacterium | reverse complement strand
GTTTTTCACCTTCGCCGTGTACACCTCTCCGTCAGCATCGTAGCCTCCGTCGGGCTTAAAGTTGGCGCGGTAACGTCCGTTTTTCTGGATCATCTTGTCGCCTTCCCACGGAAAAATCACATCAGGATCTCCATTTCTGGCGGCAATTTCCCACTCGGCCTCAGTAGGTAGGCGGTAGGCAGGCACCACAGGTTTACCTAGCTTCTTATAGCCATAGTTAATCGAATAGGTCTTAAAATCGCAGAAGGCGCGGGCCTGTTCCCAGTTGACCCCAACAACAGGATAGTCGTCGTAGCGCTCGTGCCAGAAGTAATCGTTAAACATTTGATCGTTCTTCGAGTAGTCAAAGTCTTTAAGCCATACCAAAGTGTCTGGATAGACCGGCACCACCTCTTCACGCACAAAGTCTCTAGGGTTTCTTGCGGGCTCTTGAGAGGCCGCCTTGGCATCAAACCAAGTGTATTTATACTTGAGTTGCTTTACGTCTATCATGCGCTTGCCGTTATACGTCTCAAAAGGCTCTAGATAAATTGAGTCCATGATCTCAGCATAGTAAATGTCGGGGTAACCCTGGGGTTGCCACTCGAGCCTTATATCCCAATTCAATCGACGCCCAGCGTACATGTCGTCGCTAAAAAGCATGTAGTTCTCGTAGAGATAACGCTCGGCCACCTTAGTGGTATCTACTGGCAGGTAGGCGAATCGGCCAATACCTTCATCTTCTGGTCCTAGGCCCAAATCTTCAGCTAAGCGAGCCAGCTTAGTGCGCACAATAGAATCACGCACATATTTCACAAAAAGGCGGTATTCTTTGTTGCTGACCTCGGTCTCGTCGATGACAAATTTCTTTACGGTGACCTCTTTGCGTGGTGCATCGGCCACTCCGTACGGATCGTCTTGAGCCCCGATCACATAGGTGCCACTAAAGGGGCCTACCATCACATCTTCTGAGCCGCGCATGCGCTTAATGTCAAACGGATTGCGCTGCCCCATCACTTCAGCACTTAAGCCAAAGGTGAGCAGTAGTAAGAGCAGTGAAGAAAGTTGACTAGTGGTCATTCGCATAACGTTCAGTATTGGGACTCGGCCTTAGCTTTCAAATTTAATCAATTACTGCATCGATCGGCGCGATGCACGTATCCAACAATCAGGCAGCTCATTGCTGAGCGCCGTTTGATAATCATTCGCTAAACACGGAACAAGATAGGGCCGATCATCGCTGCGCGCAACCTTTTCAAAATCGCCCTTGGCAATCTCAACCCACCAGCGATCGGTGCGCAGTGACTTGTAAAACACCAAATTGTCGTGATCGATAGGAACATTAAACTTTACAAAATCTTCACTCGAAGTGTCTGGAATTTCATTTATCCGAAGGGTGTACCCTTCTATAAAGTACCACAGCATCTGGGCACAGAGCAGCTGAGCGGCCCCCGTATTTGGCACTTCAAATATTCCGAGTAAGCGCAATTGGTCGGCGATTCCGGCATAGCGCATAAGGGCGCAGATCTCACGACCAGAGAATCCGTTCGGAGAGTATCCGCCCGGACCGGCCAGTTCAGCCGCCGCAACCGAATGCATGTCTACACTGAGCAGGTTCACCGTGCGCAAAAGCGGCTCAGACCTTCTCATATCAGTTACAAGATCTCCTAATCGGTAAGCTTCAAAAAAGAGTTGGTTGTATAAATCGAGTTCTTCTTGAGCTACGAAATACGATTGATAGCCTATCTGAGTGAGGTGGTACAACTGGTTCGGAGCCTCGGTAATCATCTTCGACACATACGAATCTCCAGAAACCATCTCATCGGCCACACAAAGATCAAAGCGCGAATCTATAAGCCCTAGATGCAACAGCTCTGAGTTCGAATCAAAACCGCGGTAGCAGCCATAGGTGCTGTCTTGAACGGCTCCGATCACTAGAGGCATGACCCCCTTAGCGAGCAGCTCGGCTATCAGCTGCTTCAAGGCAAACTGCGTGTCTTCGGGCTGATTTCCGGGCTGCAAATCTCCGAGGTCGGCGATCTTTAGTGACCAATTGCCGTAAAAAAGCTGGTAAAACGCCAGACGAAGCGCCTCGCTATCAAAAGAGGGGTTGCGCTTTCCTTCAGCTGATCGGTGTTCATGCACCACCACAATAGCCATGTCGATCTGGTCTAAATCGGGGATTCCACCCTTCTCGGTGTGTTTGATTAAATGAGATCCTAAATGCTGGTCTGCCAAGAGCTCGCAGTGGGCAAGCATCGTATCGCTAACAGGCTTTAGAAACTCAAATTCCATGAGACTTCAGGGTTTAGTTACGCGTTATTTTTTGGATGCGGGTTTTTTGGCTGCGGTTTTTTTGGAGGCCGATTTCTTAGAGGCTGCCTTTTTCGGAGCTGCCGCCTCGAGTCGCGACTGCGCCTCTTCTAAAGACATATTCTCTACTGCCACTTCTTTAGCCAGTTCAACCTTCTGCTTCCCCTTTATGAGGTGAAACCTTCCCCAGCGCGCTTTTTCAATGCGTATTTGCTGATCGGGCCACTCTTTGATAAGTTTTTCGGCCCCTTTCTTCAGCTTTTCTTCGATTAGGGCTTCTATGTCTTGATTAGAGAGCTGATCAAAGTTGTAGTTCTTGTTGACGTTGATAAAGAGGTTGTTCCATTTGATAAAGGGACCAAAGCGTCCCTTACCCTTAGACACCCCATGACCTTTGTAGGTATAGATTGGCGCGACAGCCTGCTCTTTCTCGGCGATGATCTCTAGGGCGCGTTCGTAGCTCACCGTAAACACGTTGTCGTCTGGGCCTACAGAGGCAAACTTCTTGCCGTATCTGATGTAGGGGCCAAAGCGACCCACATTGGCCTGAACTGGCTCACCCTCATATTCACCCAGGTCTCTTGGTAACTTAAAGAGGTCTATCGCCTCTTCATAGCTGATACTGGTAATTGATTGGTGTGGTAGTAAGCTGGCGTACTTAGGAGTTTCGTCATCATCGGGGCTTCCGATCTGGGCCATGGGGCCAAAGCGACCCAAGCGCACGATCAGTTGTCGGCCCGACTGCGGATCTTCTCCCAAATAACGCTCGCCACTCGCGCGGTCTGCAGTGTCTTGCACTTGCTCAACGGTCGGATGAAATGCTCCGTAAAACGAGCGCATCAGATCGCGCCACTTCACCTTGCCTTCAGCAATCTCGTCAAAGCGCTCTTCAATCTCTGCCGTAAAGTGGTAATCGACAATCGAGGCGAAGTGATCGACCAAAAAATCGTTCACCACAAAACCAATATCGGTCGGCACCAGCTTGCCCTTATCAGACCCCACCTTTTCGACTAGGTCTTGGGCATTGATAGATGAGCCCTTGAACAGCAGTTCGCGATACGAGCGATTTTCGCCCTCTACCGTTCCTTTCTCGACGTATTTTTTATCAATGATTCGAGTAATGGTAGCCGCATAGGTTGATGGCCTTCCGATACCCAATTCTTCTAGTTTTTTCACGAGCGAGGCCTCCGAATAGCGGTAAGGCGCTCTCGAGTAACGCTCGGTAGCTCTGCTTTCTTGAAGCTGCAGCGGCTGCTGCTCGGCTAGTGGCGGAAGCATGTCATCGTGCTCTTCGTCTTCGTCGTCTGTAGATTCTAAATACACCTTTAAAAACCCTTCAAAAACGATGACCTCTCCTTGGGCCAGATAGCTCAGTGATCCTGGGGTTCCCGATATGTTTACCTTGGTTCGCTCTAATTGTGCATCGCTCATAAGCGCGGCCATTGAGCGCTTGTATATGAGCTCGTAAAGCCGCTCTTCATCTCTTGACAGGCTTGGATTGCGGTTAGCCATCTGTGTAGGGCGTATGGCCTCATGCGCCTCTTGAGCCCCTTTAGACTTAGAGGTAAAGGTGCGCACCTGTACAAAATCAGCTCCGTATTGCGACTCGATCTCAGAGGTGATCATAGCCACAGCCTCTGGCGAAAGATTGACACTGTCGGTTCGCATATAGGTGATCAACCCCGACTCGTAGAGCCTTTGGGCGACCTGCATAGTTTTTCTAACCGGAAAGTAAAGCTTACGCGAAGCCTCCTGCTGTAGCGTTGAGGTGGTAAATGGTGCGGCCGGACTCTTTTTCGCTGGTTTTTTTTCTAAACCGGTAACGCGAAAATTTGCAGCTTCATGGGCCTTTAAAAAGGCTTCGGCAGCGTCATACGAGTCAAATTCTTGTACACCCTTTGCCTTAAATACTGCTCCGCTTTCAGTCTGAAAGAGGGCATTAACCTTAAAGCTGACCTCTGGAGTAAATTGCTGAATTTCTCGCTCACGTTCAACCACAAGGCGCACAGCAACAGATTGAACGCGACCTGCAGACAGCCCTGGTTTTACCTTCTTCCAGAGAACCGGAGAGAGTTCGTAACCCACAATGCGGTCAAGCACTCGACGCGCCTGCTGAGCATCTACTAAATTCAGATCTACCTTTCGCGGATGGTTAATCGCACGCTCGATAGCCGACTTCGTTATACTATTAAAAACAATGCGTTTGGTTTTGGTCTCAGGTAGTTCAAGGGTTTCCATGAGGTGCCACGAAATGGCCTCTCCTTCTCGGTCTTCATCACTGGCGAGCCAGACTGTTTCGGCCTTTTGGGCTAAAGACTTCAGCTTTTTAACCTGAGGTAAAGCGCGTTCACTGACCACGTATTTCACCGCGAAGTTGTCATCGACATCAACCCCTAATTCACTTTCAGGAAGGTCGGCGATATGCCCGTAGCTGCTTTCAACAGTGAAATCAGCTCCGAGTATTTTTTCAATGGTTTTCGCCTTTGCCGGAGACTCAACGATTACTAAATTCTTTGCCATACGCGCTTTGAGTTCAAGGCAAAAGTAGAACCTTTTTTTCCGAATTAGAATGTAGAAAACACGATCCCCTTATTCATAGAATTTAAAATGCCCCAAATTTGGGAGTCCGTCTGTCTATATTTTAGATTAATTCTTAAGTTAATTTTTTAGTCTTTTGAATTGTGCAGAATCTAACCAATCTCGTAAAAAATTTATTAGTCCTTTTTATTCTGACTGCTGGTAATAGTGCGCAAA
>JAURFJ010000086.1 GCA_030834365.1 Flavobacteriaceae bacterium | reverse complement strand
GAACTCATTGGTGAGGTAAAAGGAAAAAATGTGGTGCTTGTCGACGACATGGTTGACACTGCAGGAACGCTCACTAAAGCCGCCGATCTCATGATTGAACGCGGAGCCGAAAGCGTAAGGGCTATCACCACTCACGGCTTGTTGTCGGGAGATGCCTATAAGAAAATAGAACAATCGAAGCTCAGTGAGCTCATCATCACTGACTCGATCGATAAAAAACACGAATCCACTAAGATAAAGGTGCTGGGATGCGCCGATCTGTTTGCTGATGTCATGCATCGTGTGCACAACAACACCTCTATCTCTTCAAAATTTATACTTTAATTTTTATTCAACATGCAATCAATTACAATCAAAGGATCTAAAAGAGAAAGCGTGGGCAAGAAGGCTAGTAAGGCCCTACGTAATGCTGAAATGGTCCCTTGCGTGCTTTACGGGGGGGAATCGCCAGTTCATTTTATGGCAGAAGAAAAGAGCTTCAAGCCCCTTGTGTACACTCCAAATGCACACACAGTGGTAATTGAGCTCAAAGAGGGAGACCGATACGAGGCGGTAATGCAAGACATTCAGTTTCACCCTGTAAACGACAAAATCTTACACATCGATTTCTATCAGCTATTTGAAGATCGAGCAGTAACCATGGACATTCCGGTTAAATTGATCGGAAGTGCCCCTGGAGTATTGAACGGAGGTCGTCTGATGTTCAGAAACCGCAAGCTTACGGTTAAAGCGCTTCCGGCAAACCTTCCAGATGTGATTAACATCGACATATCTAAACTGAGAATTGGTGGAACCATTTCAGTTGGTGATGTTCTTTCTGACGATTACACTTTTATGCACCCAGACAACACTTCAATCGTTCAGGTGAAAATTTCTAGAAACGCGGTCGTTGAAGAAGAAACCGAAGAAACTGAAGAGTCAGCTGCGGCAGAAGAAAGTTCTGAGGCTGCTGAATAAGCACCTGCTCAAAAATAGTTATACTCTATTTGAACTGACCCCCTCCTCAAAGGGGGTCAGTCTTTTTTCTACCTTTACTAGTTGAATCTAAGTGTAAGAAGACTTATGAAAAAGTTTCTAATCGTGGGTTTAGGCAATTGTGGTCCTGAATATGAAGAGACTCGACACAACATCGGATTTAAGATTGCCGAAAAACTTAGCGATGAACTAGGTGGCAGCTTTAGCTCAGCTAGACTGGGCGATCTTTCTCGAGTAAAGCACAAGGGTAGAGAACTGATCATCTTAAAACCCAACACCTTTATGAACCTTAGCGGAAAGGCCGTGGCCTATTGGATGCAGCAAGAAAACATTGAACTCAATCAGCTACTTGTAGTTACTGATGACCTCAACCTGCCTTTTGGCACCATTCGCATAAAGGCTAAAGGCAGTGATGGCGGTCACAACGGGTTAAAAGATATCCAAGCCAGGCTTGAGACCACCCAGTATGCCCGATTTCGTTTTGGAATTGGTGATGAATTTTCAAAAGGTCAACAAGTTGACTACGTCTTAGGCAACTGGAGCATTGAGGAATCCGACAAGCTAAAAGAGCGGCTCGAGAGGTCAGCAGAGGCCATTAAGACCTTCGCCTTCAACGGCCTTGAAACCGCCATGAATTCTTTTAATAATACTTAGTGTTTAGCTAACACAATATAGCCGTTGGTCTGCTTATTTTTGTGGGTTTACAGTGTGAAACAGCGATGGAAAGACTAGATAGGATAGAGAGCTACAGCAGTGCTAAAGGCACAGTACTTACTATAGGTACATTTGACGGAGTACACATTGGGCATAAAAAAATCATTAATGAGCTAGTTGAAGAAGCCAAAAATAAAGACCTGAATGCGTGCCTACTCACCTTCTCTCCTCACCCTAGAGAGGTGCTTCAGAAAGATACGGGCATCAAAATGTTGAGTACGCTTGAAGAAAAATCCCATCGACTAGAAGAGCTTGGCCTTGACGTGCTAGTGGTACATCCGTTTTCTAAAGACTTCTCCAGACTCACAGCCAGAGAATACGTTGAAGACATACTCGTAAAACAGCTTAAGGTCAAACACCTCATTGTGGGTTACGACCATCGATTTGGTCGAAACAGAGAAGCCGACATAGTAGATCTGCATTACTTTGCAAAGCGTTTTGACTTTGCAATCACTGAAATGGAAGCTCAAGACTTAGACGATGTGGCCGTAAGCTCGACCAAGATTCGAAATGCGCTTTCTGAAGGGGCGGTACACAAAGCCAATCAATACCTCGGTTACAGGTACAGCATTAGCGGCAAGGTGGCCAAGGGTAAAGGGCTGGGTCGAACGATAGGGTTTCCGACTGCGAATATCGAAGACATCGACCCTAAAAAGCTATTACCTGCAAATGGAGTCTATATAATTAGCACCAACATTGAAGGTCGGCTAATCAAGGGCATGATGAATATTGGCCAAAATCCTACGGTTGCTTCGGGCGGATTGCACGTTGAGGTGCATCTTTTTGATTTCGAGTCTGATTTATATGACAGACCTATTCAGATTGAATTCTACAAACGACTGAGAAGCGAGAAACGCTTCGAATCGCTTGAGGCACTCAGTGCACAATTAAAAGATGATCAATCTACCACGCTTAAATTTTTCAAAGAAGGGCTGCTATTCTAGGTTTTTCTACTTTTGCTGCAAACTCGATTTCATGCTTGAACTTCATACGATTCGCGAATCAAAAGAACAGGTCATCGCTGCCTTGAGCAAGAGAGGGCTTGATCCACGCGAACAGATCGAACACATACAGGCCCTTGACGAATCGCGTCGGGCACTTCAAACCGAATTAGACGCCTTACTAGCTGAATCAAATGCACTAGCTAAAGAAATTGGAAGCCTTTTTAAGAGCGGAAAAGCTGCAGAGGCTGAAGGGCTAAAAGCGCGAACTGCCGAATTAAAAGAGCGGTCTAAGTCGATTCAAGAAACGCTTAATGAAAAGGCTGATGCTCTAACTGCCGCCTTGTATCAGCTTCCGAATACTCCACACGATTCAGTGCCCCCAGGCCGATCTGAAGCCGACAACAAAGAGGTTTTCAAGTCTCAAAACACACTAGTACTGGACGAAGACGCGCTTCCGCATTGGGATCTGGCCAAAAAATACGACCTGATCGACTTTGAGTTGGGCGTAAAGATCGCCGGAGCGGGCTTTCCGGTGTACAAAGGAAAGGGTGCACGACTACAACGCGCGCTGATCAGCTTTTTCTTAGATAGAAATATAGAGGCGGGGTATCAAGAGATTCAACCTCCGCACCTGGTAAACGAAGCTTCAGGATACGGCACTGGTCAACTTCCAGACAAAGAAGGCCAAATGTATCACGTGACGGCAGACAACCTCTATTTGATTCCGACCGCCGAGGTGCCCGTCACCAACCTACTTAGAGATGTGCTACTACAAGAATCAGAGCTACCCATAACCATGACCGCATACACACCCTGTTTCAGACGTGAGGCCGGAAGTTACGGATCTGATGTAAGAGGCCTAAACCGCCTGCATCAATTCGACAAGGTAGAAATCGTAAGGGTAGAGAAACCTGAAAACTCCTATCAGGCCTTAGAGGGAATGGTAGAGCACGTAAAAACCTTGCTTGAGGCACTAGAGCTTCCCTATCGTATTTTACAGCTGTGTGCAGGAGACCTAGGTTTCACCTCTGCCCTCACTTATGACTTCGAAGTGTATTCGGCTGCTCAAAAACGTTGGCTAGAAATTAGCTCGGTTTCAAACTTTGAGACCTTTCAATCGAATCGATTAAAGCTGAGAATCAAAGATGCGCATGGACAAAAACAACTCGCACACACGCTAAATGGAAGTGCGCTAGCCCTGCCGCGCGTTTTGGCGGCACTTTTAGAAAATCATCAGACCAAAGAGGGCATACGCATTCCTAAAGCCCTTGTTCCGTACACGCAATTTGATCAGATTGCGTAATGATGATCATTTATAACGTAACCACCCACGTAGAAGCCAGTATTGAAAATGCATGGGTCGAATACATGCGCGAAAAGCACATTCCGCTGATGATGGCTACCGGAAAATTCCGAGAAGCCACCTTCACCCGTATAAATCCTTCGGAGTCCACTGAACAGGGAGTGAGTTTCTCGGTTCAATACCTCTGCCTTAACAAAGCCACGCTTGAAAGCTACCTAGCCGATGATTCCGAAAGAATAGAGCGAGAGCTGCTTCAGCAATTTGGATCAAATGCCCTAGAATTCACCACCGAACTTGAGCTCATAGGTCGAGCACAGCTTAACCTTAATTCGTGAAAAACCGAACAAAGCCAACCGACGGGGTTACCCCTAAAAAACAACTCGGACAGCACTTTTTGACCGACCAAGGAATCGCAGAGAAAATCGCCAACACCTTGAGTCTTGAGGGTTATAAGCACGTTATCGAGATCGGACCAGGAACCGGTGTACTTACGAAGTTTTTAATTCAAAAACCGATTGAGCTCGAGGCCATCGATCTCGACAGTGAGTCAATCGAATTCCTTCAAACCACTTTCACCGAAACCCATAAGCCTGAAAATCTCAGCATTCGCAAGGCCGATTTTTTAAAGCTAAATCTGCACGAAATCTTCAAAGGTCAACCCTTGGCCATAACCGGAAACTTTCCGTATAACATCTCTACTCAGATTGTTTTTAAGATGCTTGAACACCGCGATCGAGTAGTTGAATTCACCGGAATGTTTCAGCGAGAAGTAGCTGAGCGCATCTGCGAAAAACCGGGCAGCAAGGCTTACGGCATACTAAGTGTCTTGGTTCAAGCCTATTACGAGGCTAGTTATGCATTTACGGTGCACCCCCAAGTGTTCAATCCCCCGCCAAAGGTGCAGTCTGGTGTTATTGTTCTTAGGCGAAAAGAAGCAAACCAACTTTCTTGCAGCGAGGCCACCTTGCGGCACGTGGTTAAATCAGCCTTCAATCAGCGCCGTAAAACCCTGAGAAATAGCTTAAAAGGCTTAGATATTTCGCCTCATCTTAAAGAAGATGCTATCTTTGACCTGCGACCAGAGCAGCTATCTGTCGAAGCTTTTATCGATCTAAGTACACGCATTGAACATGGAGCCCTTTAAACTCACACAAGACGTTTTAGAAGCGATCAAATCACTGATCGGGGCCCAAAATGCATCCGAACTAAAAGCATTTTTTACCGATTTTCACTATGCCGATATCGCCGAGGTAGTTAATGAATTAGATACCCAAGAGGCGCTCTTTCTGATCAGAACAC
>JAURFJ010000085.1 GCA_030834365.1 Flavobacteriaceae bacterium | reverse complement strand
ATGATCTTTGCTACTCATTTTGAAAGTTCGGCGAAGGTTATCTCGGCTATAACCAACTATGAGGTAACTCGCGAAGTGTTTCAATGGCTTGCGCTATGTGCCTTGATCCTATTTTTCGGTCTCTCGCTAGCTAACAAATCGATGAGCGTTAAGGCTTACTTAATCGAAGCAGTGCTGTTGCTTGTGCTACTCGGAGTCTTTCTGATCACTGATTTGTTGCTCTCTTTCGCTTTGTATTTTGCATTTTGGCACGCCCTTCCGTCGCTCAGCGACCAAATTAAGTTGCTCTATAACCAGCCTTTGCGTAAGGGTATTGTGAGCTATGTGCGTTCTTCATATCTCTATTGGGCTATATCGGCGATAGCCTTCATTGCGCTTTTAATGGTGCTCGATGTTCAAGACCTGCAAGTGATCGAGCTGCTGGTGTACTTTCTGGCTGCCATAACCTTTCCGCATGTAATGGTCATGAGTCGCATCGAAAGACTCCTAGAAACCTAAAGAATCTTAGTACTTTTGCCAGTACTTCAAAACGAATGCACTGACCCTTATGTTTGACCAATTAAGTACTAGAATTGAAGGTGCCCTTCATAAGTTGAAGGGAAAAGGCAAGATCAACGAATTGAATATCGCAGAGTCGATGAAGGAGATCCGAAAGGCACTTCTAGACGCCGATGTCAACTATAAGATCGCCAAAGAGTTCACGAATACAGTAAAGGAGAAGGCGCTGGGCCAGGAGGTTTTGCAATCGCTTCAGCCCGGACAACTAATGGTTAAAATCGTCCGAGACGAGTTGGCCCTGCTCATGGGAGCCAGCAGTACGGATATTGCCCTTAAACCAGGGCTTAGCGTGGTCTTAATGGCTGGTCTTCAGGGATCAGGTAAAACCACGTTCTCAGGTAAGCTTGCAAACTATTTAAAAAACAAAAAGACAAAAAAGCCCTTACTGGTTGCCTGCGATGTCTATCGACCCGCGGCGATTGATCAGCTTCATATTGTAGGAGATCAACTCGGTGTTGCGGTATACTCAAATAAAGAAGAGAAAGATCCGGTAGTCATTGCCAAAGAAGGGGTGGCGAAGGCGAAGGCCGAAGGATTCAATGTGGTCATTGTCGATACGGCGGGGCGTCTGGCTTTAGACCAAGCGATGATGAATGAAATCAAGGCTATCCACATGGCTATCGTGCCTGACGAGACGCTTTTTGTGGTAGATGCGATGACGGGTCAAGACGCTGTTAATACCGCTAAGGCCTTTAATGACGTGCTCGATTTTGACGGAGTAGTGCTTACCAAGTTAGATGGGGACACTCGCGGAGGGGCTGCACTTACCATACGATCTGTAGTCAACAAACCCATTAAGTTTGTAGGTACGGGTGAAAAGCTTGATGCCCTGGATGTCTTTCATCCAGATCGTATGGCCGATCGCATTCTGGGGATGGGCGATGTGGTCTCGCTCGTTGAGCGCGCCCAAGAGCAGTTTGACGAAGAAGAAGCCCGAAAAATTCAAAAGAAGATTGCCAAGGAGACCTTTGGGTTCGATGATTTTCTATCACAAATACAGCAGATCAAAAAAATGGGCCCTATGAAGGATCTCGTTTCTATGATCCCTGGAATGGCCAAAGCCACCAAAGGACTAGATATTGATGATGACGCCTTTAAGCACATTGAGGCAATGATTTATTCGATGACTCCTTCTGAGCGCAGCCAACCTAGACTAATTGATGCGAATCGAAAGAAACGCATTGCCAATGGAAGCGGAAGAGATATACAAGAGGTGAATAAGCTGATTAAGCAGTTTGAACAGATGAGTAAAATGATGAAGATGATGCAAGGAGCCAAAGGAAGAAATATGATGCAAATGATGCAAAATATGAAGACGCGCTAGTATGATCATTTTAGACGGAAAAAAGACGAGCCAAGAGCTCAAAGAAGAGATAGCAGCTGATGTGGCCGTTCTGCGTCAACAGGGCAAAAAAGTACCGCACTTGGCAGCCGTAATTGTCGGAAACGATGGAGCGAGTCTGACCTATGTGTCGAGTAAGGTAAAGGCTTGCGAGCAAGTGGGTTTTCAATCTACGCTTGTAAAACTGCCTGAAGACACCACTGAAGAGGCTTTGTTAGATAAGGTCAAAGAACTCAATGCCAATGCAGAAATAGATGGGTATATTGTTCAGCTTCCACTACCCAGGCACATTGATGAAGAAAAGGTACTCTTGGCTATTGATCCTAAGAAAGATGTAGACGGTTTTCATCCGGCCAACTTTGGTCGTATGGCTCTTGAGCTCGAATCGTTTATTCCGGCTACTCCTTATGGAATTATGCAACTTTTGGAGCGCTACGACATAGACACCCAAGGAAAACACGCCATTGTCATAGGAAGATCCCATATCGTTGGTAGGCCCATTAGTATACTGCTCAGTCAAAAGGGTAAGTATGCGAATGCTACTGTGACCCTAGCCCACTCACGCACCACCGACTTAAAGACCTTGGTGCTTCAGGCAGATATTGTTGTGTCGGCACTGGGAATCCCCAATTTCGTTAATGCCGATATGGTTAAGCCTGGAGCGGTTGTTATCGATGTGGGCATAACCCGTGTGTCAGATGCAGATGCGCCCAAGGGGTATCGCATTGTTGGAGATGTCGACTTTGATCAGGTCGCCCCGAAGGCGTCCTTTATTACTCCAGTTCCTGGAGGTGTGGGCCCCATGACCATAGCCATGCTACTGAAGAATACCCTTTTAGCGCGAGAGCGCAGTGAAGTCTAGGTAGCGAAAAGGGCAGATAGGTGCTTAAAGCTTTTAAATTCTAGCGCATTTCCAGAAGGATCTTTAAAAAAGAGCGTTTTCTGTTCGCCAGGTAGTCCCTCGAAACGCAGATAAGGTTCTATAATAAAGTTTATTCCTTTTTGTCGGATTCTATCGGCGAAGGCATCAAAATCACTCCACTCTAACACGACTCCAAAATGCGGAACCGGGACGTCTTTTCCGTCTACCGCGTTGGCAACCATTACACCTTTGTGATTGGGGTCTAGGTGAATGACCAGTTGGTGGCCGAAGAAGTTATAGTCTACCCAATGATCGCTGCTTCGCCCTTCTTCAAAGGCCAATATATTAGTGTAAAACGAGCGCGCTTCAGAGAGGTTATTAACTGGAATCGCAAGGTGAAAGGGTTGTAGACTCATGATCGATTTAGTTTGTAGCTAAAAATAAGCTGATTTTCTCACAAACTTCAGCTTGATGCATAGAATGGCCATTTTTTTCGGTGAGCACTAATTCGCTATTAGGCAAGGCATTGTGAACGGCTATTGACTGGCTGTGCGGTATGGTCTGATCGCTTCGATCATGCATAATTAAGGCCTTTTGTTCGATGTGCTTTGCAAAACGAATGCTCGAAAATGAGTCGATATCCATTTCGACTAGCTTGTTCATTTGCGTATCGAGTGCGCGATATACACGGCGGTTGAAGGGAACTCTTCTTTGATATCCTGAAACAATAAGTGAAAAATCGGCTGGGGCGCCTAAGGTTACAAATGAGCGAACAGAGGTGTTTTGGTGTTTGTAGAGTAAGTAAAGTATGGCCATTCCACCCATAGAGTGTCCTATGAGGTGCTTGATGTGGTGCTTCTGGGTTAGCTGATAGGCCGCTTCTACGAAGTCGGGAAGCAGGTGGTAAGTTCCCGTTGAGTTTCCGTGAGCCGGAGCATCCAATGCGTAGATGTTATAGCCCTCTTGGCGCATAGTTTGAATCAGGTTTCTCCACCGATTGGTATTGCTCTCCCAACCATGTAGTAGTAAAACCGAATCTTTATCTCCAGGCCAGTGATAGCTCTGGATCTGCATGCCAGAGACCTCTAATATCTCACTTCTTGCTTGTTCAAGTAGGGGTATTTTTTTTCCGTTTCGCAGCTGGCTTCTTCTGACCTTAGCGAAGGTTTGCATAGCTAGAAGGCCCGCTTTTTCCATGGAGAAAAGGGAGACTAAATTGAAGTAGGTTCCTAAGATTTTAGGAACGACAAAAACTATGAATTGACGCATGTTACCAGCTGATGATGACCTGATTAATCACGGCTTCTGCAGGTAGTTGCACCGGATCAATAGGATCAAAATTATACTTCAGGCTCTCGGGTAGTTCGCTGCGATCAAACAGAAATAATAAGGGTGATTCTTTTACGTAAATAGAAATGCTTCTAATCGAGGGTACCACCTGATCAATGGTGTATACCTTTTTCAGGTCTCCTACAGTTTTGCCCACTCCAATACCTTTTTGGGTCTTGTAAAGGCTATCAAAAACCTGAACAACTTCAATGCGCTGATCTAAATTAGCCTTAAGCTGTAGGCGTCTTTTCTGCTCTTTATTAAATATTGTAATACCAACTAATTCGCCGGTGCTAATGCGTTCGTAGGCTACAGAGTCTGTGCTAAATACCGTAGCAGCGTTTTGGATGCTGTCGGTAGATTGAAGCTGGCCGAGTTGGCTCTCGCTCATTAACATCTCGTTAGAGGGGCCACAGCTGTGCAGAATTACTGCAAAAAGGCTTAGGATTATTCCATTTTTCATGGGGCAAAAATACACAAATAGCCTGTTAAGGAACACCCAAATACTTATGGGTTTGAAGTGTGATTTTCCACACTGGATGAGCCATGACAAAATCAGTCATCAGTGGCATCACTTTAGCGCGTACCTCCCATTCGGGCTGAAGCATTAGCATGCAGCTTTCACTTACTTTTTCAGCTTCTGCTTGCGCAAATTGAAAGTCGCTTTTGTTGTAGATGATACATTTCAGTTCGTCAGCTCGTTTGTAGATCTCAGGTAACGGCTGCTTGAATTTTTTAGGAGACAGGCAGATCCAGTCCCATTCGCCGCTCAAGGGATGTGCACCTGAGGTCTCTATGTGGGTCTTAAATCCGGCAGCTTTTAGAGCAGCAGTTAGTGTATCTAATTGATGCATAAGCGGTTCTCCTCCCGTTATAACTACGATCTCGGCTCTGCTGTCTACTTCTTGTACGATGGCTTCAATAGAGCTGTACCATTTTTGGTCAATAGTCCAACTCTCCTTGACATCACACCAATGACAGCCTACGTCGCATCCGCCTAAACGAATAAAATGCGCTGCAGTTCCTTGAAAATGACCCTCACCTTGAATGGTGTAAAACGACTCCATTACCGGTAACTGGGCCAGACTGGTTTGTAACATGCCGCAAATATAAGGGCTTCAGGGGTAGCGCAAATACTTTACTCGTATCCTTTTAAAGGCTTCG
>JAURFJ010000084.1 GCA_030834365.1 Flavobacteriaceae bacterium | reverse complement strand
GGTGCTTTAGTAAATGGGAGCAGCTTGCGGTAGGTAGGTACCACATCCATGTTGCTCACGATGAGGTCGAAAGTGTAGCTGTCTTTGGCCGTTCTTAGCCCAGTGGCTCTGTTGGGACTGGCCAGCAAAATTTCGTTCACCGGCTCACCCAGATGAAACTCAACCCCGTGGCGTTTGGCTAAACGGTAAATAGACTGCGATATCTCGTGCATGCCTTTTTCGGGATAAAAGGTGCCGTGATGCATCTCGAGATGTGGAATAAGTGACATGATACCCGGAGTTTTGTAAGGCGAACTGCCGTTGTAGGTCGCATGTCTAGAGAAAAACTGAACGCTCTTAGGGTTCTTAAAGTAGCCCTTTAAGGTGCGGTATAAGCTCTTGTGTAAATCGAGTTGCGTTAGATGGGCAATGGCCTTGAGTGTTTTTAGGGAGGTATACGTGCTTAAGCGGTGCAGCGATTGCTCGATGAATAGCGGATTGGTCAGATTGTATTTTTTGGCATTGCGCCTTAAAAAAGCATCGATCTTTTTGGGATCTTCACCGAATAGCTCACTCATCTGCTGTACAAAGGCTGAGCGGTCGGCCGGAGCATCAAAACGACTACCGTCTTCCCAGAAGTAATGGCAGACCGTTTCTTTTCTGAGGTAGTTGAAATGGTCTCTGGGGTTTTCGCCGAACAGTTCGAAGAGCGTGTCTACATACTGCGGCATGGTAAACAGTGAAGGGCCTAGGTCGAACCGGAATCCGTTTAGGCTAATGGCATGTAGCTTTCCGCCCACATAATCATTGGCCTCAAAGACGGTGACCTCATAACCTTGTGCACGCAGCCTTACGGCCGCCGATAATCCGGCTATTCCGGCACCAATAATGCCGACCCGTTTAGCCATGGGGCTACTTGAAGTATTTTTTGGGAACAAAGAGCATCCCAAAGTTTTCACCCTTTTCTTTTCCCAGGTGCTTGTGGTGTATTTTATGGGCCCTTCTAACGCCTCTGGCGTAGGCGTTATCTATGTTTCTAAGCCACTTAAAGCGCTGGTGAATAAAGATGTCGTGCACTACAAAATAGGCGACTCCGTAGGCTAGTATGCCGAATCCGATCGGAAAGCCGATCCAGAAGGCCTCGTTGGCCGTCATCAAAAAGCTCATGCTCAGCACGGCGAAAAATAAGAAGAAGGCGTCGTTACGCTCAAACCACGATTCGTGGTCTTTTTGGTGGTGATCTTTGTGCAACACCCATAGAAGCCCGTGCATAATATACTTGTGAATGAACCAAGCCATAAATTCCATAACTAAGAAGGTGAGTAGAAAAACAGCGATCCAGAGTAGGGTGTTCATAGTTTAGACACGTTGTAATTTAATATCAATATACGACTGAGCGAGCAATTGCGCTTTCTCGTAGTTCGGCACCCGGATGCGTTTGTTTTTGATTTCCATCGGAGGCGTCTTTTTCAGTCGATCCAGTAATCTTTTGTAATAACGGTAGGCGGTGTATACCCCAAAGCGTGCGTTCATCGGAAGCTGTTTGATGCCGTTAAATCCGACCTCAAAATCGGCCTCTATTTCGGTTATAATGGCCTCTTTAGATTGCTCGTCAAGGGCCTCTAGATTGGCATCAGGAAAGTAGGTGCGCCCAAGTGCTTCGTAATCGGCTTTCAGGTCGCGTAAGAAATTCACTTTTTGAAAGGCAGAACCTAGAGCCATTGCTGACTGTTTAAGCCCTTCGTATGCAGGCTGATCGCCCCCTAGAAAAACTTTTAGGCACATGAGTCCAACCACGTCGGCAGATCCGTAGATGTAGGCCTTATATTCTTCGGTGGTTAGGTACTCAGTCTTGTGCAGATCGAGGCGCATGCTATTCATAAAGGCATCGACGAGATCTTTTGAAATACCGAAGCGGTGATAGGTGTATTGAAAGGCGTTGAGTATGGGGTTAAGGCTGATCTGGTCTTCTAATGCCGCCTCGAGGTCTTCGGTAAAGCGATTGAAGAGCTTCTCCTTTGGGTAATCGTGAAAGCTGTCTACAATTTCATCGGCGAACCGCACGAATCCGTATATGTTGTAAATATGGGCACGTATATCTTTTGAAAGCATTCGGGTGGCCAGCGAAAACGAAGTGCTGTAGCGCTTAGTCACCAGTTCGCTGCATTCATAACACACCTGATCGTAAAGGGCTTTCATGAGGCAACTTCTTTGATTAATTGGGCAACCAATTTACCGGAAATTAAGGCCGGAGGAACTCCGGGCCCCGGCACGGTCAATTGTCCTGTGAAATATAGGTTTTTTACTTTCTTCGACTGTAATTTAGGGCGTAAAAAAGCGGTTTGTCTCAGCGTATTGGCCAGTCCGTAGGCGTTACCCTTGTATGAGTTGTAGGCCTCTTTGAAGTCGTTTACGCAAAAGCTCTCTACGAATTCAATATGGGGCTCGAGTGTGTCATTGGTATAGGCCTCTAAGCGTTCGATGAGTCGCTTAAAGTAATGGTCGCGCAGCTCCTGGGTGTCTTCTATGCCTGGAGCGATAGGTATCAAAAAGAAACCCGCTTCTTTGCCCTTTGGCGCCATGCTTGGGTCGGTGGCTGATGGAAAGTTGGCGTAAAACAAGGGGTCTTTGGGCCAGGCTGGATCGTCATATATGTTTTTGGCGTGTTCTTTAAAGTCGGTGTCAAAAAATAGGTTGTGGTGTAAGAGTTTTTGATCGAGCTTTTTGTTGAATCCGACATAAAAGAGCAACGATGAAGGGGCAAAGGTACGCTTGCTCCAATACGATTCGCTGTACTGTCTGTAGGTTTGATCTAGTAGGGTTTCACTGTGGTGGTAGTCAGCTCCTGAAACCACGTAGTCAGCCTCAATAGTGCTGCCGTCGTGTAGTCGAATACCCGTGGTTTGACCACTTGGACTTACGGCAATTTTCTCCACAGGGCTTGAGGTGTGAATGCGCACGCCAAGGTCTTCAGCTACCTTTTTCATGGCTTTTACAATTTCGTACATACCTCCCTTTGGGTGCCAAGTGCCCAGTCCGTAATCGGCGTGATTCATGAAGATGTAAAATGAAGGAGTGTTTTCGGGCTTAGCCCCTAAAAAGAGCACCGGAAATGCTAAAGCCGAACGCAATTGAGGCGACTTAAAGCTTTTCTTAACTTCATCACTTACCGATCTTAAAAATTGGCCAACGCGCACAGCTGTCTCTGGAGTAATCAGCTCAAGCGGAGACTTCCCGGGCCTAAGCACGATTTTCTTGATGGCAATTTCGTAGTTGGTTGCGGCCTTTTTTAAGAATGCTTTTAGTTTGCTGCCGCTATTAGGCTCAATGGCTTCAAACTCTCGGGCAATGGCCTCAACTGATGCGCCAATGGATAAGCTGCGGTCTTCAAAGACAATTTGATAGCCCGGATCGAGACGGTCTAGTTCGTAAAATTCTGATGTTTTGCGGCCGAAATCGGCGAAATAATCATCGAAAATATCAGGCATCCAATACCATGAGGGGCCCATGTCAAAGGTGAATCCGTCTTTGGTGAATTGGCGGCAACGACCACCCACAGTGTTGTTTTTTTCGTAGATGCTTACATCGAATCCTGCTTGCGCCAAATAGGTGGCCGCCGAGAGTGATGAAAAGCCCGATCCGATTACAACTACTTTTTTCATGCCTCTAATATCGAAGAGAAATGGGCAATAGATTCGTAGGCCTGCACGTAATCGAATGGCGGTTTTTTGGGCATTCGTTGTGTTTGATATCCTAAAATCGAAAGCTTGCAACCCGGTCGGTATAGGGTGTTATTAAAGTCGTGGATGTATTTTTCAATCTCGTCGTTCTGAGGGCTAATCGTGAAATAAGAAACAAAATGAACCTTGTTGTAATAGCCCAGTAATTCTTTCAAACTTTCTATTGAATTGGCTTGACCCAAATAGATAGAGCGATAACCTTTTGAGACAATTTCGTAATTTAAAAACAGCAAGCCCACCTCGTGAATCTCGCCTTCAGGAAGGTACAGCACAAAAACCTCCTCTTCTCTTGTCGGCGGAAGCTTTTGAAATTTCTCGGTATGTATATAGATCTTTTGTTTAATCAAACTCGTGATAAAGTGTTCATGCGCCGGACTTATCGCTTTGGCTTGCCAAAGTAGCCCGAGCTCGTTCATGAGTGGCACGAGTACGTCGTTGAACATTTCTTTAAAGCTTCGCTCTGCAACCAGGCTATTGTAGGTGTTGTAAAACTGAGCCGTATCGAAATTAACCATGGCTAGCTTGAAAGCGTTCACCGCGTGGTGCTTTTCACTATTCTTGGCTATGATTTCATTGACCATAGTAGGAATCTGGACTTCCTGAATCTTGGCAATCTTTGAAATCTTGTAACCGTTGTTGTAAAGTAGCGTTATGTTTAAGAGTTTCTGAAGGCTATCGAGGGAGTAGGTGCGTATATTGGTCTCGGTTCGCTCTGGACTTAGGAGGTGGTATCTTTTCTCCCATATGCGTATGGTGTGGGCCTTTATGCCGGAGAGATTTTCAAGATCTCGTATACTGAAATACTTCTTGCTACTGTTCATTCTTCATTCAAAAATCTTAAACAAAAGTAGCTAAAATAAATGAAGCGTGAAGGGGGCTCTTAATTAATAAATTAAAATCATTAACCAGGTATAGCGCTAGGTCTAATTGATGATTATGCGCTCACGACATGGAGTCGCCTTCGGCAGCTCAAGTCTTGCCCGTAGTCTAAATCAAAAATTAACGCATGTTCGCACATGCGTGTTTGTTCTCACCCAACTGGCCTCAAAAATGTTTTGGGCCAGTTTAGCTCAATAAAAAAGCACCGCCTTTCGGTGGTGCTTTAATTTTTGATCCTTAAGTGCTCACGACTGGAGTCGAACCAGCACATCCAATCGGACACCACCCCCTCAAGATGGCGTGTCTACCAATTCCACCACGTGAGCTAAGACAAAAAAGAGCTAAGACAATAGCCTTAACTCTTTGTGACTTGGCTGGGGCTCGAACCCAGGACCCATACATTAAAAGTGTATTGCTCTACCAGCTGAGCTACCAAGTCGTTTAGCGGCTGCAAATATAAGGGCTATATTTGATAATCCAACACTGAATTCGATGAAAATAGTCCTTTTGGGTTATATGGGATCAGGCAAGTCTACAGTAGGCCAAGAACTGGCCAAGGCTCTAAAACTGCCGTTCAAAGACTTAGACCAAGAGATTGAGACACAGATGGGGGTTTCGGTGAGCGAAATTTTCGACCAAAAGGGAGAGCTTTTTTTTAGAAAAAAAGAGACCGCAGTGCTGGAGGAATTG
>JAURFJ010000083.1 GCA_030834365.1 Flavobacteriaceae bacterium | reverse complement strand
ATTGTGCTGCCCGCAGAGCAATACGAATTATCTGTTTTGGTAGACTTTGGTACCAACGTTTTAGGAACCCAAAACGCCACGCTAAATCAGTTAAGTGATTTTGAACGCGAAATTGCAGACGCACGTACCTTCAGCTTTTTGCACGACATTGAAACCTTACTTGATCAGGGTTTAATCAAAGGCGGAGACTTAAACAACGCCATTGTTTATGTAGATAAAGACCTTTCTGAGTCTACTATCAGTAAGCTCAAAAAGGCCTTTAATCGTGAGGATATTGAAGTGACTCCAAACGGTATCTTGAACAACTTGGAGTTGAAATACTCTAACGAGGCCGCTCGCCATAAGTTACTAGATGTAATTGGTGACTTGGCCCTAGTAGGAACGCGATTCAAGGGGCGCATAATTGCCTGTAAACCAGGTCATTATGTCAATACTGAGTTTGCGAAATTAATGCATAGAAAAATCAAGGAAGAAAGGCGAAAGGGAGTTCCCAAGATTGACATTTACGCCGAACCCCTGATGGATACGGTTAAGATTATGGAGGTGCTTCCGCATCGTCCGCCTTTTTTATTGGTCGACAAAATATTAGAATTAAGTGACTCTCACGTAGTAGGCTTAAAGAATGTAACCATGAATGAAGCCTATTTCATCGGCCACTTCCCGGGAGCCCCTGTAATGCCAGGGGTGCTTCAGGTTGAGGCTATGGCTCAGACTGGAGGCATACTTGTTTTGAGTACGGTTCCAGATCCTGAAAACTACCTGACCTTTTTCATGAAGATGGATAACGTTCGATTTAAACACCAGGTAAACCCGGGAGACACACTTATTTTTAACTGCGAGCTCATCACCCCGATAAGGCGCGGTATTTGTCACATGAGAGCGACAGCCTTTGTAGGAGACCGTTTGGTTTCTGAGGCCGAACTTATGGCCCAAATTGTCAAAACTAAATAGAAGTATCAGCTATGAACCAGCCTTTGGCCTATGTGCATCCGGGTGCTAAAATCGCGAAGAATGTGGTTGTAGAACCTTTTGCGATGATCCACAACAATGTAGAGATCGGTGAAGGAACCTGGATTGGTTCTAATGTTACGATCATGGAAGGTGCTCGAATAGGAAAAAACTGCTACATTTTTCCAGGCTCGGTCATTTCAGCTCCTCCTCAAGATTTGAAATACAACGGAGAAGACACTACCGTTGAGATTGGTGATTTTACCACCATAAGAGAATGTGTAACCATTAACAGGGGTACGACTGATCGCTATAAGACAGTGGTTGGATCCCATTGCCTCATCATGGCCTATTGCCATATAGCTCACGATTGTGTGGTAGCAAACGGATGCATTTTCAGCAATAATTCCACGCTTGCTGGCCATGTCAATGTCGGCAAAAATGTGGTTATGGCCGGAATGGTTGCAGTGCATCAATTCGTCTCTATCGGTCACCACTCTTTTGTTACTGGTGGTGCTTTGGTGCGTAAAGATGTTCCTCCGTATGTTAAGGCGGCTCGTGAACCACTCTCGTTTGTCGGTGTGAATTCTGTCGGTCTTAGAAGGAAAGGGTTTACCACCGAGAAGGTGAGGGAGATACAAGATATTTACCGCATTTTATACCAGAAAAACTACAACAATACTCAAGCTGTACAAATCATTGAAGCCGAAATGGAGGCCACCGATGAACGCGATGAGATATTAGAATTCATACGCACCTCGAAGCGTGGAATAATGAAAGGATACTTTAATCACTCTTAAAACTATGGCAAGCACTTCAGATATCCGCAAAGGATTATGTATTCGTTATAATAATGACATTTACAAAATCATTGAATTTCTTCACGTCAAACCCGGAAAAGGACCCGCTTTTGTGCGCACCAAACTAAGAAGTGTTACCAATGGTAAGGTCTTAGATAACACCTTCTCAGCTGGTCATAAAATCGAAGACGTACGCGTTGAAACACGCATGTTTCAATTTCTGTACGCAGAAGGGGACACCTTTCATTTTATGAATACCGAAGACTACGACCAAATGGGCTTTCAGCGTTCGTTGCTAGATGCTCCAGATCTTTTGAAAGAAGGTGAAGTGGTCTCCGTCTTGTTCAGCACAGAAGACAATATGCCATTGAGTATTGAGATGCCTGCGAGCGTAGTACTCGAGGTGGCTTCATCAGAGCCAGGGGTTAAAGGTAATACCGCTACCAATGCTACAAAGCCCGCCATTCTTGAAACCGGGGCACGTATCAACGTTCCACTTTTCATTAATGAGGGAGACAAGATCAAGGTAGACACTGAAAAGGGCAGCTATATTGAGCGCGTTAAAGAATCATAATGGCGGTCGCTTAATCCATTGTTACACCTTATTTTTGCACCAAACTAATCAACTATCATGAGCGTACTCGTTAATAAAGATTCAAAAATAATTGTTCAAGGTTTCACAGGAACTGAAGGTACTTTTCACGCGGAGCAGATGATCGCTTACGGATCTCCAGTCGTTGGTGGTGTAACACCTGGAAAAGGTGGTCAGACTCACCTTGGTCTTCCTGTTTTCAATACAGTGCGCGACGCGGTGAAATCTACAGATGCAGACACCTCAATTATCTTTGTGCCGCCGGCATTCGCTGCCGACGCCATCATGGAAGCCGCTAATGCTGGTATAAAGGTCATCATCACAATAACCGAAGGCATTCCTGTAGCGGATATGGTTAAAGTTTACGATTATATCAAAGCATACGATTGCAGAATGATTGGGCCAAACTGCCCAGGAGTGATCACGCCCGATGAAGCCAAGGTGGGCATTATGCCCGGATTTGTATTTAAAAAGGGTCGTGTTGGCGTGGTTTCTAAATCAGGAACCTTGACCTACGAGGCTGCCGATCAGGTCGTACGCCAAGGACTAGGAATTTCAACAGCCATTGGAATCGGTGGAGATCCAATCATCGGAACCACTACTAAAGAGGCCTTAGAATTGCTCATCAACGATGAAGAAACAGATGCGGTAGTCATGATAGGCGAGATTGGCGGACAACTCGAATCTGATGCAGCCAACTGGTATAAGAAGAGTGGAAGTTCAAAACCGGTAATTGGATTTATTGCTGGCGAAACAGCTCCAGCGGGCCGCACTATGGGTCATGCCGGAGCCATTGTTGGTGGTAGTGACGATACGGCCCAAGCTAAAAAGCGCATTATGAGTGAATGCGGGATACACGTGGTCGATTCTCCTGCATTAATCGGTGAAATGGTTAAAGAAGTCTTATCTTAAAGACCAATAATGTTATTAAACGAAAAGACAGTTGTTATAACAGGTGCCAGTAGAGGTATTGGAAAGGGTATTGCCGAAATATTTGCCCGTCAAGGAGCAAATATTGCCTTCACCTATAGCTCTAGTGAAGCTCAAGCGGCAGATCTAGAGGCGGCTCTCTCGGCTCACGGCACAAAAATCAAGGCGTATAAGAGCGATGCCTCTAATTTTGAGGCTTGTGAAAAACTCGCTGAAGCGGTTAACGCTGATTTTGGTCAAGTAGATGTACTCATAAACAACGCAGGAATCACCAAGGACAACCTGCTCATGCGCATGTCAGAAGAAGATTTCGATGAAGTCATCCGCGTGAATTTGAAATCGGTCTTTAATATGACTAAGGCCTTTCAACGCGGATTTTTGAAGCAGCGTTCAGGCTCCATCATAAATATTAGCTCTATAGTTGGAGTTAAAGGAAACGCAGGTCAGGCCAACTACGCGGCATCAAAGGCGGGTATTATTGGGTTTACAAAATCAATAGCACTAGAATTGGGATCTAGAAATATTCGGTCTAACGCCATAGCGCCGGGCTTTATTGAAACCGAAATGACCGATAAACTAGACGCAGCTGTAGTGCAACAGTGGCGAGACGGTATCCCGCTTAAAAGAGGGGGGTCTGTTGAAGACGTGGCTAATGCGTGTTTGTTCTTTGCATCTGACTTGTCGTCTTATGTAACTGGGCAGGTATTGCTTGTAGACGGAGGAATGTTAACTTAAATCACCTATATGGAACGCTTACCTAAATATCTACTGCCTGGATTGCTCGGATTTTTTGTCTTTGTCATTCTGATTTCGAAGTCTGCTATCACCATTGGATCTGGTCAGGCAGGAGTGCTTTATAAAACGTTCGGAGGAGGTGTCGTCACTAACGAGGCGCCTTTAGGGGAAGGATTTCATATTGTCGCCCCTTGGAACCGAGTGTTCGTTTATGAGGTGCGTCAGCAAGAGCTGTTTGAGAAAATGAAAGTACTTTCTTCAAACGGGCTAGAAATTCAAATAGATGCTTCTGCATGGTTTCAACCGGCTTACGAGTCGTTAGGAAAACTGCATCAAGAAAAGAGTGAGCAATACGTGAATCGTATTTTGCTACCGGCCATTCGTTCAGCTGCACGAAGCGTAGTAGGGCGATACACACCTGAACAGCTCTATTCCTCAAAAAGAGACGCCATTCAGCAAGAAATATATACAGAAACTCAAATGATTGTTCAAGATCAATACATCCAGCTAAATGAGATTCTAGTCAGAGACGTTACTCTTCCGCCTACCATTCGTGAGGCTATTGAAAAGAAATTGAAGCAAGAACAAGAGACTCTAGAGTATGAGTTTCGCCTAGTTACTGCTGAAAAAGAGGCTGAGCGTCAGCGCATAGAAGCACGAGGAAAGGCAGATGCCAACCGTATTCTTAGTGCCTCATTGACCGACAAAATACTTCAAGACAAGGGTATTGATGCCACTATCAAACTGTCAGAATCACCCAACAGTAAGATAGTTATTGTTGGATCTGGTGAAAGCGGACTTCCTTTAATACTCGGAAATAATTAAACTTTTTTTAATTGAAATAGAAGTTTAAATTTGCCACATGAAATTGAACCACGTACATCATCATTTACTTTACTGCGCTCAGGCGAGTTAATGGTGTTGTATTCTATAAATCACTAAAGGCCCGTTTGAGTTAATCATTCGGGCCTTCATTTTTTAAGTCATGAAAGAACGTTTAAAAATTGCCATTCAAAAGTCTGGAAGGCTGCACGAAGATTCTATTGCGCTGCTAAAAGAAGCAGGAATTTCGTTGTTCAACGGTAAAGATCAACTCAAGGTTCAATCGCATACCTACCCCCTAGAGGTGTATTACTTGAGAAACGGAGATATTCCGAACTATTTAAAAGATGGAGTGGTAGACCTAGCCATTATTGGAGAGAATCTCCTTATCGAAAAGGGAGATCACATTCCTGTTATCGAACAATTGGGGTTTTCTAAATGCAGGGTATCTATTGCGGTACCTAAAGGAACGCGCTATGAATCGATTCGAGACTTAGAC
>JAURFJ010000082.1 GCA_030834365.1 Flavobacteriaceae bacterium | reverse complement strand
TTGCCGCTCATGGGGGATATCAGAACTTCGAACAACTTGAAAACTTGAGCTACAGAAAGTCCACTTATGTGCTCAATGAAGAGGGCCAGCCCGTGGACTCCTTAATTCAAACCTTTATTCACCCATCAATAAACCAAACGCAACTCGCCTATCTAAAACATGGTATCTACTATATGGCAGAATTGCAAGATGAGGACCTCACCCTTTTTGCGGATGACAAACCGAGTGAAGAAGCCTCACTACTATTGACTCACAAAAACCTAATCGATGCTGCGAATTTCATATTCTTTCAACCTTTCAAATTGCGTGACCAGAAGGCGGTGTTTAGCGATCATGGCATCAAGCAGCTCAAGATATCAAGGGGGACAACACCGCTTCAAGTGATAGGCGTCAGTTATCCGGAATCTACCGACCGATGGTATTTCTTTTTCGACCTCAAGACTGATCAAGTGCTCGCCAACGCCGTTTGGCATAATGAAAAAATGAGCCTGATCCTCAACGAAGAAATGCAATGGCATCACGGATTATTGCTGCATCACAAGCGCACCAGCTACCTATCTAACCAAGATTTCGAATTGATCCGTCCTCAGGCAATCTATACCTACGAAATGCTCGATTAGCCCTATTATGATCTTTTCTTTCTCGCTAAGAGTTGTTGCAGAAGTACTAAAAACAATAAGGCGCCAAAGGCCCATTGCAAGGTCGATAGAATTTCAGGATAGGCATTTCGAAAGCCCCATGTAGCCCCATGCTTAGCATGAATACCGTAAAAGGCCCAAAGAACGGGCAAGAGGTACCAAATCGATTTCTTGAAGATAAAAACTCCGCCAGATATAAGTGCAGCAGCACAAATCATCACCACGGTCCACTCAGCCTCACTAAGCGACCATCCATCAAAATCAAAGGCAACCAAAAGCGCAGTGGCATTGGCTATGGTGGCAACGGTGATCCATCCGAAATACAGATCAAAAACGGCACTGACATATCGGGTACTGGTATCGGGTTGCGCCACTCGCCTTAGGGCATCGGTTAGCCAAATCAGACTCAATAAAATGATGAGCATGATGACCATTGAGCTAGAGATCTTTAGATAATGCCAGGCAAAGATCCATGCTATGTTGGCCAGACCATTGACCAACCACAATTGAGTGATCTCTGTTCGTGGAAGATTGGCTGATTTGGAAAAAAGCATGACGAGAACAAAGCCCAACAGCCCGAGATAAGTGACCCCCCAGATGCTGAACGTAAAACCCGCCGGAGTGAATAGATTGACATAACGATCTGAAAGCTCTCCTGTAGTATTCCCATTGATTGGAATACCATTCGCGGCTGCATTCGCAGCGATGACTCCTACAAAAATCAGAGCCGTAACGAGCCTCTGATAAATGGCTTTAGCAAACATGTGTCTTCTTTTTGTTTTAAATGTAAGTTTTAATCGAAAATGGAGGCTTTCAGCGCTGCGATTCTTTTTAAAGTTCTTGTACATTTAAAAGAACTAAATCTCGCTTATGAAACCTAACTCGCTCAAATTGATAGCTTTTGCAGTGTATTTATTGTTTTTTTCTGCTTCTAGTAGTGCTCAAAAAACCTATAGTGAAACAGACATCGAAAAGAAATACGATTCGTATTTAGAGCAGTTGGGGGTGAGTTATCCGACGCTTAAAAAAGAAGAATAACCATTTCATGACGCACGAATTACTTACTATTCTAGAAGCCTACCAGGAGTTCAATTCAAGAAACCTATCTTGTGTGATGGTAACTCTCGTGCACCTAGAAGGATCTTCGTATCGGAAACCTGGAGTGCGCATGTTGATCGCTGAAGACCATAGCATGGTGGGTGCCGTTAGTGGAGGCTGTGTAGAAAAAGAAATTTTGCGTCAATCACTTCCAGTTTTTGAGTCAAAGACACCCCTGATGATGGAGTACGACGGACGCTATCGCTTAGGCTGTGAAGGAATTCTCAAGTTGCTTATTGAACCACTAGAACTTGATGGAAAAACTGTAGAACACGTTAAAGAGGCCATTGATACACAACATCCTCTCCGTTGGAAGTCGCATTACCGCCTCGAGCTCGGATCGCATGAAGGATTGGGATCAGAAATCTACATCGAATCAGAGCGATATGCGCTAATGAAAAACCATCAACCTAAAGGGCAAGCCACTTTTGAACAAGCTTTAGAGCCGCTTCAAGAACTTTACATTTTTGGGGCAGAACACGACAGTGCCGTCCTCAGTCAAATGGCTTATGAGCTAGGTTTTAGAGTTCATGTGGTCGCTCCACCAGATGAACAAAAAACTATCGAGTACTTTAAAGGGGCCTGTCGCCTCATTACCCCCTTATTTTCTGAAGTCAGTGATTTACCCATAGTGAGAAATGCCGCTGTGGTTCTTATGACACACAGCATAAGTAAAGACACGCAGTACCTACTCGAGCTAACAAGCTTTAAGCCGGCATATATAGGGCTACTGGGTCCTTCACACCGTAGAGAGCGATTGATCGAGGCCGTACTCGAGCACAAACCAGATACTGAAGATCACTTTATTGAATTACTGCGCGGTCCTGCAGGACTCGATATAGGTGCACAAACTGCTCCAGAAATCGCACTATCGATCTTGAGTGAAATTTTATCGGTTTTAAGGCAAAAAAACGGACAGCCACTCCATCAAAAGAGAGGGAATATTCATGCCTAAAATGGTATCATTACTACTAGCAGCGGGGCATTCTTCAAGAATGGGACAACCTAAAGCCTTGCTCGAATGGAACCAACAACCCCTCATTCTCCATCAAATTAAAATGCTTCAGACCCTAGGTTACCCAGTTGCTGTGGTTTTAGGAGCTCATGGGAGAATCATCGGCGCTCAATTGAAAGATCAACAGATTTTGAGTGTCAGTCATCCCAACTATGATGCGGGAATGGGAAGCTCTATTGCCGCAGGTATTTTAGCCATCAGACACCTTCAACCTGAAGCGGTCTTGATTTTGGCCGTTGACCAACCCCTCTTGACCTCTACATACCTTAAGGAACTCATTGACTATTACCAGAAAAATCAGGCAGGTATTGTACAATCGGTCTCTACCGAAGGATGGAAGGGTATACCCGTAATTTTTAGTGAACGGTATTTCGATGTGCTCGAAGGTTTAGTGGGCGACGATGGAGCTAAGCCTGTAGTCAAACAACACCTTGACGATTCATTAGCCTTTACTCCTTCTAATCAGCTCACAGATATCGATACCTATACCGAATACCAGGAATTAAAAAAGACTACCCACCAATCTTGATCATAGAACGATTGCTCTGATGCGTGTGATAGTCCTCAAAGGTCTCAGGTGAATCCAGTCCAGCACGAACAGCTCTTTTAAGCTGTATTGCCTTTTGAATTACAGGCTCAATCGAAGTACCCGAGCGGAGGGCCGATAGCAAATCTTGCTCCTTATCTGAGAACAAACAGTTGCGGAGTTTCCCATTGGCCGTTAGTCGAATGCGGTTACAGCTGTCACAAAACGGATTGGTTACGGTACTAATCACCGCGAAACTTCCGTTGAACCCACGAATCTTATAATTCTTAGCGGTATCGTTAGGAGCATCCTGAAGACGCTCTACTTGATCGGTCCCATAAAACTGTTCGACACGTTTTAGGATACTAGCTAAAGAGACAGTTTTAGATTGGTCCCAAGCATTTCCTTGAAAAGGCATGAATTCAATAAATCGAATAGATAGTGATTGGCTCTTTGTTAATTCAATAAAATCGATGATCTCCTCTTCGTTTTGATTCTTTAGGAGCACGGCATTGATCTTTACATCGAAGCCTTCCTTTATTACACGTTGCAAATTGCTGTGTACTCGATCAAATTGATCTCGAAGAGTGATCGTATTAAAGGACTCTGGGTTTAGGGTGTCTAAACTGAAGTTGATCTTGTGCAATCGGGCCCGTTTTAGATCGTCAATGTAACGGTCTAAAAGTACTCCATTGGTGGTGAGGGCCAAGGATACATTTAGGGTAGACAGGCGCTCGAGTATGACACCGAGATCTTTGCGTAACAAAGGCTCGCCTCCGGTCAGCCTTATTTTATCAACACCGTGCTGCACAAATACCCGTGCAATTTCAAAAACCTCGTCACTAGTCATGAGGCTTTCTTTGGGACTCAATTGAATCCCAGAACTAGGCATGCAGTAGGTGCAGCGCAGGTTGCATTTCTCAATAAGCGAGATGCGCAAATAGTTGTGAAAACGACGATGGGTGTCGTACAATAAATCAGTGGGTGTACTCATCAATCGTGTCTTTTTCCTTGAATCACTTCAATTAAATGCAATAAAGTCGGCAACACTGCATTTAAAGAATCTGCTGCTCCTGCAGTTGAACCTGGAAGGGCTAAAACAATCGATTGCTTATAGATTCCAGCAAGCGATCGTGAAAACATGGCAACAGGTGTGCGAGCCTGACCGTAACTGCGCATGGCTTCTTCGACCCCTAAGAGTCTCTTTTCAATAAGCGGATTCAACGCCTCAAAGGTCACATCTCGGGGGGCCGCTCCAGTGCCGCCAGAAAATACAATCAGATTGCATTCTGCGTTAGCTAGCGCAACTAACTGTGATGTGATGGCCTCTTTATCGTCAGGAACTACCTTGATGCCCTCGCATTCTAATCCCAAACCGATAAGGCGCTTCTGAATGGCCATACCCGTGTAGTCTTCGGCCTTCTTGGCAAAAACGGAATCTGAACAGATGACCACTCCTGCCTTTAATCCGTTAGTCGTGGTCTTGAGATCTGATTTACCTCCTTTTTTACTGAGTAGTTTGATAGAACCTATCTCGACTTGTTTATCCAGAGGCTTAAGCATGTCGTACATATTCAAGGCGGCAATACTGGCTCCCTGCATTGCTTCAACCTCTACACCTGTTTTGTAGATGGTCTTGACCTCGCACTGAATTTGAATCTGAAGTCCGTCGATCTCAAAAGAAAATCCGGTATACTCGATAGGGATCGGATGGCAATCAGGTAAGAGTTCAGGTGTCTTTTTCACCCCAAGTAATCCTGCCGCCTTACTCATCTCAAAAACATCCCCCTTCGGAACACGCCCCTCTTTAATAGCTTTTATAGTAGCCTCAGAACTCACTGTGACTGTAGCCGATGCTACAGCAATCCTTAGCGTAGTATTCTTATGTGTGATGTCGACCATGAATTAGGAGTTTACTTTCCACTGATGAGTATTGTCTTCAAATATTTCTTTACCAAAGACCGGCAGCTTGGCCTTAAGTTCATCTACAAAATAAGGCAGGGCCTCAAAAACTGCCTTTCGATGTCCTGAAGAGACGAAGACAAAAAAACAAATCTCGCCTACCGCTACCCTCCCTACACTGTGATAGGCATGAGCGCAGGTGATATCGAATTTCTCAAAGAGCGATTCTTTAATTTCATGCGCTATCGCATTGATCATTTCGACCTGACCGCTGTAGGCTATGGCGCTTACTTTTTTACCCCCCACCTCGTCTTCGCGCA
>JAURFJ010000081.1 GCA_030834365.1 Flavobacteriaceae bacterium | reverse complement strand
CCCAAATAAAGAATTCGAGGAACATCATGAAAGAAAGTTGAATTCGAGTTGCTGTTTTCATAAGGTTAGATTTTCATACAAGATGGAAAAATGCTAAAAAATTGCTGATTATTCCGTTAAAGTTTCAAGTAAAGCGAACTAAATGTAGAAAAATTAGGCTGCTTTGTATAAATTGGGGCAACTAAACTATTGAAAACAATGAGCAAATTTTACTTCAATGACGAGCAAGAATCGTATGATGCGATTGTAGTAGGCTCTGGAATAAGTGGGGGATGGGCTGCAAAAGAGTTATGCGAGAACGGCTTGAAGACCCTTGTGCTTGAGCGTGGGCCTATGAAGAAGCACCGCGAAGACTACCCAACCGCTAACCTCGACAAGTGGGACATGCCTAATGGCGGAAGACCTTCTTTGGAGAGCCAAGAGCGTCAGCAAAAGCAAGCGCGTACTGGATATACAACGGGCGCTGCTAGTGCTCATTGGTTTGTAGACGATATTAAACACCCTTATAGTGAAGAAAAGCGATTCGACTGGATGCGCGGTTATCATGTAGGAGGCCGCTCAATTATGTGGGGCCGACAAGTGTATCGCCATAGCGATATCGATTTCGAGGCTAATGGCCGCGAGGGTATTGGAGTAGATTGGCCGGTGCGTTATAAAGACATCGCCCCTTGGTATTCAAAAGTTGAAAAGTTTATTAGCGTTTCTGGGGAAGCGTTGAACCTACCTCAATTACCCGATAGTGAGTTCGAGCCGGCTATGCCGCTAAACTGTGTAGAACAAGATGTTCGCGAGCGCGTTGAAGCCGCCTTTGGTGATCGCGTAGTGACTTCGGGTCGCGTAGCACACATCACTAGCGACAAAAAGTTTGATGGTGACGGACGTATCCGTTGCCAATACCGAAACCGCTGTGTGAGAGGATGTCCTTTCGGAGCCTACTTTAGCAGCCTTTCATCTACCCTTCCAGTTGCCGAACGCACCGGAAACTTGACTCTTCGTGCCGACTCTATAGTGGCTGAGGTAATCTACGATGCGGATACGCAAAAAGCGACAGGGGTAAAGGTGATCGACGCAGAGACCAACGAAGAATTCGTGTACAAAGCTAAAGTCATCTTCTTATGTGCCTCGGCCATCGGATCTACCTCGATCTTGATGAACTCTCGCTCTGACCGTTTCCCTAACGGATTGGGTAACGACTCGGGTCAGCTTGGTAGAAACATTATGGACCACCACTTCTTAGTAGGTGCGGCCGGAACCTTCGAGGGCTACGAAGACAAATACTACAAAGGAAGACGTCCAAACGGCTGGTACGTTCCACGATTCAGAAATATTGGTGGAAATACCAACATGAAAGAGTTCAAACGCGGATACGGCTACCAAGGTGGCGGTGGTCGCGGTGACATCTCTGAACTCGTTGCCGAGGCTCAATTTGGAGCCCAATTGAAAGACGCCATTCTTGATCCAGGAAAATGGACCGCTAACTTCTTAGCGTTTGGAGAGGTGCTTCCGTATGAAGACAACCGATTCGTCTTGGATTACGATAACCTCGATCAATGGGGATTGCCGACCGCTCGATTCAATGCGGAGATTCGCGAGAACGAATACGCTATGCGTAAAGACATGCAAGACCAAGCCGTAAAGATGCTTGAGGTGGCTGGAGCTAAGAACATTACTCCTTACGATCGCCCATATGCTTTAGGATTGGGAATTCACGAGATGGGAACCGCCCGCATGGGTCGCGATCCAAAAACTTCTGTACTTAATGGAAATAACCAAGTTCATGCGTGTAAAAACGTATATGTGACAGACGGATCATTCATGGCTTCTGCCGCCTGTGTGAACCCATCGCTCACCTATATGGCCTTCACGGCACGCGCTGCAAATCACGCAGTATCTGAACTTAAAAACGGAAACATATAATGGAAAGAAGAGTAGCACTTAAGAACCTCGGAAAGGCCTTCGGATTTGCTGTGGCCACACCAACGATTATTTCTATACTCGAGAGCTGTGGATCAGTGGATACTGCATCGTGGACTCCTGCCTATTTTAGTGCAGAAGGGGCCTCTTTCTTAACCAAGGCAGTCGATGTAATGCTTCCTAAGACCGACACACCATCAGCTTCAGAAGTTAATGTGCATGTGTTTATCGATAAACTCATCGCTGAAACGTACAACGCTGACGCTAAGGCCAGAGTTCGTTCTGGTTTTGACGCCTTTACTTCAGCTATACTGAGTATTTCAGGTGCTGAATCAGTGGCCAAAGTAACAGAGGCTCAATTGGAGCAAGCCTTTACTGCCCTTTATGGGGAGCGCACAGACGCTATTGATTCTGAGGCCTACAGCTTTGCTGGACAGTTCAGAGGTATGGTGATCGATGCCTATAAGAGCTCAGAGTATGTCGGTGAAAACGTACTGGCTTACTTGCCTGTTCCAGGAGAATACATCCCTTGTGATGACTTAGATACCCTTACGGGCGGAGTCGCTTGGGCAGAGTAAATTGCTTATCCAGCTTAATTAAAAAAACCCCGCCACAGGCGGGGTTTTTTGTTGGTTAGTAAGGAGCGGCTTGTTACGATCCGCACATGAGGCAATCGTCATCGGCCTGACCTTCTTTGGCCTTAGCGATAAGATCTCTCATCTCGTCTTCGCTCAAGGGCTGAACATTTACCTCTTGTTCGCGAATAGATTTCTCATCTGGCTTAGCCGTTTTTACAGCTGCCTCAGCAGTAATCTCAACGGGTGCCGCTTTTTTAGTGTTGTCAAGGGTAAATTTAATCGCATCGGTAGCCGCTTTGGTTCGCAGGTAATACATACCTGTTTTTAGGCCGCTCTTCCAGGCGTAGAAGTGCATTGAGGTCAGCTTGCTAAAGTTGGCGTTTTCCATGAAAAGGTTAAGCGACTGCGACTGATCAATAAAGTAGCCGCGTTGACGACTCATGTCTATGATGTCTTTCATACTGAGTTCCCAAGCGGTCTTGTAGAGCTCTTTGATGTCTTCAGGAATGCCTTCGATGTGCTGAACCGATCCGTTGGCACGCATGAGCTCTTGCTTCATGGCCTCATTCCACAGTCCGCGATCAACAAGATCTTTTAGCAGGTGTTTGTTTACCACGATAAACTCTCCTGAAAGCACGCGTCTGGTATAGAGGTTAGAGGTGTAGGGCTCAAAGCATTCGTTGTTTCCGAGAATTTGAGAGGTAGAGGCAGTAGGCATAGGTGCAACTAGCAACGAATTGCGCACCCCGTGCTTTAATACCTGTTTTCTTAGGCCATCCCAATCCCATCTTCCAGAAAGGTCTTCGTCTTTAATTCCCCAAAGCTCGTATTGAAATTTACCTTCAGAAATAGGTGAGCCTTTGTAGCTGCTGTAGGGTCCTTCTTCTTGGGCCATCTCCATAGATGCGGTGACAGCGGCAAAGTAAAGGGTTTCAAAAATCTCTTGATTTAGCGTTCTTGCCTCATCAGAGGTGAACGGCATGCGAAGCATAATAAAAGTGTCTGCTAGACCCTGAACACCTAGACCCACGGGGCGGTGACGCATATTCGAATTCTCAGCTTCTTTGACCGGATAGTAGTTTCGGTCAATGACCTTATTGAGGTTGCGTGTCACACGTTTGGTTACCTCAAATAGCTCTTGGTGGTCGAAGCCTTTGTCATTCACAAACATGGGAAGGGCGATAGAGGCCAAGTTGCACACCGCGACTTCATCTTCTGAAGTGTACTCTAGTATTTCGGTGCAGAGGTTTGACGAGCGGATGGTCCCTAGGTTCTTCTGGTTGCTCTTGCGGTTGGCCGCGTCTTTGTAGAGCATATAAGGGGTTCCGGTCTCGATTTGAGACTCGAGTATTTTCTCCCACAGGTCTCGGGAATGAACCGTTTTTCTTCCACGTCCTTCTGCTTCGTATTTTAAATAGAGCTCGTCAAATGCTTCACTGTGATTGTCGTATAGGCCAGGACATTCATTGGGGCACATCAAGGTCCAATCTTGGTTCGCCTCAACGCGTTTCATGAATAAATCGGGAATCCACATGGCAAAGAAGAGATCTCTGGCTCGCATTTCTTCTTTTCCGTGGTTCTTCTTTAAGTCTAAAAAGTCATAAACATCGGCGTGCCAGGGCTCAAGGTAAATAGCAAAGCTTCCTTTGCGCTTTCCTCCACCCTGGTCGACGTAGCGTGCCGTGTCGTTGTACACACGTAACATCGGAACGATTCCGTTCGAGGTGCCATTGGTACCTGAGATATACGAACCGGTGGCGCGAACATTGTGGATAGAAAGCCCTATACCTCCGGCAGATTGAGAGATCTTAGCGGTTTGTTTTAGTGTGTCGTAGATCCCGTCAATGCTGTCGTCTTTCATGGTTAGTAAGAAACAAGACGACATCTGAGGTTTTGGGGTGCCTGAGTTAAAAAGTGTAGGTGTAGCGTGTGTAAAATAACGTTTAGACATGAGCTCATAGGTCTCAATGGCCGCATCTAGGTCGTTGGGATGAATCCCTACAGAAACACGCATCAGCATGTGCTGAGGGCGCTCCACTATTTTACCGTTGATCTTTAAGAGATAAGAACGCTCCAGCGTTTTGAAACCAAAGTAGTCGTATCCGAAATCGCGGTCGTAAATAATAGTCGAGTCTAAGCGGTCTGCATTTTCTTGAATGACCTGATGTACTTCGTCAGATAAGAGTGGCCCTTTTTTACCCGTGCGCGGATTTACGTAATTGTATAAGTCGGCCATCGTTTCTGAGAAGGACTTCTTCGTATTCTTATGCAAGTTAGAAACAGCGATACGAGCTGCTAGTTGGGCAAAATCGGGGTGAGTAGTCGTCATAGTTGCCGCTACTTCTGCCGCGAGCGTATCGAGTTCTGAGGTGGTGACTCCGTCGTAAAGCCCGTCAATCACTCGCATGGCCACTTTAACCGGATCGACCAACTCATTGAGGCCGTAGCACAGTTTCTGGATTCGCGTGGTGATTTTATCGAACATTACGGGTTCGTGTCGCCCGTCTCTTTTTACTACTTGCATAATTTTTCTGGGTATTTAAGGGTCAGGATTTTTTAGAAATCGGCGTCAAACGCAAAAGGATCTTCTTCTTTGGCCGATTTTTCTTGTTGTTTAACTCCGGCCTTCTGGTATTCTCCCACCTTCTTTTCAAAGAAATTGGTCTTTCCTTGAAGCGAAATCATATCCATGAAGTCGAAGGGGTTTGTCGTGTTGTATTGTTTCTCGCAGTTGAGCTCAACCAACAAACGGTCGGTGACAAACTCTAGGTACTGCGTCATCAATTTAGCATTCATCCCGATCAAACTTACAGGTAAGGACTCGGTAATGAATTCGCGCTCGATGGCTAATGCGTCAGTTATAATCTCCTTTATACGCTCTTTTGGAACTTTGTTTATCAAGTGGTTGTTGTGAAGGTGAACCGCAAAATCACAGTGCATTCCTTCATCTCTTGAAATCAGCTCGTTAGAGAAGGTCAATCCGGGCATAAGTCCACGTTTTTTGAGCCAGAAAATAGAGCAAAAGGCCCCTGAGAAGAAGATAC
>JAURFJ010000080.1 GCA_030834365.1 Flavobacteriaceae bacterium | reverse complement strand
TAAACCTATAGACGGATCTACTTTAGACAGCTCCTCAATAATGACAATGTATTCGTGATAACCCAAGCCAGAACCTCCGTATGCTTCAGGAACAAGAATACCCATGAATCCCAATTCTCCGGCCTTTTTTAACACGTCTATTGGCAAGTGTTGGTTCTCATCCCACTCTCGCACGTGTGGTGCTATGTATTGATCGGCAAAAGAGGCGGCTGAAGCGGCAACCATTTGGCAGGTTTCACTAAGGTCAAAGTTCATGGTCTGAAGGGAATCGGTAAGCATAGATTGATCCATTTTACAAGGTCAAATATAAGAGAATAAAAGGCTTTTTGTTTAAAGTTTTTATAAATAAGTTAGTCAATTCTTCTTCAGAACTGAACGCCCCACGGGCTTTGCGCACAGCCAACACCCATCGTACCTCCTCTTTCGAGAGATAGGGAAGCGAGAGCAAATCCTTCTCAGAAGCTGTGTTAATGGGTATTCTATTCAGGTTAAGCGTGTCTATCGTGAATCGCGATTGTAGCTTAGTATAAACGGAATCCGACAAATGGTATACGTCTTTCAACTGCTCTATAGCTACAAAGTGACCAAGATATGCGCGGTACTTGACAATGCGCTTGGCTAACACAGGCCCGATACCATAGATCCGCTTTAATTGTGTAGTATCCGCAGTGTTGATATCGCCAAGATCGAATTCAGTGCGTAAAATACCTCTTTGAGCGTAGCTATATTTAGATTTAGCACTGTTTCTGTTTAAGGAAACTTCTTCATGCAATGAGCTGTGGCGGTAAACTGTATCAGTTACGCTCCACTCAATTGGCCTGTCGTATTGAGAGCGATTAAAGCGGTGTATTGAAGGTTCTATTAGCTTGAAAATGCACAAAGCAAACAGTGTAAGCATCACCCCTGTTCGTTCTGTATGAGAAACGAAAAAGGGCGATCTTTTAGGCATAATCTAGCGCGCTATTCCAATGGCTTTTAGGTATCGATTGAGCTGACGTTTCACCTCAGGAAATAAGAAGTACAGACCAACCATATTAGGGAACACCATGGCAAAAATCATGGCATCTGAGAAAGCCCAGATAGAATCCATACTAGCCGCAGCGCCAATTACTATGAAAAGCAAGAATAAAACTTTATAAGTAAGGTCCATGACCTTCCCTCTACCAAAGAGAAACTTCCATGCTTGTAAACCATAGTAAGACCATGAAATCATGGTAGAAACCGCAAATAGAACTACCGCGATAGTTAGAAAGATGTCTGAAAAGGGGATGTAATTCGCAAAGGCCTGGGAGGTTATTCCAGCTCCTTCGTAGGGCATTCCGTCGATGTATACTACACCACTTCCGTCTCCGCCGTATTCAAAGACCCCACCCATGTTAAAGATGACGATGACTAATGCGGTCATGGTGCAAATTACCACCGTATCTATGAAGGGCTCGAGTAAGGCCACCAGCCCTTCAGAGGCTGAGAATTTAGTCTTCACTGCTGAGTGCGCAATAGAGGCCGATCCGGCTCCTGCCTCATTAGAGAAGGCCGCGCGACGAAACCCGATGAGTAGCACTCCGATGACCCCTCCAACCCCAACGGCTTTGGGCTCAAATGCTTGGGCCAAGATTTGACCAATAGCGTCGTCAACGTAAGAAAAATTTGATCCGATAATGTAAACGCAAGCCAATACGTAAAGTACGGCCATCAAGGGCACCACTTTCTCGGTAACTGCTGCAATGCGCTTAATTCCACCAATGATGATAATACCCACCAAAAAGGCAATGGTTACTCCAATGAGTGTTCCGGCCATAGCGCTTTCTAGGCCGAGCAAATCTTTTAAAACGATGGTGGCTTGATTTGACTGTGCAGCATTTCCTCCTCCAAAGGAACCCCCTATGCAAAAAATAGCAAATAGCACAGCGACGACTTTCCCCAACTTGGCAAAACCTTTAGAGGCCAGTCCTTTTTTTAGGAAATACATGGGTCCGCCGTAAACCACTCCATTTTCGTCTACATCCCTATACTGCACGCCAAGGGTACACTCAACAAACTTGGTAGACATGCCTAAAAGACCACAAATGATCATCCAGAAGGTGGCGCCAGGCCCTCCTAAGGCGATGGCCAGTGCAACACCAGCAATATTTCCATTTCCAACGGTCCCTGAAACGGCAGTGGCCAGCGCTTGAAAGTGACTCACCTCTCCTTCTTTTGACTCGTCTTTGATAGTGCCGATGACGTCTCCGTCTACGATATTTAATTCGGCTTGTTCAGCCTTGTGAGCCTCAAGCTCGTCGTACTTTCCGCGCACTACGTTAATAGCGGTACCAAAATGACGAATATTGGGAAACTTGAAGTAGAGCGTAAAAAACAACGCGCTTCCGACCAGCAAAATCAATACGAAAGGAGTATCGAATACCTCGAAAAAAACTGCATTTGTTACCGTGTCTGATATCGGCTTAAAGGCCTCGTCAATGCGCTGATCTAAACCCTTCTCTTGAGCACTTAGTTGGTTAGTAAAAAGAAAAAGTGTCGCGAGTAGTGTAAAAGCTTGCTTCATGTGCACAGAAAAAGTGATTGAACATCTTAAGAAGCGCTGAAGATGCTAAAAATTTTACAGTTTAACAACGAAAGCGTGATATTACAAAGAAAATAAGTCTGGCTGCAACACGCATTCAGTGCATCGATTACAAATCGAAAACAGAAGATCTTTTAGTGTAGACAAGGTCTTTGATACGCATCCAAAAAGCGACAAAAAGATAGAGCGCAAAACCAAATCCAAGCGTAATGAAAGTGAGGTATACAAAACTCAATCGAACTACTTTCGGACGAATACCCCAAGAGTCTCCAATACGCTGACAGACTCTAAAGCCCCATAGCTGAAAGAAATGAAGTAAACGCTGAAAAGAGTTTGGCATGAAGTAAAATTACTGCTTTTAGACCAATGGTCCGTCCCAGCTCATCACTCCGCCAATAAGATTGTAAGCGTTTTCAATTCCTTTAGAGCGCAGCACAGAACAGGCCTGACCCGAACGATTTCCTGAACGGCAGTACACAAAGTAGGAGACCGATGGGTCAAAAGTGTCGACCGCAGCCATAAACGCCTTAGGATTAAAGATATCGTGATGAATAGCCCCTTCAATTTTACCCTCAGCCACCTCTTGTGCTGTGCGCACATCGAGAATTACGGCGTTATCGGTTTGAGCTAATTTTTCTTTCCACTGTTCTTGGGTCAAGTCCATCGTATTCAAATTTTTGACAAATATAAGAGCTTGTCTACTAGTTGTTGTGTAACTCAAGTAACGCAGCTTCTAAATCTTCTGTGGTCATTGAGCGCATAAAAAACAATCTGTGGTCTTTGTAGGTCATCAGTGTGACCGGAATAGCCGGTAAGACCCAACCCTGATCGACGTCAAATCGCCAGTCAAAATCGAGTTCTTGTTGTACCAACCAGATGGGATGTGTTATGCCTAAGTTGTTGGCAGCCTCAAGTACCGCTGTATCCCATACCTCTTGGCGGTCTAGGTTGACAAAGTAAAGCGCTACTTCTTCGCTGTGCGCATTAGCGAAGGTTTCAAATTCGGGCATTTCCTTAATGCACGGAGTGCACCAACTCGCCCAAAAATTAAAAATTCGCACGCGCTCCACAGTATCTAAAGCGGTCTCGGTAGTCAGCTGACTAATAGAAAGCTCAGCAAAGCGCTCTTGATCGCGGCCTGAAGGTTGACATCCGATCAGCAAAAAGGCACCAATAAGCAGCGAAAATCTTAAACTAGGTGAAGATTTTAAATAGGAAAACATACGTAGCTCTAGCACTGCTGTGGTTTTAGGTACCTTTGCGCCAAATTTAAGCAATGAAAACGGATTCTTTTCTCTCTTCTAGAATGTGGAGGTACGCCACCAAGCGCTTTGATAGCACCAAAAAAATGTCTGAAGAGCACCTAAACCTGATTCTCGAATCGATACGCCTCACCCCCACCTCTTACGGCTTGCAACCCTTCAAGGTGATGGTCGTCAACAGTTTAAATCTAAGGGAGCAGCTGCGATTAGCAGGGTTCAATCAGCCTCAATTCACCGACGCTTCTCATCTGTTGGCCTTTGCGCATTACGACGGATTTTCAGAGGAGCTCATCGATCGTTTCATTGACTTAAATAAAGAAATCAGAAATCCTGATCCGGAGAAAATAGAAGGGTATGGAAGCTTTTTAAAAGATCTTTTCGGCTCGTGGTCTACCGAACAAAAGGCGCATTGGGCCGACAAACAGATGTACCTTGCATTGGGCAACGCATTACAAGCTGCGGCCGATTTGAAGGTAGACAGTTGCGCTTTGGAAGGGTTTGATGCTGTAAAGGCGAATGAGGTACTTGGGTTAGGTGAAAAACACTTTAAGGTTACGGCTTTTTTAGCCCTTGGATATCGATCTTCAGAAGACGCCACGCAGCACCTGCCCAAGGTGAGAGTCCCCTCATCGGTTATGATTGAAATCATTTAAGCAATCCGTCAAAATTGGCTTGCTGTTTTAAGGGCAAATTGTATATTTGGCATCATGTTAAAATCAACTGTTATTGCAAAGTGGTGGTCGCTGTATAGATTCAGACGGTGATGCAACGCTTATTTATATAATCTTAGAGCCTGTCATCACGACAGGCTTTTTTATTTATACCTCATGACCTTTAAACTTCATACACACTACAGAAAGATCGTTGCCGACACACTTACTCCGGTGAGTATTTTCTTAAAGTTGCGCGATCAGTTTGAGGGCAGTTTTCTGCTCGAAAGCAGTGATTACCACACCAGCGAAAACAGCTTTTCGTACATCTGCTGTAACCCAATCGCCTCGTTTAACGTAGAGCAATCTACCTTTAAAGCCACCTATCCCGATGGACAAACTGCGGTTCAGTCAATTGCACAGACCGATGACCTCATCGCCTCTATTCAGCAATTCACTTCTTCCTTTGAGGTAGACCCTTCAGATTTCAAGTTTCTCTCTAACGGACTCTTTGGCTACACCCAATACGATGCGGTACGCTATTTTGAGCAGGTAGATTTCGATCTAGAGAAGCCGGGTATTGATATGCCTGAAATGCAGTACACCCTGTTTCAGAACATCATTGCTATCGATCACTTTAAAAACGAAGCTTACTTATTTTGCCATAGCCAAGATGAGCAGAGCAACAACTTAGAGGTAATTGAGAAGCTACTGAGAGAGGCTACTTTTACTACTTACGATTACACGAACGTAGGCGATACGACCTACAACATGAGTGATGAGGCTTTTAAAGACCTGGTAGTAAAGGCTAAAGAGCACTGCCAACGAGGAGACGTCTTTCAACTCGTGCTCTCAAGGCGTACCGAGCAGCAGTTCAAAGGCGATGAGTTTAATGTATACCGCGCCTTGCGCTCTATAAACCCAAGCCCCTACCTCTTTTACTTCGACTACACCAACTTTAAGCTATTTGGATCGTCGCCTGAGGCGCAACTTATTGTTCAGCATTCGATGGCCGAGATTCACCCTATAGCTGGAACTTATAAACGCACTGGAAACGATGAACTCGATGCGGCGTTGGCCAAGAAATTATCTGAAGACGTAAAAGAGAACGCAGAGCACGTTATGCTCGTTGATTTGGCGCGTA
>JAURFJ010000007.1 GCA_030834365.1 Flavobacteriaceae bacterium | reverse complement strand
CATTCTAGTGGGGATGCTCGCCTGGACCATTCGCTACCTCTTATTTTCTATAGGAGACGCAGGGTCTGGAGTTTACCTGTTGCTCATGGGTATCGCATTACACGGTATTTGCTATGACTTTTTCTTTGTGTCTGGCCAGATTTATACCGACACCAAGGCCGGAGACGCGGTAAAAAGCGCAGCTCAAGGATTGATTACCTTAGCCACTTATGGCGTTGGAATGCTCATCGGATTCGCCATTGCTGGTCAAATAACTGATAGTTATGCACTTGCCGAAGGCGGACACGAGTGGAAGCAGATTTGGACATTCCCCGCCCTATTCGCCATTGGGGTTTTTGCTCTTTTTGCGGTATTTTTCAAAAAAGAAAACGTAGCCTACAAATCTTAAGTACTATGCCAAAAAAAATCAGATTAGGAATACTAGGAGGAGGCGGTGATTCTCTTATCGGAATCGTACACCGTATCGCCTCGTTTATGAATGATAATTACAGTATCGTCGGAGGGGTATTTAATCCCGACCCAGCGATCAGTATTGAGTTTGCGAAGGAGATTGATATTCCTACTAACCGCATCTACGCCACAGTTGAAGAATTGGTGGCAAAAGAAAATGCCCTTCCGGGAGAAGAGCGCATGCAAGTCATCAGCGTCTTGACTCCGAACTTCTTGCATTTTCCGATGGCCAAAGCGCTGCTAGAGGGCGGATTCAATGTCATCTGTGAAAAACCGATGACCACCACCTACGAAGAGGCCAAGATCTTGGCTGACCTTCAGCAAAAAAGTGGAGCCGTTTTCGCCTTAACCCATACCTATACCGGGTATCCTATGGTGCGCCAGATGCGTGAAATGATTCGCGCTGGCGCCATCGGAGCGGTTCACAAAGTAGATGCACAATATTATCAAGGGTGGATCAATCCGCTTATTCACGATGAAAAAAGCCGCAAGGCCACTTGGCGTCTAGATCCTGCGAAATCTGGGATCAGTTGCTGTATCGGTGACATCGGTGTACATGCATTCAATCTTCTCGAGTACACCTGCGGCCTTGAAGTCAGAGAACTTTTAAGTGACTTCAACTTCTTGTACGACGACAACGTGATGGACGTAGACGGAACGGTGCTCGTGCGCATGGACAAGCATGTCAAAGGAGTGATTCGAGCAAGCCAGATTGCCACAGCTGAAGAGAACAACATCAGCATTGCGGTATACGGAAGAAAAGGTGGGCTCAAATGGGAACAAGAAAATCCTAACTACCTCTACCTACTTGAAGAAGGTAAGCCATTGCAAGTTTTAAAACCAGGACATGCCTATAATAGCGATATGGCGAAAGACGCCACTAAATTGCCTCCAGGGCACCCAGAGGGCATTTTTGATGCCATGGCGAACATTTACCTTGGGGTAGCTAAGGCCATTCGTGGTGAGAAGATTCACCAAGGCGAATACCCCACGGTTAGAGACGGCGTTAGAGGTATGAACTTCATTGAGGCTACAGTAGAATCGAACCAAAAAGGAAATGTTTGGGTAACCCTTAACCACGATTAATTTGACGATGAAGACGATTAAAGGACCAGCCGTATTTTTGGCACAATTCGTAGACTCAAAAGCCCCATTTAATAGCCTTGAAGGCATGTGCAAATGGGCCGCTGACCTAGGCTATAAAGGAATTCAAATTCCGACCTGGGAGCACTTTCTAATCGACCTAGACAAAGCGGCTGAGAGTCAAACCTATTGCGACGAACTCAAAGGAACCATCAATAGCTACGGGTTAGAAATCACCGAATTATCTACGCACCTTCAAGGTCAATTGGTAGCCGTGCATCCGGCCTATGACATCATGTTCGACAACTTTGCGCCAGATGCGGTGAAGAACAATCCAAAAGCCCGCACTGAATGGGCGGTTCAAACCGTAAAGAAAGCTGCAACCGCAAGTCGTCGGCTAGGACTAAACGCCCATGCTACCTTTTCAGGAGCCTTATTGTGGCATACGGCACACCCCTGGCCTCAGCGCCCTAAGGGACTTGTCGAAATGGGATTTACTGAACTGGCAAAGCGTTGGATGCCAATTTTGAATCATTTTGATCAAGAAGGGGTAGATGTGTGCTACGAGGTGCATCCAGGCGAAGACATTCACGACGGGGATACCTTCGAGCGCTTTCTTGAGGCCACAGCTAACCACAAGCGCGTAAATATTCTTTACGATCCAAGTCACTTCGTGCTTCAGCAGCTCGATTATATTGAATACATCGACCACTACCACGAATTCATTAAGGCCTTTCACGTAAAAGACTCCGAGTTCAATCCGACCGGAAAGAAAGGGGCCTTTGGTGGATACAACGATTGGGGCGATCGCGCCGGTCGTTACCGCTCTCCGGGCGACGGGCAGGTAGACTTCTCAACCATCTTCTCAAAACTCACCCAATACGGATGTGATGTATGGGCTGTAATGGAATGGGAGTGCTGCATTAAGAGTCCTGAACAAGGTGCGCGAGAAGGCGCCGAATTCATTGCTTCTCACATTATCGAAGCCACCCAAAAAACCTTTGACGACTTTGCGGGAAGAGCGATCGACGAACAACAACTAAAAAACATCTTAGGATTATGAAATTAAGCTACACGATTGCCCTGCTTGCAGGCGCATTACTCTTGACCAATTGTGCACAAACTACCTCAACGGCGTCCTCAGCCGCTGCTTCAAGCGAGGCCGATTGGGAGGTACTATTCGACGGAACCTCATTTGACAAATGGCAACGCTATAATGGAGGCGAAGTAAGCGACGCCTGGACGATAGTAGACGGGGCAATGGTATTCAATCCGCAGCCCAACACTAGAGGACATAACCTAGTGACTAAAGAAAACTTTCACAGCTTTGAGCTCGAACTGGAATGGAAAGTAGCAGAGGGAGCTAATAGCGGTATCTTCTACGGAGTCATCGAAGACAAGCGTCTCGGAGAACCTTACCTAACTGGCCCAGAGATTCAGGTGCTTGACAACTTGCGTCACCCCGATGCAAAGGCTGGGGAAACCCATCAGGCCGGGGCCCTTTACGACATGGTTGCTCCTAGCTCAGATGTGACCAAGCCTGCAGGTGAGTGGAACAGCTTTTCTATCTTAATCGATCATCACGCCAATCAAGGCCATGTTATTCTGAACGGAGAAAAAGTAGTTGAATTTCCACTTCATGGAGCGGCCTGGCAAGAGATGGTAGCCCAATCGAAATTCGCCAACTGGGATTTATTCGGAAAATACAGAACGGGCAAAATAGGGCTTCAAGACCACGGAGACCAAGTGTCCTTCAGAAACATTCGCGTTCGCAGAATTCCCAAGCCTGAACTCACCGAAGAACCCACTGATCCTAGAGCAACCGAACTTTACGAGCCCTTTGTTCCTAAGGTTACCCCAGCTGCTGATCAAGGCGCTCCAAGCGACGCCATTGTGCTATTTGATGGAACCAGTCTAGACGGCTGGGAAAGCGCAGACGGTGGAGCTGCTGCATGGACCTTAAACGAAGACGGCAGTATGACCGTTGCTGACAAAACCGGAGACATTCGCACTAAAGAGTCGTTTAGCAGCATGCAGTTGCATATCGAATGGCGCTCACCTGCCGAGGTCATGGGCGCTAATCAGTCTCGCGCAAATAGCGGTATTTTCTTGCAGGAGCTTTACGAAATTCAGGTGCTTGACAACAACCAGAACCCCACCTATGTCAACGGACAGGTTGGATCGATCTACAAGCAGCATGTTCCACTTGCTATGGCGTCTACTCCATCTGGAGAGTGGAACAGCTTTGATGCGGTGTATCACGCTCCGCAATTCGACGAGTCTGGTGCCAAGACCAAGTCAGGAACGCTCACCCTTTTTCACAACGGCGTGTTGATTCACGATCACATTGAGATCAAAGGAACTACTCCGTATACCGGTTGGCCGAAAAACGAGCCTCATGGCGAGGCCCCTTTACGACTTCAAGACCACAGAGATAACTCTAGAGTGAGTTACCGCAATATCTGGGTACGAAGACTGAACGACTAGAACGGGCTATTTGCTACCTTTGTGGCCATGTTACAGTCAATGACCGGATATGGCCGGGCCGAAGAACGCTTCGAAGAAGAAACCTTGAGCGTTGAGATCAAGTCGCTCAACAGCAAAAACCTCGATCTCTCTGTGCGATTGCCTCAGGCTTTGAGAACACATGAACTCAACCTGCGCAAACGGCTGTCAGACGCCATCATCAGAGGAAAAGTAGAAGTCTATATTCAACTTAGCGGGCAACAACTAAACCCTCAGGCTCAACTGAACCAGGAGGTCATAAATCGCTATCTCGAACAAATCGACGCCATCGCTGAAGGAGACCGGCTCAGTCAGCTCGCCTTGGCGCTAAGGCTACCCGATGCGGTTTCACAAGAAAAAGAAGTGCTCGAAGATCAATCTTGGGAAGTCAAGCTTTTTCAAGTTGCCGATCGCGCGGTAGAGGCCTTTCACGCCTTCAGAACTCAAGAAGGAAAAGAGCTGCAAGAAGACATTCTGTCTAATCTCCGTCAAATCGAGTTAGGGCTTGGACGTATAAATGCACTTGATAGCGAGCGCACCGACAACCAACGAACCAAGCTGAGGGAGGCCATAGACACCTTAGAACAAAAAATAGACGAAAACCGTTTTGAACAAGAGCTGATCTATTATATCGAGAAGTTCGACATCAATGAAGAACGGGTACGCCTTAGAAATCATATAGAGTACTTTCAAACAACATTAGCGGAAGAGGCGGTCGGAAAAAAACTGGGCTTCATTGCGCAAGAATTAGGAAGAGAAATTAACACCATTGGATCCAAAGCCAATCACTCAGGTATTCAGCGCGAGGTGGTTCAGATGAAAGACGCCCTTGAAAAGATCAAAGAACAGTCGCTCAATGTACTCTGACACCCGTAAGCTCATCGTATTCTCCGCTCCTTCTGGCAGCGGAAAAACCACCATTGTGCGGCATCTTTTGGAAAAAACCAACTTGCCTTTAGCCTTTTCCGTGTCGGCAACCACCAGGCTTCCTAGGGGCGCCGAAAAAGATGCAGAAGACTACTATTTTCTGAGCGTATCCGAGTTTAAAAGACGCATAGAAAAGGGTGATTTTATCGAATGGGAAGAGGTGTATCCGGGTGTTTATTACGGCACCTTAGCTTCTGAGATTGAGCGCATTTGGAAGTCTAAGAAGGCCGTACTCTTTGACATAGACGTTGATGGAGGCCTAGCCCTAAAACGCCAATTTCGCGAACAGACCTTGACCGTTTTTGTGCGCCCACCTAGCGTTGAGGCATTGAGACAGCGACTGATAGACCGTCAAACCGACAGCACCGATCAAGTAGAGGTACGCGTAGCAAAGGCTGAAGCAGAGCTTAAAAAAGCCAGTGACTTTGATCAGATCTTAATTAATGACGTGCTAGAGAACGCCTTAAAAGATGCGGAGCACCTAGTAGCTAATTTTCTAAACTCATGAGCGAAGGGCAGCGAAAAAAGGTAGGCTTATTCTTCGGAACCTTTAATCCGATGCACCGCGCACACCTGTTTTTAGCCAATCACATAGTAGAGAATCTAGACCTAAAAGAGGTCTGGTTCGTCATTACTCCTAAAAGCCCTTTTAAACAAAAAGACAGCCTAGCCAGCAATCAAGACCGTTACCATATGGTGTACGATGCCATTGCCAGCTATCCCAAATTCAAAGCCGTAGATATTGAGTTTTCGCTACCCACGCCAAGCTATACCGCAGACACCCTTGCCCATCTCGAAGAAAAGTTTGGGTATTCAATCGATTTTAGTCTAATCATGGGTGAAGACAACTTGGTTTATTTTCACAAGTGGAAAAATTATAAAGTGCTACTCGAGCGTTACCGCATACTGGTTTACCCTAGGGTAAAAGCCCCAAACCAAACAGCCGACGAAGAGGTGTCGCGGCACCCGAATGTGGTACGAATTACCGCTCCGATCATTGAGCTCTCTGCCTCTCATGTGCGCGAGCAGCTGCGCTTAGGTCACGAGGTGAGGCCATTACTTCCTGACGAGGTTTGGAACTACATTGACGCTAAAGGACTATACCTCTAACTTGAAACGCACACGCATATGAATTGGGAGCAGCTACTATCACTCAGACGTCATTTAGATACCGAGCCTAGAGCGCGCAAAGATCAAGACGAGGTGCGGCTTGGTTTTGAGGTCGACTACGACCGCATTATATTTTCAAGTAGCTTCAGAAGTCTTCAAGACAAGACACAGGTGGTTCCGCTTCCGGTTCAGTCTGCCTCTCATAGAAATTTTGTTCACACCCGGCTAACGCACAGTTTAGAAGTGTCGGTAGTAGGAAGAAGCTTGGGGCGCCTAGCGGGGTCTATTGTGCTTGAGCGGCACCCTGAGTTAAAGCAAATGGGCTATCGCTTCAATGACTTTGGGGCTATCGTAGCGGCTGCGGCACTAGCTCACGACATTGGAAATCCGCCCTTTGGCCACAGCGGAGAGCAGGCCATTGGCAATTATTTTCGAGCGGGATCTGGCAAACAGTTTTGCCCCAAACTAGATGCGCAAGAATACGAAGACCTCTGCCGCTTTGAAGGAAACGCCAACGGATTCAAACTGCTTACCGAAGACCGCGAGGGTATACCCGGAGGGCTGCGTCTGAGCTACGCGACCCTCGGAGCCTTTACCAAATACCCTAAGGCTTCATTGCCACACAAACCGAGCAAGCACATTGCCGACAAAAAGTACGGCTATTTCAAGGCCAACCAATCGAGTTTTGAACAGATTGCAACAGAGCTCGGCCTTAAGGCCAGAGCTGACTATGGGTTCGAGCGGCATCCGCTCGTATACCTCGTTGAGGCGGCTGACGATATCTGCTATACCCTAATCGATTTCGAAGACGCCATCAATCTCAAACTGATATCAGAAGATTACGCCCTTGAGAACCTCATAAACTTGGTTAAGCATCAAATTGATACGGCTAAGTACCGTGGCTTGAAAACCACAGCCGATCGACTGGGCTACCTAAGGGCCCTAGCTATAAACACCTTAGTGCAAGATGCCGTCATGCTATTCGAATCGCATGAAAGCGAGTTGTTATCGGGTAGCTTCAGCTCAAGCTTACTCGATCGCAGTCAATACAGCGCACAGGTTAGAGACATCATTGACCTAAGCGTGAAGTACCTCTATCAGTCTGACGAGGTCATCGAAAAAGAAATTGCCGGATACCGCATCATCGAATCGCTGCTCGATGTTTTCTGTAATGCGCTTGTAAACAAGAGTCTAGATCAAGCAACAGCTTTCGACCAATTGATTTTAAAGCGTTTTGACTTTGAGGCGCACGACCTTCCTAAAGATTCGATCTATTTGAACTTGTTAGAGGCCTCAAGTTTTGTGGCTAGCCTCTCAGATAGTCAAGCTATTCAACTACATCACACGATCAAGGGTCTGCTGTAGACGCTTGATTATAGAGGCTGCATCGAGCCCGATTTCTGTGCGCAGGGCGCTTACCGATCCGTGGGTAATAAAGCGATCAGGGATACCCATACATTCTATAGAAATACGTTGCCCTAACTGCTGTGCTAGAGAAACCACAGCAGATCCAAAAGAAGAATTTACCGCCGCGTCTTCGAGCGTAAGTACCGCTTTATAGTTTTCAAATAGTGATTGCAAACCCGAAACATCTAAAGGCTTAACGGCCGTGCAATGAAAATGATCTACCCCCTCAGGCAATTGAATGACTGAGCTCAGTTCTTCGGCTATGGCACCTGTGCTAATAAGGGCGACTTTCTTAGGCCCAGACTGGTCTTCGCTCAATTTTTTGACGCGATAAGGGTCTATTTCTTTGGGGGTCGGATGCTCGGTTAGCCCCGAAGAACCACGTGGATAGCGAATGGCAACCGGATGAGTCAGCTCATTCTTTTCGAACTTTAGCACTAGTGTATAGAATAGGTCCACTAATTCCTGGGCGTCTAGAGGGGCGAAGATTTCGAGAGACGGAATGGCCTTTAGATAGGCAATATCAAAAACCCCGTGATGGGTGGGGCCATCGGCTCCGACCAATCCGGATCGGTCTATGGCAAAAATTACCGGAAGCTCTTGCAGGGCAACGTCGTGAATAATCTGATCATAGGCTCGTTGGGCGAAAGTCGAATAGAGGGCACATATCGGCAGTAAGCCTTGTGTAGCCAACCCGGCAGAAAAGCTGACCGCATGCTGCTCAGCAATACCTACATCGAACACCCGAGAATCAAATCGCGACTTTAAACTTAACAGTCCACTGCCAGAAAGCATGGCCGGTGTTACGGCTACAAGACTCGAGTAGCGTTCGAAGAGTTCTTCAAGACAGTGCGAAAAAATCTCCTGGTAAGCCAAGGCTGCTGCACCTTCAGTGCGCGCTCCCGTTTTGGGCTCAAACTTACCTGGAGCATGGTAAGTAACTTGATCGGCCTCGGCAGAAGCCAGGCCTTTACCCTTAAGGGTACGCACGTGAAGCACTCTAGGGCCGCTAAGGGACTTTTGAGCATTCAAAGCCGCTGTGAGCGCCGTTAAATCGTGTCCGTCTATAGGGCCCTGGTAGGGCAAACTTAGTGACTTAAAAAAAGTAGACTCGCTTTGGTTGAGCCCTTGAAGATGATGGCGCAAGGCACCTGTAGCCTTGTCTATGCCCATATTATTGTCATTTAAAACGACCAGTACGTTGGCTTGAGTTTCGGCCAGGTGATTCAAGGCTTCGAAGGCCATTCCTGAGGCTAACGAAGCATCGCCAATTACGGCCACGTGCAGTCGACTTGTATCTCCTTTGAGAGCAGAGGCGATGGCCATACCCAAAGCGGCAGAGATAGAGGTTGAGCTGTGACCTGTTCCGAAGGTGTCGTAGGACGACTCTGAACGCTTCGGAAACGGACTCATTCCCTTGTATTTCCGTAGGTTGCCAAAGTCTGCATTTCGACCACTGATTATTTTATGGGCATACGTCTGATGCCCAACGTCCCAGACTAGCAGGTCGCGAGGTGTATCTAAACAATAGTGAAGGGCTAGGGTAAGTTCGACCGCACCAAGACTAGCGCCAAGATGACCACCGTTCACCGATACGACCTCTATTATGCGCGCTCTCACCTCAGCAGCGAGTTCGGGCAAGGCCTTTTCTGCTAGTGACCTGAGGTCACTTGGTTCATTGATTTGGGTTAACCATTTCACGGGGTAAAGTTACGACCTTAGTGAATTTGAATACCTTTATAGCGCTGTGGAAACGCCCTTTGACGACAATTATTTCATGAAAAAGGCCCTTGAAGAGGCCGAAATGGCCTTCGAGCGCGACGAAGTGCCTGTTGGGGCTGTGGTCGTGGCCAATAACCGCATAATTGGTAGAGGCCATAACCTCACCGAGCGACTAAACGATGTGACTGCCCATGCCGAGATGCAGGCGGTAACAGCGGCGGCCAATTTTCTTGGTGCAAAGTTTTTGATCGACTGCACGCTCTATGTCACACTCGAGCCCTGTGCGATGTGCGCAGGTGCCCTATACTGGGCGCAACTCTCTAGGGTGGTTTATGCAGCAAAAGATCCTAAGCGCGGATTTCTGACGACTGGGCCTGAATTGCATCCGCGAACCATTTTAGAGCAGGGACCATACGCCGAAGAATCGCAGAAATTACTTCAAGATTTTTTTCAGAAAAAACGCTAAAAACAGGGCTATTTTACTGTTTTTTGAGACTTTTTGACCTTTTTTTCCTCATTTTCGCGCATTTTTAGAATATTCTCCTCGTTGAGTAAATAGTCTTTCATACGCTTATTTCGGCTCTCCAACAGCAAAAAAAGTGGCATAGTGATCAGAAAAATAGCCACTGTTCCGAAGCCGATGTATTTGTTAGCCTCAGTAGAGCGCTCTGCCGGAAGAGTGAATCCAAACACAATCAGCCCTAGACTACCTAAAAATAAAAACAGTAATGCTGTTCTCAGCGTAGCTTTGGTTGGTCTCATTCACTTAAGACTGAAGGGGTTTTAGCTGTAAGTGCAGCTCATCGAGTTGAGCCTGGTCTATGGTAGCCGGGGCATCGATCATAACATCGCGTCCGCTATTGTTTTTGGGGAAGGCGATAAAGTCGCGAATGGTTTCAGCACCACCGAGAATGGCCACTAAACGGTCGAGTCCGAAGGCGATTCCGCCGTGTGGAGGTGCACCGTACTCAAAGGCATCCATTAGAAAGCCAAACTGCGACCGCGCCTCTTCTGGCGAGAAACCTAGGTACTTAAACATCAGTTCTTGAGTTGGCCTATCGTGAATACGAATTGATCCGCCCCCAATTTCGTTTCCATTGAGCACCAAATCATAGGCATTGGCACGAACCGCAGATGGGTCGGTATCTAGCAGTTCAATGTCTGCAGGTTTAGGCGCCGTAAATGGGTGGTGCATCGCATGGTACCGGCCACTTTCTTCGTCTTTCTCAAGCAGCGGAAAATCGACCACCCATAGCGGGGCAAATACCTTTGGATCTCTGAGATTGAGTCGAGAAGCCAGCTCCATACGCAAGGCGCTCATCTGAGCGCGCGTGGCGGCTAACTCCCCTGAAAGAACGCATATGAGGTCTCCGGGCTGAGCCCCTGTAACTTCGGCCCAGGCCTTTAAGTCTTCTTCGCTATAAAATTTGTCAACCGATGACTTCAAGCTGCCGTCATCGTTGTAACGCACGTAGACCATTCCCTTGGCTCCTATTTGCGGGCGCTTCACCCAATCAATTAGGGCATCTATTTCTTTTCGCGTAAATGAGGCGGCCTTCGGAACAGCTATGCCTACTACGTATTCTGCCGAATTAAACACCTCAAAATCGCGGTGCTGCGCCAATGCATTAAGGCGACTGAGCTCCATACCGAATCGTATATCGGGCTTGTCGTTACCGTAACGTTCCATAGCTTCATCGTAGCTCATTCTCGGAAAAGGCTTAGAGTCGATACCGTGAATAGCTTTAAGCAGATGGGCAGTGAGACCCTCGAAGGTGTTCAATATATCTTCTTGCGTAATAAACGACATCTCGCAATCGATCTGAGTAAATTCGGGCTGTCTGTCGGCCCTTAGATCTTCGTCTCTGAAGCACTTGACCAGCTGAAAATACTTGTCAAGACCTCCGACCATGAGCAGTTGCTTAAAGGTCTGAGGCGACTGAGGCAGTGCGTAAAATTGACCCGCATTCATTCGGCTGGGCACCACAAAGTCACGCGCACCCTCAGGAGTTGACTTGATCAAATAAGGTGTCTCTACTTCTAGAAATCCTTGATCAGAAAGATAATTGCGCACCAGCATGCTCACCTTATGTCTGAAAATGAGATTCTGCTTCACCGGATTGCGGCGGATATCGAGGTAGCGGTACTTCATGCGTAGCTCATCACCTCCATCGGTTTGATCCTCGATCGTAAAAGGCGGAAGCTTAGCCGCATTCAACACGTTCAATTCAGCCACCAAAACCTCTACCTCTCCAGTGGGCATGGATGCATTTTTGGCATCCCTTTCAATCACTCGACCAGTTACCTGTATCACTGTTTCTCGGCCTAAGTTACGAGCGGCCTCAAGCAGGTCGGCACTGCAACGCTCTTGATCGAGTACCAACTGGGTAATTCCATAGCGGTCTCTTAGATCAATCCATACCATAAAACCCTTATCTCTAGTTCGAGAAACCCAGCCAGAGAGCGTCACTTGCTCTGCTGTGTTTGCCAATCGAATCGCTCCGCAATGATGTGTTCTGTACATGCCTATTATTTAACCCTGCAAAAATACAAAGGTGTAGCCAAGATCGGTTGGCCCCAAAAAAATTAGTCTGTATGTAAATTTATTGTTAATTTTGTGTAAACTAAAATTAAAGCCATGGTTAACAAAACATTATTTACGATGCTGCTCATAGCGGGCACGAGTTTCGGTATGGCCCAATCAACGACGAACCAAGAGACCACAACACACAAGGTAAGCGCTGCGGCTTACGATACGGAGCATTTTGGCGACTTTGTTCAAGTGACCTACAGACACGCCAATGGAGCCATTGCTCAACAAGGTTACCGGGTAAACGGAAAGCCCGATGGCGTTTAGAAGCAATTCGACGAAAACGGTCATATTACGGCTAAAGGCATTTACATCAATGGAAAACGAGAAGGAACTTGGTTCTTTGTCACCGACAACGGGCTTCAAAAAGCCACCTTTAAAAACAACAAACTCATTGCCCATAAAATGATCAACGACAGCTACGCGCTGCTCGACTAATTTTTAGATTGCGTTTACAACGAAAAAGCCCCTTCGATGAAGGGGCTTTTTTTATTGAGTCTCGACCAGCTTATTGGGGTCTTCTATTTTTGAAAACAGCCCACTTGATGCGGTAGCTCATGTGAAATAATACCGGAACGATAATTAGCGTTAAGAAGGTTGCCACAAATAGCCCAAAGATCACTGTCCAGGCTAAGGGTCCCCAGAAAATCACGTTGTCACCTCCGACGTATACCTGGGCATCAAATCGCGTAAAGAGCGTAATAAAGTTGATGTTCAATCCGATCGCAAGAGGAACCAGTCCTAAAATGGTAGTGATGGCCGTGAGTAAAACGGGACGCAAACGGGCCTTTCCGCCTTGGACTACGCAGTGAGTGAGCTCGTCTAGCGGCAGCAGCAGATCGTCATCTTGTTTGAGAACTAACTTGCGCCTGTCGATAAGAATCTGAGTATAATCAAGCAGCACCACCCCGTTGTTCACTACAATACCGGCTAAGGCGATAATACCCATCATCGTCATCATGATGACAAAAGGCCAACCGGTGAGCATAAGCCCTCCGAATACACCGATCAAACTCAGGAAGATAGCGATCATAATGATGAGCGGCTTAGAAATTCCACTAAACTGGAAAATCAAGATGAGCAAGATCAGGCCAAGCCCAGTAAAGAATGCTCCCATTAAGAATGACTGCTGCTTGTTTTGCTCTTCGATCTGACCGGTGTAGTCAATCGATACTCCCTGTGGAAGCGCTTCGAATGACTCCATTTCTTTCTGAATCTGCGCTACGATTTCGGTCGCGTTACCTCCGGGAAGCAGGGCAGAATACAAGGTTATAACGCGCTTACCATTTTTGTGTTTAATGGCCGAGAAGCCCGAAGTGTTTCGCGCAGAAGCCACCGCTGAAATCGGAACTTCTTTGATCTGTCCGTTTGCTGGGTCTCTAAATATGATGCGCTGTTCAAAAAGGGCACTCTTATCGTATTTCAGGTCTTCATTGAAGCGCACGTTAATGTCGTAGTCATCGGTTCCGTCTTTGTAGATTCCGGCTTTTTCTCCGAATAAAGACCTTCTGAGTTGCATAGCCACTTGGCCCACTGCCACGCCGAGATCTCCTGCCTTCTTACGATCTACATAGACCTCAAGTGCGGGCTTGTCTTTGTTTACATCAAGCTTAATGCCCTCCATTCCATCAATGCTCTTTTTGTTGATGAAATTCTGCATGCGCTTAGCTAAGGCCATAAGCTCGTCGTAATCTTCTCCCTGAACCTCAATATTAACGGGGTACCCTGCTGAAGGGCCCACCGGATCTTTCTCTACCGAGATCACCACTCCCGGATACTTTTGAGCCAAGGTCTCTTGTATGCGCAAGCGCAGCTGCTCACTGTCTAAGCCTTTTCGGTCTTTGAACTCGCGCATCTGAATGACTAATTTGGCGCGATGCGGCATTTCTGAAGCCGATCCGCCTTCGGTAAACGGATTCTCTGCCCCCTTTCCAACCTGAGCGATGGAGGTCTCTACCAAAGTATTTCTACCCCCGATCACATAACGCTCATCACTTAAGACCTGGGCCACTTCGCGCTCAATCTCAAGCGAAAGGTCATTGGTCTTATGAATAGCTGTTCCTTGCGGATACTCTACATAGACAACGACCTGCTTGGGTGTATTGTCTGGGAAAAATTCAATCTTGGTTCTTCCCATGCCGATAGAGGCCCCGAAGCCCATAAAAGCTAGAAGCAACAACACTATGGTTCCGGCGAAGAGGTAGTACACATTTCGGCCGCGAAGCGCAGCTTTCAATTGCTTTTCATAGGCATTTTCAAGCCAAACCAAAACGGTATTCTGAAAGGAAACGGTAGACTTAAAGATAAAAAGGCGATAGAGCCACATCAGCACAATAGTGACCACCATGAGGTTACCCAGGCCTCGAACCGGGCCCCCAACTATTGACATAAAGAGGCCAAGTACCCCAAAAACAATTGATATGTTTCTGAGCGTTTTAAACGAGATCTCTTTTTCGTCGACCACCATGAATTTAGAAACCAACATCGAATTCATGAATATGGCCACAAAGAGCGATGACCCCAGCACCACCGAAAGGGTAATCGGAAAGTAAATCATAAACTGACCCATCACACCTGGCCAAGTGCCCAGAGGCACAAATGCCGCCACGGTGGTGGCCGTAGATATGATAATGGGAACAGCAATCTCTCCTATTCCCTTTTTAGCTGCCTCGATGCGCGACATATTTTCGGTGTCCATTAGTCGGTAGACATTTTCTACTACAACCACACCATTATCTACGAGCATCCCGAGTCCCATAATAAGTCCAAATAGGATCATTGTATTCAATGTGTAGCCCAGGGCACTTAAAATCATAAACGAAATGAACATCGACATCGGGATAGCGAACCCAACAAAGAGTGCATTTCTAAATCCTAAGAAGAACATGAGTACGATGACCACCAGTATGATTCCGAATATGATGTTATTCACCAAATCGTCTACTTGATTGATCGTGGAGGCGCTAGTGTCACTGGTAATGGTAACACTCAGGTCGGGCGGAAAAACCTCTTCGCGCGCCTCATCCACTATGTCGTAAATGAGTTCGGCGGCCTCTACCGCGTTTAATCCGGCTCGTTTTTTTACATCGAGCATGACTACAGGTGTGAGTGATTCCCGTGCGTAGGTATTGCGCTCCTCTTCTTTGAACGAAACGCTCGCGATGTCTCTCAAGAAAATGGCTCCATTTTCTGACTTAACCACAAAATCTTCTAGCGCTTTGGGCGATTCGATTTCTCCCAAAATCCGAATAGTTCTACGCTGACCACTAGCGACCAAGCTTCCGGCCGACATGGTCATATTTCCATTAGAAATGGCTGCCATCACGTCGTTAAAACTCACCTGAGAAGCCATCATCTTATAGACGTCGAGAGCCACCTCAACCTCCATTTCTTGGGCGCCTCTGATATCGACTTCTTTGATCTGCGGAAGCTCTTCAATGCGCTCTTCGAGGTACTCGGCAAAGGCCTTTAGCTGAATGGTGGTATAATCGCCTTTCAGGTTGACATTCATGATGGGTTGAGACTCAGAAATATTCAGGTCAAACACATTAGGCTCTACCTTGGCCCCGTTGAAGACTGGCCAATCTTCGCTGGCTTTTTCAACGTCTACTTCATTTTGAATGCGCACCTTGGCCTCTTGGATCGTGACACTCTCTTCAAACTCAACTACGATCATTCCGTAGTCTTCAGATGAAGTCGAAGTGGTTTCGATTACCCCTGAAACGCTCTTAATGCGGTCTTCGAGCGGATCGACAATAAGCCGCTCAATATCTTCTGCCGTGTTTCCCGGATAAATGGTACTGACAAAAATCTTCGTCTCAACTACCTCAGGAAACTCTTCTCGAGGCATGGCGAAGTAAGATGTCAGACCTACCACGAAGAAAATGGAGATCATCACATAGATAGTAGTGGGATTATCTATGGCCCAAGAAGACCATTTAAATTCTTTGTTACTATTCTTTTCTGCCTTTTTCATAGAGAGGGCCTATTGATTGATGTATTGAACCTGTTGACCATCGGTAACCTTTCTTGCCCCTTCGGTTATGAGTAATTCGCCAGGCTTAATTCCGTCGAGTACCTCAATAAAATCGCCTTGTGTTTTTCCGGTTTGAACAATGCGACGCTCGGCGAAGTAACTATCCCCTTCTTGGCGCAGCACAAAGCAGTACTGTTGACCATCGGCATTCTCAGAAACAATCGACTGCATTACTAGAATGGCTTGTTCTTTGCTGTAGTCGTTAAGCTGAACGGTTGCAGTGAGATTAGGCTTAATCGCCCCGTCTTTATTGGGAAGTGCCACTTCTATTTTAAACGATCGATTCGACGGATTGATGACATTTGAACGTTCAGAAACCTCGGCTTCTACTTTTTTGGCTAAAGCATCGAGGTAGACAAGGGCTTTAGTACCTTTTTTCACCGTAGCCACATGACTTTCAGGCACATCAACCTCTACATAGACCTCATCGAGATTGACAATTCTGAATAATTCTGCACCTTGACCAGGGGAAACAAAAACACCGGGCTCCTTAAATACTTGATCTACTAAACCTTCAAAGGGTGCACGAACAAAAGACTTGTTGTACTGCATCTCAAGTGCAGACACCGCACCTTGAGCTGACTCGAAATTGGTTTTAGCCTGCAAGTATTGTATCTCAGAGCCGATCTCTTGCTTCCAAAGCCGCTCTTGACGCTCAAAAACAGTTTTAGCTAAGGCCAATTGGCTTTTGGCTTGCTCGAATTGGGCAGCAAGGCCACCGTCGTCAAGAACCGCCAGTAAATCGTTCTTTTTGACTCGCTGACCCTTTCTGACCGAAATCGATTTTAGGATACCGGGCATTTCAGGGTAAACGAACACGTTTTGAAGGGTTTTAACCGTGCCCTGAAGCGAAACATAATGATCAAAAAGAGCAGGTCGGGCCTCAATAGCCGCCACCAAGGGTAAAGACGTATTTGTGTTCATTTTAGCCAAAGCCTGGTCAAGTCGATCAATGGTGGCATCAATGGCGTTGCGCTCTTGAGACAGAGCAGCACGCTTCTCCCGAATGGCCTGCTCTTCACCGGTTTGTATCAACTGCTCTACAGAAGATTCATCGGCATTTTGGCAACTTGCTAATAAGATTAGTGATAGAAGTGAAAGGGTCTTAAAAAGTGTTTTCATGGAGTTGGTTCGTTCAGAAATCAATGATTTATAGAGATTCATTTAAAAAATTAGCTAACTGGGTGTGCGCGTTGATCACGCGCACCATTGAAGAGAGGTATTCTTGCTGGCTTTGGTATAGCTGCAGCTGGGCTTGACGCAAATCAAAACTACTAGCAATACCCTCCTTAAATTTAAGTTCATTCTTATCGGCAATGCGCTGTGCGAGGTCTAGATTGTCTTTCGAACTCAAAAACTGATCTTTAGACAAGGCAAAGGCACTACTCAAGTTTTCAAACTGCACTGAAAGCATGCGCTCGGTGTCTTTCTTAGTATTCTGCGCTTTAATATCAGCGATTTTGGCCCTTTGGGTGTTAGCCGAGCGCAGCAGCGAACTAAAAATGGGCACTTGAAGATTCACTCCTAATATGGCGGTATTGAAGTACTCTTTTCCGGTTTCGAAAAAATCAAATCGCTCACCAAAGGCATTAGCCCCTAAGTTTAATGAGGCGCTCAACGTAGGTAAAGCCCGGCTCTTGGCTAGCTTTAACTCTAAAGCAGTCTGCTGAGTGAGGTTTTGAACCATTTTATAATCGACGTTCTGTTCAAACTCAAAGGTCTCGGCTAGCGGACTGACCATCTCAATACCCACAAGCGCTTCAAGGGAATCGATAAGATTAAGTGGGGCGTCAATTTCACGGCCTAAGAGCGCGTTAAGCATATACAAGCTAATGCGTGCCATGCGGTAGGCGTTTTTCTCGTTGTTCTTCAGCGTTGTGTACGTGATCTGCAACTGATCTACCGTCTCTTGCTCTCCTAACCCGTTAGCAAAAAGAGCCTTAGCCTCAAAGAGGTTACGCTCTATTTGGGCCACATTCTTAGAGAGCAGATCAGCGCTCTTATCGGCCATAAGTGCATTGGCATAGGCCTCTACCACTGCCGCCCTCACCTCAAGAGAGGTTTTGGCGTAGGCGTTTTCAGAATACGCTACAAAAGTTTTTATGGCCTGAACGCCCACTATGTAAGATCCTTCAAAAATGAGCTGATTCCATGACAAGCCGGCGCTCAGGGTTTGGGGCTGACCAAAGACGACCTCCTCGAAAGTGCCTGGCTCTCCGCCGAAGAACTGAGCCGGAATTTGAGCAACTGGTTGCTCTAGTTGGTTTTGGTAATTAGCCGAACCCGAAATTTGAGGCAAACCTGTTGCGATGGTTGCCCATTTTTGTGCCTGCGCATCTCTAATATCTTGTGCGGCATTTTTCATTTGACTGTTGTGCGTAAGCGCAAAATCAACGGCCTGCTCCAGGGTAAGCTTAAGGGTTGTCTCTTGAGCATGCACAGGGCTTAGACTTAAAACCACAAGAGTCGTAAAGAGAAATAGGTACTTCATGAAATAGGGTGTTCGTTTAGATAGTTTTCTAAAAAGGCTGCCCCCATTGGTGTGGCAATGCCTCTTATGTGGTATTTCAAATGCTCCAAAATAGTGGAACTCGGATCGAACAACTTCTCCGGAAACAGGTCGTGATCGCGCAATGTGAAATAGGTAAAGAAATGCAGGCGATAAACCAACTCCGGGTTTAGATCATTGCGGTAAACTCCTTGTTTAACCCCTCGCTCTAGGTTGCGCATGAGAAAATCTCTCATCATCATCAATTGTTGGTCTTTGAGCTTTTTAAAAAGGCGGGGGAAATACTTTTGCAGCTGGTATTGAGGGGCGCTCCTTTCGTTATTCAAAAATCGCTTGACAATAGAACGCACCTGAAAAAGCTCGTCAATGGGGTGCCTGTCTTCTGACCCCAGATCTTTTATAGCCTTGTCTATGGTCTCGCACAAATGCAGTGTGCAATCTTCGACTAGCGCAGACTTATTGCTATAAATGGAGTAAATCGTCTTCTTAGAAATGGCTAATTCTTGGGCAAGGTCATCCATAGTGACGCTCTTAAACCCAAGATCTAAAAACATCTGGGTAGCCTTTTGAAGAATTTCGTTTTTCACAGCGCTGCAAATATACATCAATGGAAACTTTAAAAACTAAAAAAGTTTCCTCAGTTAATGAAAATTTAACCTGAGCCGTTTTACCTATTTTTGAACAAATTGCAACATGGACTGTTTTGCTCCCTACCAGACCGCTTTTGAGCAGTCTTTAAAGACCTACAAATTACCTTCAGAGCCCAAAGGGCTTTACGATCCGATAGCCTATATCTTAGAATTGGGCGGAAAACGACTGCGTCCTTGCCTTGTACTTGCCGCCTGTGAGGCCTGTAAAAATGCGTACGGTGAAGCAGAAAAGGCGGCCCTAGCCGTTGAGCTCTTTCACAATTTTACATTGATTCACGACGACATCATGGACGAAGCTCCGCTGAGAAGGGGGAAGGCAACGGTGCACTCCAAGTGGAATTTGAATACCGGCATCTTATCAGGAGATGCCATGCTGATACTCGCCTATCAGCAATTCGCTTTCTATAACCCTGGCCTGCAAGCCGAGCTCATGGCCTTATTCAGCAAAACCGCATTAGAGGTTTGCGAAGGGCAAGAATACGATGTCGCCTTTGAGCAGTTAGCCGCTGTTAGTGAGCACGCATACCTTAAAATGATACAGTTCAAAACGGCTGTTCTAGTGGCGGCAGCACTTAAGATGGGTGCCCTCATTGGATCGGCTGATGCTGAGAGTGCCGAGCTGTTTTACGACTTTGGGTTAGCCCTAGGTACCGCCTTTCAAATTCAAGACGACTACCTCGATGCGTTTGGCGACCCTGAGACCTTCGGAAAGCAAGTGGGCGGAGACATTCTTGAAAACAAGAAAACCTATTTGGTGATCAAACTTCAAGAATTAGGCTCAATCGAGCAGCGCAAAACCCTCGATCACTGGTTTGGCATAAACGATGATACCACATTAGAAGAAAAAGTGACTGTGGTGAAGCGATTATTTACCGAAAGTGGAGCTGCAGAAGCCACTAGAAAGGCGGTGCATGCCTACACTAAAGAAAGCCAACACATATTGAGTTCACTTGAGAAAAGAGGCATAAAAACCACCACCCTTGCTGCATTTAGTGAGGCGCTGCTACTTAGAAACCTTTAAACAACCGCACAAAGAAGGCCTTTAAGAAAGGCCAGGGTTTGTTGGCAGCCATAATCGATAGCTCTTGTAGGAAGTGGGTTTTTTCACCTAAAAATTTAAGGATAAGTTGAGGCTTACGCCGCTGAAAAAGACGGGTAAATATAGAGGCCCCAAGGTGATTTTGTTGATCGAGTATATCCAATAAAAGCAAATCGTAGAACCAGAATCGATCTTTCTGCTGCACCGAATCTAATGAGTGACCTTTAATAAGCGCCCTAACTAGACGCTGCACCCTGACCACCGTTCGATCAAAGGTGAAACCGGTTGAGGGCTTGGCCCATCCGGCCCCCAGCCCAATAGGGATAATGCGTGAAGAATGCTTCTGCCAAAGGGGGTAGCACGACATAGGTATGCTTCCTTCTTCTGTCTGTGTGACCTCATAGTCAGTGATTCCCCTGTTAGCGAGGTAAGACTCAATTTCATTCAAATAGGCTTGGCGTGATAGCCTTTCGTGTGAAAACAAGGTGTACTCGACAAGCGCCTGATCGGCTGCGGTGGGCAAGACATACATGAATCGGGTGTTGCCCTTTTGGTGCACGCTGAAATCCATAAAAAGAGCCTGATCTGGGTTAAAACTGGGCACTTTAGTCTTGACAAAAAGTCCCACAAAATGCTGTTGCAAAACGGGATAGCGTTTTGATTGCATCAACTGCTCGTAGTCAAATCGCGAATCAAAAACGCGATAGGCAGAGAAGGAGTCTCCATCGGTTTTAATCGTCACATGCTGCTCGTCTTCGGTAAGCATTAGGGCTTCACCATCTACCCAATGCACCCGATTATCGGCCTTTATTAGAGGCCTAAAATGATGGTGAAAATCTGCGCCCTTGATCAACTGATAGGTATAAGGCGCAATTGATTGGTAAGTCGGATGCTGCGCATCTCCGGCATAGATCATTGACCATCTATGCGAGACCAAATGGTCTAAAGGGTGAGGCTTATCAGACCAAAAACACCAAGTGCGGTCTTTGTACGCCTCTCCGGGGCGATCAATGATGAGCAACGAACAGCCTGAAAAATGCTCATGAGACAGTAAAGACGATGCGAGTAAAGAACCCGAGGCGCCTGCCCCGATGATGGCGTAATCGAAGATCATGAAAATAAAGATAGGGCCTATTTCAGTCAAATCGATTAGTTTTGTCTATCAAAACAAAATAGGAATGCAGTCAATTCTAGCGTTTTTTGAAGGCCTACATCCGATCATGGGTGCGCTTATTGCCACCCTGTTTACCTGGGGAGTAACGGCTGCAGGCGCCGCCCTAGTCTTCTTTTTTAAAACCATGAATCGAGCCGTCCTCGATGGATTTCTCGGTTTTACAGGAGGGGTAATGGTAGCCGCCAGTTTTTGGAGTCTTCTTGCCCCTGGCATTGAAATGAGTGCCGGCGAGGGGTTTGTGAAGGTCATTCCGGCCGCCATCGGATTCATTCTTGGCGCCGCATTTATCTTCGTTTTAGACAAGTTTTTACCACATATTCACATCAACTTTAAGGAGCACGAAAAGGAGGGTGTTAAGACCCCTTGGCATCGCACTACCTTGCTCACCTTGGCTATCACGCTGCACAATATTCCTGAGGGGCTTGCCGTGGGGGTTCTCTTTGGCGGAGTGGCCGCCGGATTCGAAGGCGCCACCATAGCCGGAGCCGTTACCTTGGCCATCGGAATCGGACTGCAAAACTTTCCCGAAGGTTTCGCTGTAGCTATGCCCCTTAGAAGGCATGGGCTGAGTCGCAGAAGAAGTTTTATGCTAGGCCAGTCTTCGGCTATGGTTGAACCCTTTGCTGCTGTGCTTGGCGCATGGGCTGTTTACACCTTTCAGCCCCTATTGCCCTACGCATTAGCCTTTGCGGCCGGAGCGATGATCTTTGTGGTCATCGAAGAGGTCATTCCAGAAACGCAGCGGGATAAATACACCGACATCGCTTCGATGGGGTTCATCGCCGGATTTGTTGTGATGATGGTGCTCGATGTCGCACTGGGCTAAATGGGTTGTATATTAGCTAAAAAGCTATGAATCATATGATTGCACTACTGTGGTCGCTAGGTTTCGCATTCATGGGCCTGCAGACTCCGGCACATACGGAGAATGACCTTCTTAAACTACTCATCAAGAACACCTCGTCTGTCGGGGGGGCTATTGTGGTGGTAGCTTATGCTGAGGAGGCGCATTTTTTGACCGAAAAAGGAAAGGTACTTAAAGGCCAACAGCAGATGGCAAATAACACCCTGGAGTTTGTGGTAGAACAGTTAGATCCGGGAACCTACGCCCTGGTAGTTTTTGAAGACCTCAACGAGAACGGACTTTTAGATCGCAACAAGCTAGGTATACCACAAGAGCCATTTGGTTTCTCTAAGGCTAAAATGGGTCTTTTTGGTCCGCCTTCGTTCGAGAACGCCTCTTTCGCATTTCCGCAAGAAAATGGTATTGAAGTGCAGTTAAAAAGTCTTTAGTGGCAGCCAGAGCCACAATCGCAGTCGTTATTCGTCTTTCTTTTTGAAAAGCCTCCCCATTTGCGCATTAAATAGAGTATCGCTAGAGCAAGCATTCCGTATACAAAAACAGTCTGTAGCATCAGGCGAGAATTTGATAGGTGAGCAAAGAGGCAGTATAGGCTAACACGGTCATGAAGACCAGTTGTATCATGGGCCATTTCCATGAATTGGTTTCTTTCTTCACAACGGCCAGGGTGCTCATGCATTGCATGGCTAAAGCGTAAAAGATGAGAATCGAGGCTCCAGTAGCCAAATTAAACACAGGCTTTCCGAGCGTATCACGCTCTAGGGCCATTCTGCCAGTTATAGTTGATTCTTCGCCATCTTGCACACTATAAATGGTGGCAAGTGTACCCACAAAAACCTCACGAGCGGCGAAAGAAGTGAGTAGAGCGATTCCTATTTTCCAGTCGTATCCCAAGTGGCGTACCGCGGGCTCTATGAATTTTCCTAGCTGCCCGATGTAAGAGTGCTCTAGTTTAAAGCTTGAAATTGCGCGTTCGATTTCAATCGAGCTCAGAGAAGATTGCTCAGACTGTAACTGTTCGGCAACCAATTGCTCTGCGTTCTTGAATTCATCAGAATATCCGTTTGAGCCTAAGAACCAGATAACGATTGACAGGGCAAGAATGACCTGTCCGGCCCCAACCACAAAACTCTTGGTCTTTTCGAATACCGTAAACCCCACATTTTTTAGTTGGGGTGTTTTAAACGTGGGCATCTCAACCATGAAAAAATTCTTGCGGTCAATCTTTAAATTGCGGCTGAGCAAGGCAGCTGCGAGCAGTGATGCCAAAAATCCGAGTAAATACAAGCCGGTAAGCACCAGGGCTTGGTATCCGAGGCCAAAAAAGCGTCCTTCAGGGATAACCAGGGCTATGATAATGAGGTAAACCGGAAGCCTAGCCGAACACGTAGTAAACGGCACCACTAAGATGGTGACCAAACGCTCTTTCCAATTCTCAATGGTGCGGGTGGCCATAACGGCCGGAATCGCGCAGGCCATTCCTGACATCAGTGGTACCACGCTTTTTCCGCTTAACCCAAACGGACGCATCAGCCTGTCCATCAAAAAAACCACCCGAGACATATAACCCGATTCTTCGAGCAGTGAGATGAAAAAGAACAAAAAGGCAATCTGAGGAATAAAGATGACCACACCCCCTATTCCGGCAATGATGCCCTCTGCTACAAGATTGGTGAGCACCCCAGGGGGTAGTATAACTTTTACCCATTCAGCTAACTGCCCGAAAAAACCGTCTATAGCATCCATTGGGTAACTGCTAAAATCGAAGATCACCTGAAAGATGCTGAACAAAATCACAAAAAAGATGAGGTAACCCCAGAGTTTGTGAGTAAAGAGCCTGTCTAAATGGCCCTGAAACCCATCGGCTTTTGAGAAATCTTTCTCGTAACCCAGTTTTAAGGCCTCGTTTATAAACTGATAACGCAGCACTGTTTCTCTGTGCTGCATGCGCTTTAATTCTTCTTTCGATTTTGTGCTGAACCCTGACTGATCGGCTATGCTTTGGCGCTCGATAGGCATAAAGTTTACGTCTTGAGTGATAGCCAGCCACAGCTTGTACAAGCTGATTTTCGGATAGGTTTTCTTCAGCCCCTCGAAATAAGCTAGATCTACCTTGTTGATGTCGAGCACAGGGTTCTCTGAGAGCGATTCGTGCTCAACTAACAGCTGCTTGAGTGCATCTATTCCGCTATTCTTTCGGGTACTTATTAAGGCAATTCGCGTGTCTAAGGCCGTTTCTAATGCCGAAACGTCTAAGGCCACACCCAATGCGCTCATGCGATCTGACATGTTGATCGCCAAAATGGTTTTAATGCCCAAATCTTTAATTTGAGTGAATAGCAAGAGGTTGCGCTTGAGGTTCTCAACCTCGGCGATAACCACCACCACATCAGGATAGTCTGCGTCGCGTTTATTCAGCAAAATTTCTACGGCTACACTCTCATCTAAAGATGTTGTGTTTAAGCTGTAGGCTCCAGGTAAGTCGATTAGCTTGGCAGTTAACCCTGCGGGTAACTGACATATTCCGGTCTTCTTTTCTACCGTTATCCCTGGGTAGTTTCCAACCTTTTGTCTTAAGCCTGTCAGCGCATTAAAAATCGACGATTTACCCGTATTGGGGTTTCCGATTAGCGCGACCTTCAATTCTCTTGTCATCGGCTAGGGCTTCAGATCAATATGTACAAAGCGGGCCATTTCGCGTCTAATGGCGATACGTGATCCGTCTACTAAAAAATACAAGGGGTCATTAAGCGGAGCAATTTGAACCAGCTCTACCTCGTTTCCGGGTAGGCAGCCAATCTCCATGAGCTTCACAGGAACGTGGGTGTCTAGTTCTTCAACTATAGTGCCCTTCTGCCCTACCTTCAAAAGATCTATTGAGATCACTATGCTTATTTAGAATAATTTAAAGAAATGTAAAATTAAGCCAAATCTTTGGTTGTGCCTAGTTTCTATAAGACGATTTCAAGACTTTCAGGTCTTCGAGTAATTGGGCGACTTCTTCGCTCGATGTGCCGTCATAAAATCCACGAATGCGACGCTCTTTGTCAACCAAAATGAAATTTTCGGTGTGAATCATGTCGTATGGGCCACCGTCGCCATCAGTAAGTACAGCCAAGTATGACTTTCGGGCCAACTCGTAAATCTGTTTCTTATCTCCGGTTACTAGATTCCACTTGGCATCGATTACGCCCTTTTCAAGCGCGTACTTTTTGAGCTGTTGCACCGAATCGATTTCTGGGGTAACCGAATGAGAGAGCAGCAATACCTCTTCATCGCCTTTAATGATTTGCTGAATATCAGCCATGTTGGCAGTCATTAATGGGCATATAGTCGGGCAGGTGGTAAAGAAGAAGTCGGCGATGTAAATTTTATCGGCATAATTAGCCTGCGTTATTGTGTCTCCGTTCTGATTGATCAGCTTAAAATCGGCTATGCTGTGGTACTTCTTGACATAAACGAGGGTAGAGTCTACCAATTCAGGATTTACCATCGAAGGCTGATAAATGGGTAAGCGCTTTTCAGGTTTTAGGGCCTGGTACATCAGCACAATGATTACGCTTGAAAGCGCCAATAAAACAATGAAAAAAAGCCTAAAGCGTGCGAAGAATCTAAGCATGCCATAAAGGTACAACCTGTGCCATTCAATTTCGGCGCGATTCGGTAACTTTGTGCTCGCTTAAAACACGTCATGACCGTTCAAATTATTCAATTTTTTGTAAGCCTCTCACTGCTCATTGTATTGCACGAATTCGGGCACTTTATACCTGCTCGTCTTTTTGGAACTCGCG
>JAURFJ010000079.1 GCA_030834365.1 Flavobacteriaceae bacterium | reverse complement strand
TAAGTGCGCGGACCAAAAAGTACCAATTTCGCTTCAGGAATGGCTAATGTGTAAACAGATAGGGTCTGTAAAACAGCATCTAAGGCTGCTAACTGCTCTTCTTTTGAGACAAATGACCAAGGCTCATAGGTTTCTTTGTAAGCGTGCTGATAGTGAATCCCACCAAGCAGTTTACTCACAGCTTCTGTTTGATAGCGATGCATGAAGTAAACCGGAGCAAAAACGTCCTCTAACTCAGCCATACTAGACTGGGATGAAATATTGTCTATAGAAAACTGATTGATGGCCTTTTCTCTGAGTGAAAGAAGGCGCTGCAACTCGTAAGTGATATCTCTTCCGTTATCCCATAAATGGGCAGTGGCACTGGCAGAAGATACTGGTCGTGCGTCGCTGTCTGTGAGGTAGCGATAGCCCAACGCATAAGCTTGTTCGAGTATATCATTCAAGGCCGCCCGCTCATTGGTGTTTTCACTAAAATCACTGTAGGCATAAGCCACCGAAACCTTATCCCAAGCTCCTATTCCGGTCTCGTAGGCCTGATCAAAGTTTCGTTGATCTCCTTCAGCATCAAGTATGTACATGTGGGGATAATCCATTACCGAATTTCTATTCACCGTACTCGCCGCAAAATTGTGCGCAAAACCCAAGGTGTGCCCTACTTCATGAGCAGAGAGTTGTCTAATGCGTGAAAGCGCCATTTCAAGCAGCTGCTTCTCTGCTTCGGTTTGCTGACCAAAGGGTTTCTGGTAAAGACCTTGGGCGATTAGATAATCTTGGCGGATGCGCAGGCTACCTAGACTAACATGACCTTTAAGAATTTCACCCGTTCTTGGGTCGACTATAGACGAGCCGTAACTCCAACCTCGCGTTGAGCGATGAACCCATTGAATGACGTTATACCTAACATCTAATGGATCTGCATCTTCAGGCAGTATTTCTACACGAAAGGCGTCTTTGTATCCGGCAGCCTCAAAAGCCTGGTTCCACCAACGCGCACCCTCTAATAATGCTGTACGAATAGGCTCTGGGGTTCCATTGTCTAGGTAGTATACCAATGGTTCTACCGCTTCACTAAGCGGTGCATTTGGATCCTTTTTCTCTAAACGATGTCTGCGGATAAAGAGTTTTTGCATAGGTTCAGTAACCGCTGCCGAATAATCGTAATAAGAAAACGGATAACAGCCTGAGCGCGCATCAAAGGGTCGCATTTCAAAAGAACCCAACTCTGGCAACTCGATAAACGAATGGTGTTGATAAACAGTAACTAAAGAAGGCTCCGGAGTAACAGATCGAATCTCATAACCCTTTGGCTTTCCTGCAAAGGTTAGCATGACGTCTATCTCAACGTTTTGTTCGAAAGACTTGGTGCGCTGTTCATTCAGTGCGCTCTTGCTTCGGTCTAAACTATACGACCCCTGCCCCCTAGCGGCCAAGCGATCAGAAACACCGTGGGCGTCTTGAAAAAGAAAGGGCGTTAATTCTACTAAATATCGGCCATCAACCTCCTCTACAATATCGAATCCATGTAACACCGAAGAGGCGAAAGCCTGGGTGATTGATTTAATTTCACTTTGATTGGTAGACGATCCACGGTAATCTAAATTAGGTTGAATTAAGAAAAGCTTGGTTCCCATTTTTGAAAAGCGCACCACGCGTTGAGGCCCAAGCTGACCGCGATCTAGTCCGATATCGTTACTGCCTACCCCAGAACTCAGCGAGGCTACGTGTAAGAAATCTTCATCTAATTGATCGATCTCTAGATATACCTTATCATTTTTAGCGTCAAAATAAAGGGTTTGAAAGCCTTCTCTCTTTTGCATGTCTTTAGTGAATGCAAAATCTTGAGCAAAAGAGAGGCTATTAACCACTAGTGCTAACGCTGAAATCAGAATTTTATTCATGGTTCAATTTTTGAAGCCCTTAAATTATCGATTTTTTCAGCAGCTCACCTGAGAGTGTCTATTTTTGCACCAATAAAACATCTGATTTATGACAAAGAGTGAACACTTTAAAGATCTTATTGATCGCCTTGGTGCGTTAAGGAGGTATCTTTGACATTGATGCCAAACGCATTGAACTAGAGCATCAAGAAGAAAAGTCTGCTGCACCGGGTTTTTGGGATAGTCCGAAAACCGCTCAAGAACACATGAAGGTCTTAAAGGCGTTGCAATCTTGGGTCAAGGATTACGACCTAGCGGTTGAATTGCAAGAAGAGACAGAGGTTTTGCTCGAATTTCTAAACCTAAAAGAAATAGCCGCCGAAGAGTTTGACGCTCAGTTAGCCAAACTCCAACTTCAGATCGAAGCCCTAGAATTTAAGAACATGCTATCTAACGAGGGAGACGAGCTTTCAGCGGTCATTCAAATCACAGCTGGGGCCGGCGGAACAGAAAGTTGCGACTGGGCATCTATGCTTATGCGCATGTATCTGATGTGGGCTGAATCGAAATCGTTTACCGTTCGCGAACTCAATTACCAAGAGGGCGATGTGGCCGGAATAAAAACGGTCACCTTAGAAGTTCAAGGCGACTACGCATTCGGATGGTTGAAAGGCGAAAACGGTGTGCATCGATTAGTGCGCATTTCTCCTTTTGACAGCAATGCGAAACGCCATACGTCGTTTGCCTCGGTCTATGTATATCCGCTTGTAGATGAGAGTATTGAGGTGGCCATAAATCCGGCTGATATAGAAATCACCACAGCCAGGTCTAGTGGAGCGGGCGGGCAGAATGTTAATAAGGTAGAAACCAAAGTGCAATTGGTGCATAAACCCACAGGTATACAGATTAGCTGCTCTGAGACGCGTTCGCAGCACGACAATCGCGCCCGTGCCTTACAGATGTTAAAGTCTCAACTCTACGAAATTGAGCTTCGTAAGAAATTTGAAGCCCGTAAAGAGATCGAAGACGCGAAGATGAAAATCGAATGGGGTTCTCAAATTCGCAACTATGTGATGCATCCGTATAAACTAATTAAAGACGTTCGCAGTGGCGAAGAAACAGCCAATGTCGAAGATGTAATGAACGGAAATATCGATTCATTTTTGAAGGCCTATCTTATGAGTACCGGTCAACAATCAGTATGATATCTATTACGCACCTTATGAAAAATGTTAAAACTATCAGCAAATCAACATGGATTTCGGCTTTGGCATCATTGTTGTTTATAAGCCTGTGTTCTGAAAGTTACGGGCAATTCGGAATGCCCATGGGCAGAGGCGGTATGATGGGAAATCCTTACGGGAATCCCTTAAGGCAAATGAATCAAATGCCAACGCGCACAGAAGAGCAAGAACCTCTTACCGCCGAGGACATTGTCGAACTTTCAATGAACAACATTAAAGAGACCGTTGAACTCAATGCATTTGAAGATGCCGTATTAAGAGCCATTATGCTCGAGGCCACTCGAAAGCGCATTGAACTTCAAATCTTGAATCTCGATCCTAATGAGGTTAAAACCGCTTTAGAGGAGATTGAAAAACAAGAAGACGATCGTTTAAAAAACGAATTGCCTGAGCTGATATACACACAGCTTCAGGTGCTAAAAGAAAGAGGGAAATCGAACAGCCCTAAAAAGAAAAAAAAGAAAAAATCTAAAAACGATTCATGAAAAAAATGACTTTACTGCTCTTCTCAGTGATGAGCCTTCTCAAATTAAGTGCACAGCAGTATCCACAGAGAGCCAGTATACCACCCATCACCATTAGCGGTAAAGTTGTTGATAAAGAGACCGGAACCCCTTTAGAGTACGCTACATTGGTACTTCAGAGCGTGCGATTTCCAGAGCGTGTCACTGGCGGAATCACAGATTTAGACGGCAATTTCAGCGTCGAGACGATGCCAGGGCTCTACAACATTCGAGTAGAATTCATTTCGTTCAAATCGTACACTCAAGACAATGTGCGCATCTTGGAAAACACCGACTTAGGAACCATCACTCTAGAGGCCAATGTAGAACAACTCGACAATGTCGAACTTGTGGCCGAGCGAACCACTGTCGAATTGAGATTGGACAAAAAAGTCTATAATGTAGGTCAAGACCTTACGGTTAAGGGAGGAACAGTTACCGATGTATTAGACAACGTGCCCTCGGTCAGTGTTGACGTTGAAGGAAACATTGCGCTAAGAGGAAACGGAAGTGTACAGATCTTGATTAATGGCAAACCTTCTGCCCTTTCTGGTTTGAGTACTGATGCGCTTCAACAATTACCATCAGATGCCATTGAGCGCGTTGAGATCATTACTAACCCCTCAGCGCGATACGACGCAGAAGGATCGGCAGGGATTATCAATATTATCTTAAGACAAGAGAAGACGAAGGGCATCAACGGTTCGGCCACCGCTTATGTAGGTTCTCCTGAAAATACGGGCGGAAATCTAAACCTAAACCTAAGACGCAAATCGTTCAATTTATTCTCAAACACCTCATACCGCAGGACCAACTCTCCCGGAAATGGGCTAAACGATCAGATCAATTACGATTTGGCCGGAAACATTTTGAGCTACCAGAATGAGACGAGTCGCAACGACCGCTTGCGTGATGGATTTAACACCAATCTAGGTCTCGAGCTTATTTTTGATTCCAAGACGTCGCTCACGCAGACCTTTTTCTATCGCACTCAAGAAGGACAAAATATTAGCCGTACCGAATTTTTCAATTTCGATGCTGACTTTATTCCGACTATTTCTCGTCTAAGACTCAATATCGGAGAAGAAACAGATACCAATTATCAGTATGCACTAAACTTTGTTAAAGACTTTGAGAAGAGCGGACACAAATTCACCGCTGACTTTCAATATTCTACTGGTGAAGAATTGGGAGACAATAATATTGATGAATCGGTCAACGAAGACAACTCCATTTTTGTGCCCTCTGAATACACCTTTACCGGTGAATCTCAGATCAATCGCTTGTTTCAATTCGACTATGTCTTACCATTAGGAGAAAAAGGTCAGGGACAATTTGAGGCCGGTTACCGAGGAACCTTTAACGACTTTTACACCGACTTTGAATTTGAGATTCAACAACTAGCGGGTGGACCACTGGTGCGCAACCAAGAATTGAGCAATAAACTAGAGTACAAAGAATACGTCAACGCCGCTTATGTGCAGTTAGGAAGCAAATTCAACAAATTCTCGGTCTTAGGCGGATTGCGTTATGAGGCCTCCGACATACAGGTGAATTCGACCAGCGACGTGCAAGAGAGTAGAAACGAAAAATTATACGACAATTGGTTTCCATCGGTCTTTTTGGGCTACGAAATTTCCGAAATGGAACAATTTACCTTAAGCTACAGCAAGCGCTTAAGACGTCCGAGATCTTGGTTTATCAATCCGTTTATACGACGTAACAGCAATACGAATCTATTCAGCGGAAATCCCGACCTAGATCCGGCATACTCCGACGCCTTTGACTTAGGTTACCTCAAGCGCTTCGGAAAATTCACTCTAAACACCTCGGTTTACTACAATCAGACTAGTGGTGTATTTCAATTTATTCAACGTGAAACGGGTGAAACAGTACGTATAGAAAATCCTGATGGTGGGTTTGTAGAGGTACCCGTACAGCTGCGCTCCCCCATAAACCTAGCTTCTGAATATCGAACTGGAGGCGAGGTCACCACCTCGTTTGCACCAAAACGCG
>JAURFJ010000078.1 GCA_030834365.1 Flavobacteriaceae bacterium | reverse complement strand
TCGTCCAAACAAGCAACTCAAACGCTTTCTACATGCTTATTCACTGAATGATTGTCAGAAAGCAGCTGATCAGTGACCATCTACTGACTTCCTTAGCTTCTAAATTTTAAATGCCTTGCGAAGCGAAAGACATTCGTTGTTGACTTTGATGGTGCCTCTTTAAAGAACGCCGCCAACAAGGGCTTTCTAGAGACATTTAGCTCTCTCGCCTGGCGAGACTAGGCCAAATCTTACTGTGATTCAGATTATTAGGCAGCTAAAGCGTAGTTATTTTCGCCATTTAAAATGGTTGAAGTAGATATTTACGAGCGTTAACCCCATAGCTCGGCATGCTTACGATCTCATTGATCTTGCTGTCAAATCCAGATCGGCCCCATAAATTAAAGAACGTATTAGAGCTGACAAAGATACGAAAAAACTACTCTTTAACCGTAACCTCCCAGCTGAGTACTGGGTGCTTTGACGGCGCATAAAATGCGCCCAAGGCTTCTAGTTTTAGCTCGAATGATTTCATTTTTTGCAGTGTTTTTACCTTGAATGTTTTGCGCTCATGGGCCTTTAGTACAAACACTGGTGAGCTTTCGTGAAACGTGTATGCACTTTTGTTTTCAAAAATTAAATCGCTGCTGCATTCGTTTTTAAGGGTGAGCTCTACAATCTCGGTGCCAGACATGTAGTGGGCGTTGTGTATGCTAATGCTATTTAGAATGAGGGGTTCTAAGAATTCTTGACGGCCTATAAGCAGGTCGTTGTAGGCAGCAACGGTTCGTTTTGCTTTAAGGGCCTCGTTGAGTGCAGCTAGACTTTTTTCTTTCGCAAAAACTAGGGTTACCGGGCGTTGAAGCCCCTTGTTGCTATAATCCCATTCGATGAGTCCGTGCACGTCTGAGGTGGCCAAGATAGTGAGGTCTTGCTCTAAGGCTAGCGCTAGCGATTCTTCGGCATAGGCTCCATAGTTTACCACTTCGATTCCGTGAAGTTCTCCCATTTTAATGCGTTCTTTTTGAAAATCGCTTAGAACGGGTAATCCTTTTGAGCTTTGGGCGGTCCAGGCCGGATGGTTCCAGAAAATGAATGCCCCTTGATTTTTTGCCTCTCTAAAGGCGTCTTCGGCCTTCTCTTTGAGCATTTTATTAGCGTCTTCAATGAAAACCGCATTGTTGTGCCCTATGGGTGCTCCGCGAGTGATCTCTGATCCTCTGATGATCAGCAGTTCGTGATCTTTGGCCTCTGCCAGCGCTAAATCATAGGCTCTGTTTCTGTCAGGATGCGGAATATCTGCACTGTGAGGTTGGTATTCAAGGTGCTCGGTCATGGCGATGGCATCTAATCCATCCATTAAGGCTTCCTGAACCCTGATGTCCCAGACCGATCCGTCTGAAAAAACGGTGTGCATGTGAAGATCTGTTGACAAGGTTTGATAGGCACCAAAATTCGGAAAAGAAATGGGTCTTGCACTTTGATGACTATGGTCTTGGGCGGCTAGGTTTAAACTGAGCAGCAGACTTAAAAAGAAGGTAAATAGGGCTTTCATATTATTGACTTTTGCCCGAATTTAATCGCTTCTTTTGCAGGAACCTTCTTTTGAATCTTTAAGAAAAGGTTAGCATTACAGGCTAACTATAGTTTCTCTGATTCTGGCTAAGTTTTGCAGTAATGCTTCTAGGCGCTCAAGCGGAAGCTGATTGGCTCCATCGCTTTTGGCTGTTTTGGGGTCGGGATGGGTTTCAAGAAAAATACCGTCTACGCCCACAGCTATTCCGGCCTTAGCAACGGTTTCGATGAGTGCCGGACGCCCTCCGGTCACTCCAGAAGCTTGATTGGGTTGTTGTAAGGAGTGTGTAACGTCTAGAATTACAGGAGCGTATTGACGCATCACGGGAATGCCGCGATAGTCAATTATTAAGTCTTGGTATCCGAAGGTAGTACCTCTCTCGGTGATCCACGAGTTAGTGTTTCCACTATCACTTACCTTTTGCACGGCAAACTGCATACTCTCGGGCCCCATGAATTGCCCTTTTTTAAGGTTGATCACCTTCTGGGTTTTGGCGGCGGCCACTACCAAATCAGTTTGTCTCACTAGGAAGGCAGGAATCTGAAGTGCGTCTACATAAGCAGCGGCCATTTCAGCATCACTCTCTTTATGAATGTCAGTTATCGTTGGTATGTCAAAGGTTTCACCCACCTTTCTTAAAATGGCCAGCGCCTTCTCATCGCCTATTCCTGTGAAAGAATCAACACGACTGCGATTGGCCTTTTTAAAACTGCCCTTGAACACATATGGGATGCCCAATTTATCAGTGATTTTGAGGGCGGATTCGGCCACCTGTAGCGCCATAGACTCAGATTCGATTGCGCATGGCCCTGCGATTAGTAAAAATTGAGGGCTATTCGAGTGCTTAATGTTGGTAAGAGCAGATAGATTCATTCTTCTAAGTGATTTCAGTACAAAGGTAGTTTTTTATCACATCTGGCTCTGTTTTAGACCTATATTTGCGCGCCCTAAGGCTTCAAAATTTACTCGATGCAGTACATCAAAAACATTGCGATTATCGCTCACGTTGACCACGGAAAAACCACCCTGGTTGACAAAATCTTATACCATTGCCAACTTTTCAGAGAGAATGAAAATAAAGGAGAGCTCATACTAGATAATAACGATCTGGAGCGCGAACGTGGCATTACCATCGTATCTAAGAACGTCTCAGTTCAGTACAAAGACTACAAGATTAATATCATTGACACCCCTGGTCACGCCGATTTCGGTGGTGAAGTAGAGCGCGTACTCAACATGGCTGACGGAGTTCTTTTGTTAGTCGACGCCTTTGAAGGTCCTATGCCTCAAACCCGTTTTGTGCTTCAGAAAGCTATATCTATGGGTCTTAAACCCTGCGTGGTGATCAATAAGGTAGACAAAGAAAACTGTACTCCAGAAGAGGTGCACGAGAAGGTTTTTGATCTCATGTTTGAATTGGGTGCAGAAGAATGGCAACTTGATTTTCCTGCCGTTTACGGGTCCGCTAAAAACGGATGGATGAGTACCGATCACAAGAAGCCTACCGATTCTATAGAACCTTTGTTAGAAATGGTTCTTGCTGAGGTACCTGAGTTTAAACCGGCCGCCGGAACCACTCAGATGCTGATCACATCGCTAGATTATTCCTCATTTACCGGTCGTATTGCCATTGGCAGGCTGCAGCGAGGGTCGCTTAAAGAGGGCCAGCCGGTGAGTCTGGTTAAGCGCGACGGATCGATAACCAAATCACGCATTAAAGAGCTATTCACCTTTGAAGGCTTAGGTCGTCAAAAAGTAAAAGAGGTAGTAGCCGGAGACATTTGTGCCATCGTTGGTATGGAGCAGTTTGAGATTGGAGACACGGTAGCCGATTTCGAGCAGCCCGAAGCCTTGAAATCTATTGCCATAGACGAACCTACGATGAGCATGCTATTCACTATTAACGATAGCCCCTTTTTCGGAAAAGACGGAAAGTTCGTCACCTCTAGACACATCAAAGACCGACTAGATAAAGAGTTGGAGAAAAATTTGGCCCTCAGAGTGAAGGCGACAGAGAGCGCCGACCGATTCATGGTTTACGGTCGGGGAGTACTGCATTTATCAGTACTAATTGAAACCATGAGACGCGAGGGTTACGAGCTGCAAATCGGTCAGCCTCAAGTTATCATCAAAGAAATTGACGGCGTTAAGTGTGAGCCCGTAGAGCAGCTGACCATCGACCTTCCCGAAACGGTTTCAGGAAAAGCGGTTGAAATGGTTTCGATGCGCAAAGGCGAACTGCTGAGTATGGAGACGAAAGGCACACGTATGATTTGTGAATTTATTATTCCGTCTAGAGGAATTATAGGCCTCAGAAATCAACTACTTACCGCTACTGCAGGGGAGGCCATTATGTCACACCGCTTCATCGAATACCAACCGTTTAAGGGTAACATTCCCGGTCGTATAAACGGCTCGTTGGTGTCGCTCGAAAACGGAACGGCCATTCCGTATTCTATTGATAAAATCCAAGAGCGTGGGGTGTTTTTCATAGATCCGGGAGAGGATATTTACGAAGGGCAAGTAATTGGCGAAAACTCTAGAGCCGACGACATGGGAGTCAACGTGACTAAAACAAAGAAGCTCTCAAACGTGCGCGCCTCGGGTACTGACGACAAGGTAAAAATTGTGCCAGCCATTAAATTTTCGCTTGAGCAGGCGCTCGAGTATATACAAAAAGACGAACTGGTTGAGGTGACTCCGAATCACATTCGATTGCGCAAGGTATATCTCAAAGAAACCGACAGAAAGCGGGCTAAAGACTAGATATTGCTGCCGCCGCTGCGCCGACAATGCCCGCATTGTTGCGCAGGGCTGCTGGCTTAATGGCAATCGGTGAGTCTATTAGGTGGGCATAGTTATCCCATTCCTTTGAAAGCCCTCCACCGAGAATGATTAGATCTGGAGCCACCAAAAGGTCGGTGATTTTCAAAAATTTGTTGAAGCGTTCTGCCCACTGCTCTAAGGTCAAGTTGTCGCGCACTTTCGCTGAAGCAGAAACCCATTCTTCAATTCGTTTGTATTTTTTGTAAGGTATTTGACCGAGCTCTACATTGGGTATTAGCTGTCCATTAAAAAAGGCCCCACTGCCAATTCCGGTGCCAATGGTGATCATGATCACTAGGCCCATTTCTCCTTTTCCTACACCGTAATGCATAGTGGCGTAACCGGCCGCGTCGGCATCGTTCACTACGGTCACCTCTAGTCCGGTTTTTTGGCTGAAAACCTCAGCTACGTCTAGTCCTTTCCAGCTTTTGTGCAGGTTTCCTTGTGATCCGCAAACCCCATTTTTAATGATTGTTGGAAATCCAGCACCTACCGGTCCTTTATAGTCAAAGTGCTGAACGATCTCCTGAAAGCATTGAGCCATGCCCTCTGGATCTCTTTTTTTGGGTGTGTCTAGTCGAAATCGTTCGCTTAGTAACTCACCATTTGCGGTATCTACCAATGCACCTTTCATTCCGGTGCCACCTACATCAATGCCTAATATTGCCATGGGAGATCAATTGTCAGTTGCAAATAAACTGAAATTTTGAAACTTCTGATTTTTATTGAAGTATTAAGGTCTGCTGGGCGCATTCTACAACAGGATGGCCAAAGTGAGCGATTAACTGATGGTTATGAGTGGCCACCAAAAGACTTTTGCCGTTTCGATTTATTTCTTCAAATAACTGCATAACCTCATGGCTAGTTTCGGGGTCTAAATTACCAGTAGGCTCGTCAGCGATTATAAGGTCGGGGTCGTTGAGCAGCGCTCTTGCTATGGCAACGCGCTGCTGTTCTCCTCCTGAGAGTCTGTGTGGAAAGCTGTTGAGCTTATGTTCCATCGAAACCCGCTCTAGAACCGACTCTATTTGATTTTTTCGTGCCGAAGCCTGCTTCCATCCGGTCGCCTTTAATACGAAGTCAAGGTTTTCGAAGACGTTGCGGTCATTCAGCAGTTTGAAGTCTTGAAACACGATTCCAATCGATCGCCGAAGGGCAGACAGTTGTCGTTCACTTAGTGTTCTTAGGTTGAATGATTTGAGCTGAGCGGTTCCTTGACTGAAAGGTACGTCTCCATAGAGGGCTTTTAAGAAACTGCTCTTGCCAGAACCGGTTTTGCCGATTAAGAAAAAATAGTCACCAGCCGACATTGTCAAATTAATGCGGTCTAAAATC
>JAURFJ010000077.1 GCA_030834365.1 Flavobacteriaceae bacterium | reverse complement strand
CTAAAAGAATCATGAGATGAAAAACTAAGTCTGCCGCTTCATTCAAAAAAAGTTCATCATTGCTATCTTTAGCTTCAATAACTACTTCTACCGCCTCCTCTCCAACTTTCTGCGCGATTTTATTGATTCCTTTTGCGAACAGCTGGCTCACGTAACTATCTGCAGACGGATTCTGGTGCCGCCCTTTGATGATTTCAGTCAACTCAGCGAGAAACATTAAGGAATCTGAAACACGCTCATTAAAACAGGTCTCACTACCTGTATGACAAACGGGGCCTGTTGGACGCGCAAAAATCAATATACTATCGGCATCGCAGTCTATCTTATAGTGGCTAAATTCTAACACATTTGAACTCGTCTCACCTTTCATCCACAGCCGCTCTTTAGATCTAGAATAAAACCAAACCTTTTTGGTCTCTAATGTCTTTTCAAAGGCCTCTAGGTTCATATACCCTTGCATCAGCACAGTGCGGGTGTCGGGATCTTGAATAATGGCTGGAAGTAAAGGGTGCTTCTGAAAGTTTGGAATGCTCATAAACGTATGGGTATTTGCGCCTCAGCAAGGTATTGTTTAAGTGTGGCTATCTCTATTTCCGAAAAATGAAAGACACTTGCCGCGAGTGCAGCATCGGCTTTTCCTTTTAAAAATACATCTTTAAAATGAGCTAGTGTGCCCGCCCCACCTGAGGCTATGATTGGTATGCTTAGGTTTTCTGATAGTTCTGCCAATTGCTCGTTAGCAAAACCATTTTTAGTGCCGTCGTGGTCCATCGAGGTGAATAATAACTCCCCTGCCCCGCGCTCTTGACACTCTTTTGCCCAAGCTAATAAACTTAGGTTTGTACGTTGCTTTCCGCCGGTAGTATAGACCCACCATTCATCGCCCTCTATTTTAGCATCGATGGCCACCACCAAACATTGAGAACCGTAATTGTTAGCAATTTGGCTTATAAGGTCTGGGTTGTTAACGGCAGAAGAATTAACCGAGACCTTGTCGACCCCTTTGTGAAGTAGTCTAGCTACTTTTTCAGTAGATCGTATTCCCCCGCCCACTGTAAAAGGTATAGAAAGCTTCTTGGCCACTGCATACACTAAAGGTTCAAAGGCATCTCTTTGCTGTTCGGTTGCCGATATGTCTAGAAAAACCAATTCGTCAGCTCCCTTTTCGCTGTAAATAGTAGCCAATTCAACCGGATCACCAGCATCGATTAGGTCTACAAAATTTACGCCCTTAACTGTTCTGCCCCCTAAGATGTCTAGGCAGGGTATGATTCGCTTTGCAATCATGAGATGTGGTAATTTCTAATGTCTTCTAACGAAAGGGTGTGTTCGTATAGCGCCTTTCCAACAATAGCACCGTAACAACCAATTTCATTGAGTTGCTCTATATCCGATAAAGACCTAACTCCGCCACTGGCGATCAAGCTCCAATCAGCTCCTAAAGCACTTAATAATTGTTTATACAATTCAATTGATGGGCCTTGAAGCATACCGTCTTTGGCAATATCGGTAGCAATAACTGTAGTGATTTTCTTGTCTAAAAAGTGCTTTATAAAAGGCTCTATCGCTAAAGTTGATTGCTCTTGCCAACCCGAAACCGAGATGTATCCGTTATTGGAATCGGCCCCTAGAATAATGCGATCTGGGCTGTATTCATCGATCCACCTTTCAAACAGTTGTGGGTTTTTAACCGCCACACTTCCGCCAGTAACTTTCTCAGCCCCACTGTTAAAGGCAATTTGAATATCGATATCACTTTGAATTCCACCGCCAAAATCGATCCGTAAATCGGTGCGTGAGGCCAATAATTCAAGAACCTTATGATTCACCACTTTCTTTTCTCGTGCCCCGTCTAAATCAACCAAGTGTAAGTGTGTCACTCCTAGATCCTGAAAACGCAGCGCAACGTCTAGCGGCTGGTTGTCGTAAATCTTTGCAGTTTCATAGGCTCCTTTGGTCAATCGCACGCACTTTCCTGAGAGGATATCAATTGCGGGTATAATTCGTGTTTTCACAGTGCTATAAAGTTTTTAAGTAGCTGTTCTCCGTCTTTACCACTGCGTTCAGGGTGAAACTGCACCCCGAAGAAATTGTCTTTTTGAAGGGCGGCGCTATAGGTTAATCCGTATTGAACAGAGGCGATAGTTTGATTAGATAGTGGTGCATAATAGCTATGTACAAAATACATGTACGTTAATTCTAGCCCATTAAATAAGGGCGACTTTAGATTCTCTAAACTATTCCACCCTACACAAGGTATCTTAGAAACGTTAATAAACCTTAAAACCTTTAGGTCAAAAATGCCAAGTCCAGGGGTGTCTCCTTCTTCGGTGTGATTACACATCAATTGCATGCCTAAACAGATACCTAAAACCGGTTGCTTTAGTTGCGGTAGCAGCGAATCCAATCCAAACTGCTGCAGGTTGTTAAAGGCCGTTTCGGCATGACCTACTCCCGGGAATATAACATGAGAGGCATTTATAATACGCTCGTGGTCGGCGCTTAGTACGCCTATACATCCTAAGCGCTCTAAAGCGAACTTAATGCTTTGAACGTTTCCTACACCGTAATCTACCAGAATGACTTCACTACTCATAACAACCCTTTAGTGCTTGGTAATTGCAAGTGATTCAGGTCTTTTAGAATAGCCATTTTTACTGCCTTTGCAAAGCTTTTGAAAATGGCCTCTATCTTGTGGTGTTCATTGCTTCCGCTGGCCATGATATTGATGTTTGCCCCAGCAGCATCTGCGAATGATTTAAAGAAATGATAGAACATTTCAGTGGGCATCTCTCCTATCTTTTCACGTTTAAATTCGGCCTCCCAGACTAACCATGGTCTTCCGCCAAAATCTATGGCCACCTGAGCCAGACAGTCGTCCATGGGAAGGCTATACCCGTAGCGTTCTATGCCCGCCTTATTGCCAAGTGCACGCTTAAAGGTTTCACCAAGAGCCAACGCGCAATCTTCAATCGTGTGATGCTCATCAATATGCAAATCACCCACACATTTTAAATCTAGCGTAACTTGAGCGTGCTTAGCGAGTTGCTCGAGCATATGGTCAAAGAAGGCAATTCCGGTGTTGATAACTGCCTCATCTTGTCGATCTAGATCTAGGTAAACATCAATGGCCGTTTCTTTGGTTGTGCGATTGTGATGCACACTTCTATTTAAGCGCGCCAAAACGCTAAAGATTTGACTCCAATCAACAGCATGCTCATATATACATGCCTGTAGTTTTTCATGAGGTGTTTTGGTCTCTGAAGATTCTAAATCATTTAGATTGACAGTGATTGCTCTGATACCAAGGTTGTGGGCCAACTCAACATCGGTCATGCGATCGCCAATCACAAAACTGTATTCTTGATCGAAGCCCTCGTGAATGTATCCTGATAACATAGCCGTTGATGGCTTTCTGTTTGGTGACGGATTAGCGGAAAAACTGGAATCTATAAAGACATTTTCAAAAACGATTCCTTCACTTTCAAAAATTCTAAGCATAAGGTTATGGGACGGCCAAAAGGATTCTGAAGGAAAGCTATCTGTACCTAAGCCGTCTTGATTGGTTACCATTACTAGTGTATAACCCAATTGTTGCTGTATTTTCTTCAAATTGGAGATCACCCCGTTTAAAAATTGAAGCTTATCTACATGGTCAATTTGATAGTCATTAGGCTCCTTAATAAGCGTTCCGTCGCGATCTATAAATAACAACTTTCTCATGGGCTTCATTGTCTTAAAAATTGAATTAAGCGATTGGTTTCTTCAGCAGTGCCTACCGATATTCTCAAGGTATTGTCACATAAAAACTGAGTACTTCTATTGCGCACCACAAATTGGTTTTCTATCAGTTGGTTATAGCGTTTCGTTGCGTGGTCTACGCGAACGAGCACGAAATTGGCGTCAGATTGAAAGAGCTGTACAACCCAAGGTGTCGCTTTTAACGCCTCTATAAGTCGTTCGCGCTGCTCAATTATCGTCGAAATTTCGTCCTGAATGACTTTAGGTTCCCTAAGTCTTTCAAGTGCACGTTCTTGACTAATGCTATTCACATTATAAGGGGGCTTTATGCGGTTTAGCCATTCTATTAACGTTTTAGAGCCCACTCCGACACCTAAACGCGCACCTGCTAGTCCATAGGCTTTTGACAAAGTTCTGACAACCATTAAGTTGGGATGCCTATTTATTTCTTCGGTCATAGATACTTGCCGGCTAAAATCAATATAAGCCTCATCGATAACTACCAAGGTGTTTAGCTCACTGACTAGAGCATTCATAACTTTTAGGTCTAGGCTGTTTCCAGTCGGATTGTTTGGAGAGCATATAAAAACCAGTGCCGTCATGGGGTCTACCGCATCAATTACAGCCGATTTATCGAGTGTAAAATCAGGTTTTAAAGGCACTGGGCGGTATTCAACATGGTATTTATCGGCTAAAACACGGTACATTCCGTAAGAAGGATCTATAGCGACCACATTATTGTACTTAGGTGTACACAGTAGCTGAAAAAGCAGCTCGAGTACTTCGTCGCTTCCGTTTCCGATAAACAATTGACCAGAATCAATAGACCAAAGCGAACCTATGCGTGACTTTAAGGCCGATTGATACGGATCGGGATAACGGTTACAGTCGGTTTCGAAAGGGTTTTCATTCGCGTCTAACCAGGTAAAACTACCCTGTTCTTGCTCAAACTCGTCGCGTGCAGAGCGGTAGGGTTTAGCCATTTTAAGGTGGGGTCTAATTCGCGCATTTAGATCAAAATCCGATTTGGTTAATTGTTGACCTTTTAGGTAATCTAAGCGGACGCTAACAGCGTTTTCATGAGCGGTCAATCCTTCTGCGTTGGCCATTAAGGCTACGGTTGGTCCCAGTTGTTGTATGCCTGGGGCAGAGATTTGTTGAAATGTTATCGCCTTTTGGTAACTATCTAAATTAACTCCGCTGTACTGTCGTGCAAAACCATTGGTGGGTAGTGTGTGATTTGTACCAGAAGCATAGTCTCCAGCGCTCTCAGGAGTGAAATTACCGATGAATACCGAGCCGGCATTCACAACGGCATTTAACATATACTCTGGATTTTCACTAGCTATGATATAGTGTTCGGGGGCGTAATAATTGATAAAATCAGCCGCCACTTGTTGGGTATCCACTATCAGAATACGACTATTTTCAAGGGCGTTCTCGGTAAAATGCTTTCTACTCAGTTGTTCTATTTGCACATTAAGCGCTCGCTCAACCTCATCAGCAATTTGCGCATGAGTGGTAACCAGAACAACTTGGCTATCAGATCCGTGTTCGGCTTGGCTCAAAAGGTCAGCAGCAACAAACTCAGGCACTGAGGTTTCGTCTGCAAACACGAGTAATTCACTTGGTCCGGCAGGCATATCAATGGACACCAATTCTCTTGATGCAAATTGCTTTGCTGCTGTAACATACTGATTTCCAGGACCAAATATTTTGTACACTTTAGAAACCGATTCAGTACCTATTGCCATTGCCGCAATGGCCTGAATTCCTCCTATGGGGTGAATTGAGGAGACACCACACAATGCGGCCGCATAGCGTATTTCGGGGGCTATCGGACGATCTGACTGCTGTGGGGTACAAAGCACTATTTCTTTGCATCCGGCTAATTGGGCAGGTATCGCCAGCATTAACACCGTGGAAAATAAAGGTGCCGTGCCTCCTGGAATGTATATACCTACCTTCTCAATCGGTAATTTTCGCTGCCAACACTTTACACCCGGCTGCGTTTCTACAAACACTTC
>JAURFJ010000076.1 GCA_030834365.1 Flavobacteriaceae bacterium | reverse complement strand
CAGACCAAAAAAAGATACGCCAGCTAATATGCCCAGCTTTGAAATAATGAAAAAAAGCTATTCCGGCTACAAAGAGGTTGAGCGTTAGGGCCGTTTGCTTCATAAAGTCGGTCTCAAAAGCAAAGAGGGCCATAAGGGCTAAATAGCCGCTTGCACCCCCATGGCCGACGCTCGCATACAAAAAGGCGACAATAGGTAAGAGTATCAAGAATCCAATTTGTACCCCTTCAACCATAACCTATAATGCAATCACTTTTACCTTCGTCTGAGCCTCGATTCGAGTAGTATCCGCGGGAACGTAAATGAGCGCATTCGCCTTTGCAAAGCTCATGAGGGTTGCCGAATTAAATTCATCTATTGGCGTCACCGTTCCGCCTGATCGCTGGGCCTTGACAAATAAGGCGCGACCAAATCTATTTTCAATGGACGCCTCGAGTGTAAGGAGCATTTCGCTTGGGGACTGACCCTGAATTTGCTCTAAATAACGTTTGACATAGACATAAAAACAGGTGAGTGTTGAGGCTGGATTACCGGGGAGTGCAAAGACTGCTTTTTCGCCTTTCTTACCAAAAAATAGGGGCTTACCCGGTTTTTGTCGCACCGTGTAAAACACCGAATCGACCTCAATGGTTTTCAAAGCATCGGCGACATAATCGTAGTCTCCCACAGAAATTCCTCCAGAAATGAGCACCAAATTAGCAGTTTGCAAGGCCTTAGCGAGTTGAGCAACGGTTTGATCTGGATCGTCTGAGGCAAAAAGTATCGTTTCGACTTTTAAATCAAGCCCCCCGAGGGCGGCTTGTATAGCCAGACTGTTACTTTCATATACCTGGACCTCATTTTTGGTTTCACCTAATGGCACCAGTTCGTTGCCTGTCACTACGATGGCAATACTTGGCTTTTTATACACACTAACCGTCTCAATCCCCAAAGAAGCCAGTAATCCTATCGACGCAGGAGTTAATCTAAATCCGTGCTCAAGCACGAGTTGCCCTTTTTGAATTTGACTACCTACCGCACGAATATTTTGACCCGAACGGGTATCGGCCTTAAGCTCCGCCGCTTGATCAGCGTAGGCCACTTGCTCTTGCATGATCACACGATCGCAATTTTCGGGAACACGAGCTCCAGTGAAAATGCGCACCGCCTCTCCGGGCCTTAGATCGATCGTTTCTGAAGCACCTGCTGCGACTTCACCTACGACGGTGTAGTGGCTTAACCCTTCTTTAAAACACAGGGCAAAGCCATCCATAGAGGACTGACGAAATGAAGGAAAATCCGCAGAAGCAATAACCTTTTCACTCAAAACGCGCCCACGAATGGCAGCACTAACAGATGATTGCTCTACCCCAAGAGGTGAAGCGTGGGCATCAATCAGCGAAAGAGCCTGCTCGACTTCGATCATGGACTTTTTTATGCTTGAGACCCCATAAAAGGCTGTTTGTAAAGGCGCTTACCAGTAGCTTGGTAGAGTGCGTTTGCCAACGCTCCCATAACTGGCGGAAATGGTGGCTCACCCATTCCTGTAGGATCTATGTCAGATTCTACAAAGTGAACCTCTACTTCTCTAGGCGCTTCGTTGTGTCGAATAAGTCGGTATTGATTGAAGTTGGTCTGGTTGGGTGCTCCATCACTAAAGGTGAGCTCAGAGTACATGGCATGGCCAATACCGTCAACGCTTCCCCCTTCTGCAAGATTCGTCGCCGCGTCGGGATTAATAACCACCCCACAATCTATAGCTGCAAAGACCTTGTCTACCTTTGGCGTGCCATTTTCAACGACTACATCAACCACATTTGCTACATAAGAGGCATGGCAAAAATACGCCGCAACCCCACGGTGTACCCCCGGTTTAGAACTTTCCCAGTTGGCCTTTTCCTTCACTAGGCGCAGCACACCGGCATAGCGCTCGGCATCGTAATCGTTGCGGTCTCCGACCGGATTCGTTTTGACGCGCTCTAAAAGTTCTATACGGTAATCGAGCGGATCTTTGCCAATCGCCTCGGCCATTTCATCGATAAAACTCTGCTCGGCACTCGCCATGAAATTTGACCTAGGTGCTCTAAAGGCTCCAGTGGTAATATTTGAATCAATAGTCCACGAATCGGCTTGGTAGTGGTCGAATGCCCCTGCTGGAAAACGATTTGCCGCCAGCGGACTTTCTGGAAGTCCTCCTGCAATCACATGCACAGCGGTTACTTCGTTATTCTTAATCGCTGCGCGGTAAGTCACTTGATAAGACGGTCTGTAGGCTCCCGCAGACATGTCGTCTTCACGGGTGTATACCAATTTAACTGGTTTGCCAATGGTTTGAGAGATTACTCCGGCCTCAAGCATAAAGTGACCGTAGAGCTTTCTGCCGAATCCTCCTCCGATGCGCGTCATCATGATATCCACTTTTTCTACCGGTAGGTCAAAACGCGCCGCAAGGGCCGGTTCAAGAATCTCTGGCAATTGTATTGGCCCAACAAAACGCGCCGAATCCTCTTTCACATCTGCAAAGAAGTTCAAGGGCTCAAGGGTGTTGTGTGCCAAATACGGAGCGTAATAAGTGCGCTCAATGACCTGATCGGCAGCGGCAAATTGCGCAGCCGGGTTTCCGTCTTTGCGCTCGGTGCGCTTGGGTCCCTTCTCGGCAACATTCATCTGCTCTTTGTGTTGACGCGTACTTTCAAGTCCTGCCGGCCATTTCACCGTATTGGTACGGCCAAAAAAGCTCAACTCATTTACCTGATCCCCTGCTTCCTCGTAAGCGACGTCAACCAGTTTTTTGGCTTGGAAGACCTCCCAGGTTGAGTTACCTACAACTGCAATTTGGGTCTGATGTGCCTTTAAGTCAAAGGCACCTTTGGCTTGTCCTTCACGGTAATTTTCAAATTGAAAAACATCGGTGATACCGGGCATGGCCAAAGCTCTCGAGGCATCAAAAGATTTTATTTTTAACCCAAATGCAGGCGGATGAATAATTGCTGCATAAAGCATTCCGGGCTCTTTGTAATCGATGCCAAAAAGTGATTCTCCGGTTACAATTTTTTTCGCATCTACATTCTTGCGTGAAGTTCCGATTATGCTAAAATCCTTGACGGGCTTTAGAGCCACATCTTCAGGAACCTTTAATACAGCAGCTGATGATGCGACCTCGCCAAATCCAAGCGAACGACCAGAGGCGTCGTGGTGAATTGTTCCATTATCAACACGTAATTCTGATGCCCCAACCCCAAGTGTAGTTGCTGCAGCATTGGTCAGCATGACACGTGCAGTGGCGCCGGCTTTACGCAGTGGCGTCCATGCTGCACTGATCGAGGTGCTTCCGCCCGCCATCTGATGGAAAAATTTTGTGGAATTCAATGGTGCCTGCTCTACGCTAACATCGTTCCAATTGCAACCCAGCTCTTCTGCGATGAGCATGGGCATAGAGGTCTTCACGTTTTGCCCGACTTCAGGATTGGGAGACATGATCGTCACCAGACCATTATCGGCTATTTTGAGGTATCCGTTAATCTCAAACCATTCTTTGGGCATGGTGGCAACCTGCTCTGGTGAAAAATTACAAGCTTCTAACATCGGGAAAGAAAGCATCATACCTCCACCAGCTAAAAGGGAGCTCTTGATAAAAAAACGTCTACTGTTGTTTACGGTCTTGTTAGCCATAGCGCTGAGATTATAGGTTTGACGCGGCTTCTTTTACCGCCTTTTTGATTCTTATGTACGTTCCACAACGACAAAGATTTCCGGCCATTGCAGCCTCAATTTCTTCATCGGTTGGATTTGGATTTTGATTCAACAACGCCGTAGCCGTCATGATTTGACCGGCTTGGCAGTAACCGCATTGAGGAACATCCTCTTTTATCCAAGCGAGTTGAACCGGATTATCGCCATTTTCAGAAACGCCTTCAATAGTTACGATCTCACCATTACCCACAGCTGAAACCGGTAACTGACACGAGCGCACAGCTGTCCCATTGAGGTGTATAGTACAAGCCCCACATTGGGCGATACCACATCCAAATTTTGTTCCTACCAAATCGAGGTGATCTCTTAACACCCATAGCATTGGTGTAGAAGGGTCGACGTCAACCGTTTTTTGGACCCCGTTCACGTACAGAGAATACTGCGCCATATCAAATAGAGTTTATTGACCAATATAAGTTTTTAAAGTCCTAACCTTTTAAAAATCAACGAATTTAACACTAAACCTCCCTTGCTAAATTATTATCATACTCGAAGCATTCTTCCAAATACCTCAAAAGATCACTTAATATATCATTTTTCGTATTAGCCCTATCTTGCGTGTTTATCGCTGATTGAATGAAAAAATTAGGAGAGCATTATCGTTTCATAGACTTATCTGACTACGGTCGTCCGCTCTCCGATCAAATCGCCAAAACCCTTCAGAACACCTGGGTGACGGCCATCCACTTAACACTTCTTTTTGGAGCCGTAGGTCTTTTGGCGTTCTACTCGATCTTAGGCGGACATTTCAAAACCGCCCTGCTCCTTTTAATACTCAAATCGATTATCGACGGTGCTGACGGAGCCCTAGCGCGACTCAACAATCAACCAAGCTTTACCGGACGGTATTTGGATAGCGTTTTCGATATTTTACTCAACTTAATCTTGTTAGGAGGCGTGTGGTACATCAGCGGCATTCATTGGCTCTGGTGGGCCGGAGCTTTTTTCTCTATGCAACTTCAGGGTACCCTATACAATTATTATTATGTGATCCTACGCAACCGACTATCAGGTGGAGACAATACCAGCAAAGTCTTCGAATACAAGGTTCCTGAGGCACTGCCGGGAGAATCACAGTATTCGGTGAACATCATGTATTACTGTTACCAAATCTGCTACGGTCTGTTTGATCGTATTGTGCACGCCTTAGACCCACAGGCCTACCAGTCGGCCCTTCCGCAGCGCTGGCTCATGACCTTGGTCTCTATATACGGATTAGGATTTCAACTACTCCTTCTCGGACTCGCCCTAATCTGGCTACCCACCTCATGGATATTACCTGGAATCGTTGCACTCAACGTATTTCTGCCTTTGTTTATAATGCTGAGACGGATTGCTTAGAGCACATTAAAAAATATCCTGAGATTTTTAATGGGTCGAAAAGTTTCCTAATTAGGAAACCTTTCCTAGAGAGCAAATTCAAATAAAACGATTCGCATTTGGTGCAATCGCCCAACAATTCGTATATTTGTCGTCCACATCGCGGGATAGAGCAGTAGGTAGCTCGTCGGGCTCATAACCCGAAGGTCGCAGGTTCGAGTCCTGCTCCCGCTACAATGAAAGCCTCTTGATTCATCAAGGGGCTTTTTTTATTTGAAGAAATCTAAGCTTGCTTAAGATTGCATGAAAATAAAAAAGCCGTCTATCGCAAAGCGATAAGGCTTTCGTTGTAAAGCTACCCCCAAGGCCGCTTTGCCAAAGGGCAAAGCAATCCTGCATCACCCCAAGGCCCATTTTCGAGCGAAGTGAGAAAATGAATCCAGATATTGCCTTAAACTATACTATTTCTTCACCGAATAACTCACAAAAGCTACCTTTTTGCTGTCTGGGCTCCAAGAAGGTACATTGATGGTTCCTTGACCTCCATAAAACACAGAGGTTAAATCCGAGATCTCTTGGGTTTGGAGATTCATCAAACGAAGTTTCACTTTTTTACCGAAGAGATGATCTTGTTTTTGATCCTCTACATAGGAGATGTATACCAACCATTTATTGTCAGGAGAAATATGTGGGAACCAATTTGAATACGCATCAAATGTCAGTTGCTCCGGATTTTTTCCACTAGCACTCATCCGCCAGATTTGCATATACCCACTGCGGTATGAATT
>JAURFJ010000075.1 GCA_030834365.1 Flavobacteriaceae bacterium | reverse complement strand
TTCTTAAGCCGTTATTCAGATGTGGCTTACGACTCGGTTCCCCGTCCGCGTAATCAGCTACCGGTAGAACACGCCGACAGCATCACGAGTTTAGCTATAGGTGAATCGTATGGACCCTATAAACACGGCGATGCTTATAAAGTAAGCCGACTAATGGGATATTCTAAAGATGGGAGCGTTCGTGCCCGCCACATTTTGGTGGCTTATGAGGGCGCTGAGCGTGCCGCCTCTACTATTACTAGAACCAAAGAAGAAGCCCGTACCAAGGCGCGTGAACTATTAGCTAAGGCCCGTGGTTCAGAAGTAGCCTTCGCTCAGTTAGCAACCGAAGAGTCTGACGGCCCTACCGCCAGTAGAGGAGGAGATCTTGGGTACTTCTTAAACGGAGATATGGTTGACGCCTTTAACGACTACGCCTTCTCCAACCCAATAGGTGCTATTGGCCTAGTGGAGACCTCTTTCGGTTTTCACGTGGTGAAAGTTGAAGACAAGAGAGACGTGTATCAGGTGGCTACCTTAGTGCGCAACATAGAGCCTTCGGAGACTACCATCAACAAGCTCTACACCGATGCGACCACTTTTGAAATGAAGGCTAAAGACAGCGACTGGAAGCAGTTTCCGCTCATTGCTCAAGATATGGGGTACTCCTTTAATCCGATTACCAAGCTTAAAGCGTTTACCGAGAACCTTCCGGTATTAGGCTCGCAGCGCAGCATAGTTAAGTGGGCTTTTGACGGCCAAACCAAGATCGGAGACATTCGAAGATTTGATGTAGCCGACGGATACGTCATTGCTCAAGTGGTAAAACAGCGCAAGGAGGGCTTACAGTCGCCAGAAGACGTTTCTCCGCTCGTGATCGCTCAAATCAGAGATGAGAAAAAGGCGGCCCTTCTGATCAAGCAGAATGCTGGTCAAAGCTGGGAGGCTGCGTCAGCCCTTTCGCAGGTTCAGTCTGGCACAGCCAGTGCATTGAGTACCGATGCCAGCGTGATTCCAGGAATAGGAACCGAACCTTTTGTGGTGGGTAAAGCCTTAACGCTTCAAGAGCAAGAAGAGTCTCAGTGGCTCAAAGGTGGCCAGGGTATCTACAAGGTACGTGTTACGGCTAAAACGCCTGCGATGGAGCTTCCGGTTATTGAACCTTATGCGCGTTCAATTGCTGAAGAGCGCGTTGCCCAAGGATCGCAGTCGGCTTATGAGGCGCTTAAGAAAGCCGCTAAAATCGTTGACAACAGAGCGATTATTTACTAAGAGAACAAGCTATCTAGCTGAGCTTGCATAGCTCAGTTAAGCCGAGTATAGTTGAATATCCCTTTTCTTTCAGAGAAGGGATATTTTCTTTTCGGCTAAATAGGGCGAAGTCGCCTCCCCAAGCACCCAGCGAGCTAAATACCCCTGGCAAATCCTCGAAAAGGGTTTGACCTATGGGTTGCATACCAAGCTGCTGGCCTATGAGGCGTTCGTGGGTATCCATAACCGCCTCAAACGCCTCGAGGCTGTCGGCCGCTATAAGTTCTTGTGTAAGAGTCGACACTTGTGCTATAAGTTCGGGGGTCTTAGGTTGGTCGTTGTAGTGCTTAATGGCTTCTCGGCTATTCATCTTTTGATTCAGGTAGACCAGGTAGAGCTCTTCGCTAAATGAAGGGTTGAAATGCACCGTTTTAACGGTAGGCCTAGCCGAATCGTTGCTGTATAAGATAGGCCCTTCTGCATCGGCACAGGCGATATCGTATCCGCTTCCACCAAAGCTTTGAGCTAAGAGAGCGTAGGGGTCTATCTCAAAAAAATCGGCCAATGCGCTGATCAGGGTTGAAGAGGATCCCAGCCCCCAGTTTCGATCAAATTCTAGCGTCGCTTTTATGGCCCACCCACTGGTGAAAGCCTTAGGGTTTAAAAGACGAATAGCCGTGAAAAGTTGGGTCAGCGTTTGTGCGGTTTCGCTAGGGAGTGCACTTATAAAGCGTTTCAATTCAAGGCGGTCTTCGAACCAGACCTGGCCTTTGTGGTCAACCGATTGCCACCTAATTTCGGGTTTATCTATAGAAGAGAATTCGAATCGCTGCCCCAGTTTGGTGGGCAGTGCTAGTGAAAGTGCTCCGTCTAAGACGGCGTACTCTCCTGTGATGAGCAGTTTACCGTGCTTGTAGATCGTGCGGGTTCCGCTCATTTGCGCAACTGATTAAGTGCCTGTTTAACCGCTGCACTACTTACGGTTTTATTGCTAAAATAGGCTGACAGTGTTTCTTTTTCTGCGCTACTTGCTCCCTCTGCATTGAGCAGATTAAGCAGATGCATTTTCATGTGTCCCTTCTGAATTCCGGTGGTTACCAGTGAACTCACAGCGGCAAAGTTCTGAGCTAGTCCAGCTACTGCGGTGATGCGCATCAGATCTTCTGCCGAGGGTTGGCCTAGGATGTCTAGGGCCTGCTTCACCAAAGGGTGTAGCCCGGTGAGCCCGCCTACGGTACCCAGTGCGAGTGGAACCTCTAGTTCAAAGTGTAGCTCTTGGGCGTCGGTTATGAAAGCCTTGGTAAGTGATCGGTATTGTCCGTCACGACTAGCATAGGCATGAACTCCGGCTTCGACGGCTCTGAAATCGTTTCCACTGGCAATCACTACGGCATCGATTCCGTTCATGATTCCCTTATTATGCGTGACCGCCCGATAAGGCTCTACTTGTGCAATAGCCACTGCCCTGCAGAATTTTTTGGCGAAAGTGTGCCCGTCTACCCCCTCGTAGGCTAGCTGATCTATGGGGCAGCTTACCCATGCCCTTACGGTGCAGTTGGGCACGTAATTGCTTAATATGCTCATGACTACCTCTGGAGCCTCGTCAGCTAAAAAGGCCTCGTTAGCCCTTGTCCTGAAATCTTGGGCTAGCTGTTCAAGGCATGAATTGATAAAGTTAGCACCCATGGCATCTCTAGTTTCAAAACTGAGTGCGATGTGGTAATATCCTTCAAGTTTATGGGTGTTGTCGACAAGTTGCAATGAGCGGATTCCTCCTCCGCGCTTTTCCATGCTCGCGCTAAGCGGCTTAAGCGCAGTTTCAAAGGCGGCGCGATGCTGCTCGAAGAAGGCAAATAGTTTTTCAGCTGGGCCAAAGTAATTTAGGTGCACATGGCCGACTTTTTCGGTGCCAACAATTTGGGTATGAAATCCGCCCTTATCGGCCCAGAACTTTGCGGCCTTGCTGGCGGCAGCCACCACTGAGCTCTCTTCAATCACCATCGGAATGGCGTAGACCTTTTGGTCAATCAAAAAGTTGGGCGCAATCGCGAAAGGCAGGTAATAGTTGGCTAAGGTGTTTTCGATGAACTCATCGTGTAGCTCTTGAACTGAGGGGTTCGAATGGTTATAGATCTTGAACACCTCAAGGGTCTGTGCAGGGTCACTGGCAAAGGTTTCGGCCACCCACTGGGCCTTTTCTGCCTTCGTTTTCTTTGAAAAGCCGCTTACCATCTCTTTCATGAACAGATCTTCTGCTCAAAGATACGCATAAGGCCTGCTTTCACATTCTCGAAATTAATTAGTAAACTTGACGCTCTTATAAGTTCTGTATACATGAAAAAATTCATCGCGCTCTGTTTGTTGAGTGTCACATTGGGCCTAAGCGCCCAACAGCAGCAAATCACGCTTGAAGAAATTTGGTCGGGAGCCTTTTCAACCGATGGTATTGCCTCGCTTCGTTCGCTTCAATCTGGAGAACGCTACACCACTCTAGAATACAAAGACGGCCAAAGCCAAATAGTAGCCTACGACTATAAGAGTATGAGTAAGCAAGGAGTAGTGTTGTCTTCAGGAACAGAGGTTCCGCGATTTAGCTCGTATGCCTTTAACCAAGACGAATCTAAGATTCTTGTCACGACCCAGCGCACCCCTATTTTCAGACGTTCTTCAGAGGCCATTTACTATGTCTATGACCGCAACTCGAGACAGCTAACAAAGGTGGCTGATGAAAAAATTAAGGTTCCGTCTTTTTCTCCTAACGGAAAAGAGCTGGCCTACGTAAAAGACAATAATCTTTATTTATTTGATTTACAGACCCAAAGCACTAAGCAATTAACTTTTGACGGACTCGAAGGCAGTATCATCAATGGCCATTCTGATTGGGTATACGAAGAAGAGTTTTCGCTGGTTCGGGCTTACGAATTCAACGCCAGTGGATCGCACATCACATACCTGAAGTTTGACGAGTCTGAAGTGCCCGAGTTTTCTATGGATGTTTACGGCCAAAACCTGTACCCTTATCAGTACCGATTTAAGTATCCAAAGGCCGGAGAAAAGAATGCCGAGGTTGCTGTGCACTTTATTGACCTTAAGAGCGGATCGGATCAGAAGGCAAACATGGAGCCTCAGGAATACACGATGCGCATCTATGCCAAAAACGACGCTAACAAGATGGTGGTGCAGACGCTCAACCGTCACCAGAATCACCTGATGCTACACGAGATTGATCTCAAAACATCGGCTTCTAGTGTGCTACTCGAGGAGAAAGACGAGGCTTATGTCGATATTCACGACAACCTGACCTTTCTAGAAAACGATGACTTTATATGGACGAGCGAGGCCGACGGGTACAACCATCTGTACCTCTACAATGCTGACGGATCACTCAAAAAACAGCTCACCTCAGGCGACTACGAGGTTACCGCCTTCTACGGTTACGACGCCAAGCGAAAGCGCCTATTTTATCAATCTACCGAGCCTTCATCGATAGAACGAGCCGTGTACCGCATTGCCCCTAATGGACGCTACAAAACCCGCCTTACTGAGGAGGCCGGAACCTACAGCGCCCAGTTTTCAGCCGATTATTCGTACTTCATCGCCACCTATGAAAGCGCGACCACTCCGCCCGAATTCAGCCTGAGAGATCCGGGTTCTGGCAAGGTGTTGAGCGTCATTAAAGACAACAAGTCACTGTTGAAGAAGTTAGATAACTACGTGCTTTCTCCGAAAGAATACGGCACGCTTCGGGTGGGTAATAATTCGCTGAATATGTACATGATTCGCCCGGCCGACTTTGATCCGAACAAGAAGTATCCACTGCTCATGTTTCAATATTCTGGACCCGGCTCACAGCAGGTGGCTGACCGCTGGATGGGTACCAACGACTACTGGCATCAGATGCTGGCTCAGCAGGGGTATGTGATTGCCTGCGTCGATCCGAGAGGAACCGGATTCAAAGGCCGCGACTTTAAGAAGGTCACCTACCTTAATCTAGTGAAGCTCGAGACCGAAGATCAGATCGCGGCGGCTCAGAAGCTCTCTGAATTACCTTACATAGATGCCAACCGCACCGGAATTTGGGGATGGAGTTTTGGAGGACACATGAGCACAAATGCCCTGCTCAAGGGTAACCAAGTCTTTGAAATGGCCATCGCTGTGGCGCCGGTTACCAGTTGGAGGTTTTACGACACCATCTACACCGAGCGATTTTTGCGTACTCCGGCCGAAAACCCCGAAGGCTACGACAATGAATCGCCCTTTAATTATCCTGAATTACTCAAAGGCCGCTACCTGCTGGTTCACGGAAGTGCCGACGACAATGTGCACGTGCAGAATTCTATGCGCATGATTGAGGCTTTGATTCAGGCCAATAAGCCCTTCGATTGGGCGATTTATCCCGATCGCAATCACGGCATTTACGGAGGCAATACACGTCTACACCTCTACAACAAGATGACGCAATTCATACTTAACAATCTGTAATCATGACCGATAAAGCGACCACCTGGGGCCACCCCAAGGGATTATTTTACCTCTTTTTTGCCGAGCTGTGGGAGCGCTTTAGCTTCTACGGAATGCGTGCGCTGCTCACCCTGTACATGGTTGAGGTGGTCTTTGAGGCGCT
>JAURFJ010000074.1 GCA_030834365.1 Flavobacteriaceae bacterium | reverse complement strand
AGATCAAAGCAGGCTGGACTGATGTAGACGTTATTATTACTATGCCTAGTGTTATGGGTAAGCTGGGTCCTTTAGGTCGTGTACTCGGCCCAAGAGGATTGATGCCTAACCCAAAGACCGGTACGGTGACTATGGATATCGCTAAGGCGGTTTCAGAAGTTAAGGCGGGTAAGATTGATTTCAAGGTAGATAAGGCGGGTATAGTGCACGCTGCCATTGGCAAAGTTTCTTTTGATGCTGAAAAGATTGAAGGAAACGCCAAGGAGATTATCGATACGTTGAATCGTATGAAACCTGCTGCATCTAAAGGGGTGTACATGAAGAGCATCTACCTGTCATCAACCATGAGCCCAAGTGTTCCATTAGACGTAAAGGCGCTTTAACACACCTTAAGAAACTATAGTATGACTAGAGAAGAAAAAGCACAAGTAATAGAGCAGTTGAAGGACACCCTTGCGTCGAGCTCAACGATCTATCTTGCAGATATCTCAGGATTAAATGCAAGCGCTACTGCCGATCTAAGAAGAGCCTGTTTCAAGGCTGATATTAGTCTTTCGGTGGTTAAAAATACCTTGCTTGAAAAAGCAATGGAGGCTTCCGATAGAGATTTTGGTGATTTAGCCACCGTATTGAAGGGAGAGACATCGATTATGATTGCTCAAACAGGAAATGCGCCGGCAAAGTTGATCAAGACCTTTAGAAAGAATACTAAAAGACCACTACTTAAAGGGGCCTTCGTAGAGGAAGCCGTCTACATTGGAGACGACTATCTAGATGCCCTAGTAAGTATCAAGTCTAAAGATGAGGTTATCGCAGATGTTATTGCGCTGCTTCAATCTCCAGCCAAGAATGTGATCTCTGGCCTGAAATCAGGTGGAGGTAAGTTGGCAGGAATTGTGAAAACCTTGTCTGAACGTTAATTTGTACGCACTCAATACTCAATATTTTAAACTTTATTAAAACGATAGAAAATGGCAGATTTAAAAGATTTTGCAGAACAACTAGTTAACCTCACCGTAAAAGAGGTGAATGAATTGGCTACTATTCTTAAAGAAGAATACGGTATCGAGCCTGCAGCTGCAGCAGTTGCTGTAGCGGCTGGTGGTGCTGGTGGTGCTTCTGAAGGAGCTGCAGCTGAAGAGAAGACTGAATTTGATGTAATTCTCAAAGATGCTGGAGCTAGCAAACTAGCTGTAGTAAAACTAGTTAAAGAACTAACTGGTCTCGGACTTAAAGAGGCTAAAGAAATCGTAGATAGCGCTCCTAAAGCGGTAAAAGAAGGAGTTTCTAAAGACGAAGCAGAAGGTATCAAAAACTCTTTAGTAGAGGCTGGTGCTGAAGTTGAGCTTAAGTAATTCTACTGTTCTAACTACTTAGGGTAAAGGCCTTTCCAATGCTAATATTGGTAAGGCCTTCACCTGTTTTTATTCATTTTATAAACTGTCCGTTCAATGTTGTCGAATCAGACCGAGAGAGTAAATTTTGCTTCCGCTTCTAGCATTCCAGAATATCCAGATTTTCTAGACATTCAGATCAAATCGTTTCAAGACTTTTTTCAGCTTGAGACGAAGTCAGATGCACGCGAAAACGAAGGGCTATTTAACACCTTCATGGAGAATTTTCCAATCACCGACACGCGCAACCAGTTTGTGCTCGAGTTTTTGGATTATTTCGTCGATCCTCCACGTTACAACATTCAGGAGTGTATCGAGCGCGGTTTAACCTATAGTGTACCGTTAAAGGCAAGACTTAAGCTCTATTGTACGGATCCCGAGCACGAAGACTTCGAAACCATTGTACAAGACGTATACCTAGGAACAATTCCTTACATGACTCCCTCGGGTACTTTTGTCATCAATGGCGCTGAGCGTGTAATTGTATCTCAGCTGCACCGCTCTCCTGGTGTATTTTTTGGTCAATCGATTCACGCGAACGGAACTAAACTGTATTCTGCCCGTGTGATCCCATTCAAGGGTTCATGGATTGAATTCGCCACTGATATTAACGGGGTCATGTATGCGTACATTGACCGTAAGAAAAAATTGCCGGTGACCACTCTTTTTAGAGCTATTGGTTACGAACGCGATAAAGATATTTTAGAGATTTTCGACCTCTCAGAGGAGGTTAAGGTCTCAAAAACAGGACTTAAGAAGGTATTGGGTCGCAAGCTGGCGGCTCGTGTGCTAAACACTTGGCATGAAGACTTCGTAGACGAAGACACAGGTGAAGTGGTTTCTATAGAACGCAACGAGATCATCCTTGATCGCGATACCATTCTAGAGAAAGAGCATCTGGATCAGATCGTAGAAGCAGACGTAAAGACCATTCTGCTTCACAAAGAGAATAATGCCCAATCAGAGTATGCAATTATTCACAATACGCTTCAAAAAGACCCTACCAACTCTGAAAAAGAGGCGGTAGAGCATATTTACCGACAGCTGCGTAACGCAGAACCACCTGATGAGGAGACCGCACGAGGTATCATCGACAAGTTATTCTTCTCTGATCAACGCTATAATTTGGGTGAAGTTGGGCGTTACCGAATGAATAAAAAATTAGGTCTTGATATTGGAATGGACAATCAAGTATTGACCAAAGAAGACATCATTACCATTATTAAACACCTAATTGAACTGATCAATTCAAAGGCTGAGATCGATGATATTGATCACCTTTCGAATCGCCGCATTCGCACGGTTGGGGAGCAACTGTCTCAGCAGTTCGGCGTAGGTCTTGCTCGTATGGCAAGAACCATAAGAGAGCGAATGAATGTTAGAGATAACGAGGTGTTTACACCAATCGATTTGATTAATGCAAAGACACTCTCTTCGGTTATCAATTCGTTTTTTGGAACCAATCAGCTCTCTCAGTTCATGGATCAAACCAATCCGCTGGCTGAGATTACTCATAAACGTAGACTTTCAGCTCTAGGGCCAGGCGGTCTTTCACGTGAACGCGCCGGATTCGAGGTGCGAGACGTTCACTATACGCATTACGGTAGATTATGCCCCATTGAGACTCCTGAAGGACCCAACATTGGGCTTATCTCGTCTCTTTCAGTATTCGCCAAGGTGAATGCTATGGGATTCTTGGAGACTCCATACCGCAAGGTTTCTAACGGTAAGGTAGACTTATCTGAGCACGTATTTTTAAGTGCCGAAGAAGAAGAAGGAAAGAAGATTGCTCAAGCAAACATTCCGCTTTCTTCAGACGGAACGATTGATGCCGATAAAGTAATCGCTCGATTAGAAGGCGATTTCCCAGTGGTCTCTCCAGAAGAAATCGACTATACCGACGTGGCGCCTAATCAGATTGCCTCTATCTCAGCTTCACTTATTCCATTTTTGGAGCACGATGATGCAAACCGTGCGCTGATGGGGTCGAACATGATGCGCCAGGCCGTACCATTGCTTCGTCCTGAATCTCCTATTGTAGGAACAGGTCTAGAACGTCAGGTAGCTAGAGACTCACGCGTACTGATCAATGCAGAGGGTGATGGTGTTGTAGAATACGTTGACGCTGAGCGCATTGTCATTAAGTACGACATGACTGAGCAAGAAAAACTGGTCAGCTTCGAAGACGAGTTCAAGGAATACAGGTTGATTAAATTCAGAAAAACCAACCAAGGTTCTGCCATTAACCTTAAGCCTATTGTTTCGAAAGGAAACAAAGTGACTAAGGGACAAGTGCTTTGCGAGGGCTACGCAACCGAAAAAGGAGAATTAGCCTTAGGAAGAAATATGAAGGTAGCCTTCATGCCTTGGAAAGGGTATAACTTTGAAGATGCTATTGTAATCTCTGAGCGCGTAGTTCGTGAAGACATCTTTACCTCTATTCACGTTGATGAATACTCCCTGGAGGTTCGTGACACTAAATTGGGGGCTGAAGAACTCACCAATGACATTCCTAATGTTTCTGAAGAGGCGACTAAAGACCTTGATGAAAACGGAATGATCCGCATTGGTGCAGAGGTTAAACCCGGAGATATTCTGATTGGTAAGATCACGCCTAAAGGAGAGTCTGATCCGACCCCAGAAGAAAAGCTGCTTCGCGCCATTTTTGGAGATAAGGCTGGAGACGTTAAAGACGCTTCTTTAAAAGCCTCTCCTTCACTTAGAGGGGTGGTTATCGACAAAAAACTATTTGCACGCTCTATCAAAGACAAGCGTAAGCGATCTGAAGAGAAAGAGGCTATTCAAGCCTTAGAGCTTGAATATGAAGTGAAGTTTCAGCAACTCAAAGACCGCTTGGTAGATAAATTGTTTGCCGTGGTCAACGGAAAAACCTCTCAAGGTGTTTTGAATGACCTTGGAGAAGAGGTGCTGCCAAAGGGTAAGAAGTACAGCTTAAAAATGCTTCATGCTGTTGACGATTTTGCGCACCTAGTTGGCGGAAGCTGGACGGTAGATGAAGACACTAACGCGCTTATTGCCGATGTGCTTCACAACTACAAGATAAAGTTAAACGACCTTCAGGGTAACCTGCGTCGCGATAAGTTCACGATTTCAGTGGGGGATGAACTTCCTTCGGGCATCATGAAACTGGCCAAAGTCTACATCGCCAAAAAGCGCAAGCTTAAAGTAGGTGATAAAATGGCAGGACGCCACGGTAATAAGGGTATTGTATCGCGTATCGTAAGAGACGAAGACATGCCTTTCTTGGAAGACGGTACCCCAGTTGATATCGTGTTGAACCCACTTGGGGTGCCTTCACGTATGAACATCGGACAGATTTACGAGACCGTTCTTGGATGGGCCGGAGCAAAACTCAATCAGAAATACGCTACGCCAATTTTTGATGGAGCCTCTATTGATCAAATCAATGAGCTTACAGAAAAAGCGGGTGTTCCTAAGTTCGGTCACACTTATCTCTTTGATGGAGGCACAGGTGAGCGTTTTGATCAACCCGCCACTGTTGGGGTGATTTATATGCTTAAACTGGGTCATATGGTTGACGATAAGATGCACGCGCGCTCTATTGGCCCTTACTCGCTTATTACGCAGCAACCGCTCGGAGGTAAAGCTCAGTTTGGAGGTCAGCGTTTCGGTGAGATGGAGGTTTGGGCTCTTGAAGCCTATGGAGCTTCATCTACGCTTCGGGAAATTCTCACGGTGAAGTCAGATGACGTGATCGGACGTGCGAAGACCTATGAGGCCATCGTTAAAGGTGAAACTATGCCTGAGCCAGGTCTACCTGAATCGTTCAACGTGCTTATGCACGAATTGAAAGGACTAGGTCTGGATATTAGACTTGAAGAATAATTCGCTCTCTTATAACAATATTAAGCGTTACGACACTATGGCTAAAGTAAACGAAACTACAGAACAGCAGTTCAATAAAATCTCTATCGGTCTTGCTTCTCCAGAATCTATTTTGGGTGCTTCTCGAGGAGAGGTGTTGAAGCCTGAAACGATCAACTACAGAACGCATAAGCCCGAGAGAGACGGATTGTTCTGTGAGCGCATTTTTGGTCCGATCAAGGATTATGAGTGTGCCTGTGGAAAGTATAAGCGCATCCGCTATCGCGGAATTGTTTGTGATCGATGCGGGGTTGAAGTAACTGAGAAAAAGGTTAGAAGAGACCGCGTTGGACATATCAGTTTGGTGGTACCTGTTGCCCACATTTGGTACTTCAGATCGCTCCCTAATAAATTAGGTTACCTGCTTGGATTACCGTCGAAGAAGCTCGATATGATTATTTATTACGAGCGTTACGTGGTCATTCAGCCGGGTATAGCCAAAGGTGCAGAGGGTCAAGATTTGCATATGCTTGACTTCTTAACTGAAGAGGAGTATCTCAATATTTTAGACGAGATTCCACAAGAAAATCAGTATTTAGACGATAGCGATCCAAACAAGTTTATTGCAAAGATGGGTGCTGAGTGCCTCATCGACCTGTTGTCAAGATTGGATCTAGAGTCGCTTTCGTATGA
>JAURFJ010000073.1 GCA_030834365.1 Flavobacteriaceae bacterium | reverse complement strand
AGCACTTAAAGCTGCTGGATACACCTATAAAACAATAAAGGACGAGCTAAGAGATAACCTAATCGCGAAGATAAAGGCCGAACAGCCGGTATTCGAGGGAATCATAGGGTATGAACACACTGTTATTCCGCAGCTTAAAAAAGCTATTCTATCTAAGCACAACATTAATTTGCTTGGACTAAGGGGTCAAGCAAAAACACGCATAGCTCGTTTAATGACCGAGTTGCTAGACGAGTTTATCCCGGTAGTGAAGGGGTCAACGATAAACGATGATCCGTTTAAGCCGATTTCGAAAATGGCGAGAGATTTGATCGATACAAAAGGAGACGACACACCTATTGAATGGCTTGGGCGATCCGATCGATTCTTTGAAAAACTAGCTACTCCTGATGTGAGTGTAGCCGACCTGATCGGAGATATAGATCCTATAAAGGCCGCCAACCTAAAACTTTCATACGCTGACGAAGAAGTCATTCATTACGGAATGGTTCCAAGAGCCAATCGTTGCCTTTTTATAATCAACGAGCTCCCTGATTTACAGGCTAGAATTCAGGTAGCCTTATTTTCGATACTTCAAGAAGGGGAGGTGCAAATCAGAGGGTTTAAAATGAAATTACCCTTAGATGTCGCCTTTGTTTTTACCGCTAACCCAGAAGATTACACCAATAGGGGTAGCATAGTGACGCCGCTCAAAGATCGAATTGGATCTCAAATACTAACCCATTATCCCAAAACTACAGCTATTGCAAAAGAAATCACCCGTCAAGAAGCTAAAACAGTTGTTGAAGGTCTGTTTATTAGCGAGGCTGCACGAGACCTTATTGAGGCCATTGCTTTTGAGGCTAGAACGAGTGAGTATGTCGATGCCAAAAGCGGGGTTTCTGCCCGGCTTAGTATAAGTGCGTTTGAAAACGCGGTTAGTGGAGCCGAACTGCGAATGATTCAAAATAACGAGTCTAGCTCAGCTTTAAGAGTACTAGATATAATGAATATCGGACCAGCCATTACGGGTAAAGTTGAACTGGTCTACGAAGGAGAGCAAGAGGGAGCCGACTTTGTCGCCCAAGAGTTAATCAAAAAGGCGGTACTTACTACTTTCGAACAACACTTTCCGAAGATAGAAAAACTCGAAAAGAAGGGAGCTCCTTCTGCTTACGACACCCTTTACACATGGTTTTTTGAAAACGACCCTGTAGAGCTTTTAGACGATGCTCCCGATGAGTTTTTTCAGAGTGAGCTCGATCGTATAAAGCCATTAGATGAGCTATTGAAAGCCCATTTCCCTGACTGCCCTAAGTCAGAAAGGCATTTCTATAAGGAGATTATTTTATGGGGACTAGTGGCAAAAGAAAAACTCAACAGTTCAAGGATTGATCACAAGACAACCTTTAACGATCTGTACAACAGTTACTTTTCAGGTCTTGAGTGATTACTAGGCCGATAGCGCAGGGCTGTCTTTATCAAACAACTGTATCTGGTCTTTAAGGCGTTCAATGAGTAGGTTCATCATGCGCTTGTTGAGTGCAGAGGAATTCTCAGCATACACTTCAAATTCTTCTACGGTTAGTTGCCCTAAAATGATTCCCTTGAGGTTGTTTCTAAACTTGATATCACGCTGCACACTGTTTTCAATATACTGCATCTTTTTTGGCAGGCTTAAGTCGTGAAAGACGTTTTTGTGTTTACGGATATAGTTCATATAAACGGCAATGAACAACTCGTTTTGAAGCTTTAGAACCGGCCTTAATACCGCGTTCTGGAAATATTCTTCGCGACTCATGTTGTCGTGAATCTTAGAACTAAGAATTTGCGGTCGTTGCTGCAATAGTTTTTCAGAACGCGTTGACATCGGTATGAATTTCTAGTTTAAAATCTAATCTGTGCTAAAAGGGTTCTAGTCGAGGTACGATTGAAGAAGCTCGTTTTTAGCTGACTTTCTAAGCTTTCTAATGGCCTTTTCTCTAATTTGTCTAACGCGCTCGCGGGTCAAATCAAAGGCATTACCAATTTCATCGAGCGTCATTGTCGCGTTCTGGCCGATTCCATAATACAGTCGAACTACGTCTGCTTCACGTTCTGATAGGGTGTCCAAAACACGATGTATTTCAGTGCTTAGTGATTCGTTAATCAAATCATTGTCCGGTAAGGGAGAAGCATCTGAAGTGATTACATCGTATAAATTAGAGTCTTCTCCTTCTTCAAAAGGTGCATCCATAGAGATATGCCTCCCTGAATTCTTTAACGACTGTTTAACTTCAGTAATCGTCATCCCCAATTCTTCAGCTATTTCTTCGGCCGAAGGTGGTCTCTCATGGGCTTGCTCGAGATACGAGAAGGTTTTATTGATTTTATTAATTGACCCAATTTTATTTAATGGTAATCGAACTACTCTAGACTGCTCAGCAAGTGCCTGAAGGATGCTTTGTCGAATCCACCAAACCGCATATGAGATAAACTTAAACCCTCTTGTTTCGTCAAATCGTTGCGCGGCTTTTACTAGACCTAAATTTCCTTCATTTATTAAATCGGGTAGGGTTAGACCCTGGTTCTGGTATTGCTTTGCAACAGAGACAACAAATCTCAGGTTGGCATTCACTAAAGTTTCTAGGGCAGCACGCTCACCATTTTTGATTTTTTGAGCGAGTTCGACCTCTTCTTCTGCAGTTATGAGTTCGATCCGGCTAATATCTTGAAGGTACTTATCTAGAGATTTTGACTCTCTATTGGTGACCTGTTTTACTATTTTAAGCTGTCTCATAGAGTTGAAAATTTAGTACATATTACAACCCTCTTTAGGCCTAAGCAATAGGTAAGTTTTCGGGTTATCAAGAAGTTATCACCAAGAATATAATTTAATCAAACAGCACCCGTACACATAGTTTTATGGCTATTTTTGCAAAATTAGTCTTGAAGTATCATGCCAACGAATAGTTTAAACTCCAAAGAGCTTTATGCTTATCAAAAGAAAGACCTCGGGCGCATTTTTGATGCATTAGATGAGGTAGAGGAGGGATCTAATTTGTTGTATCAGCTTCCAACAGGTGGAGGAAAGACAGTTGTCTTTAGCGAGATTGCAAAGCGCTTTATAGAGCGAAGAGCCAAAAAGGTGGTGGTATTAACCCATCGCATAGAGTTGAGCAGCCAGACCTCTAAGATGTTGGATGAATTTGGGGTCATTAACAAGGTGATTAATTCATCGGTAAAAGAGATTGAGCCTAACGATCCGCATATGTGCTACGTTGCCATGGTGGAGACCTTAAACAACCGCCTTAACGATGATAAGATTGTTTTGGAAAATATTGGATTGGTAATTATCGATGAGGCCCACTACAATTCGTTTAGAAAGCTATTTAAGTATTTTGAACGTCCCTATGTCTTAGGAGTCACCGCGACTCCATTGAGTTCAAACATCAAGCTTCCAATGAAAGATTTTTATAAAAAATTGATCGTTGGAGAATCGATACAATCACTTATCGACAAAGGCTTTCTTGCTGAGGCGGAGGTTCACCGATACGATTTGAGTTTACAAGGTCTAAAATTGGGGATCAATGGAGACTATACGGTCAAAAGTAGCGATGCGTTTTACTCTAACTACGGTATGCTCGGAAAGCTGCTTAATGTTTACAACGAGGTGGCCAAAGGTAGCAAGACGCTGATCTTTAATAATGGAATCAACGCTTCATATGCCGTCTATGAGACGTTTAAGCGAGCAGGACTTCCTGTAAGGCATCTAGACAATAAGCACTCAACTAAAGAGCGCCAAGAAATTTTGTTGTGGTTCAAAAAAACACCCGATGCCATATTGACTTCAGTGAGCATATTGACTACTGGCTTTGATGAACCAACTGTCGAAACCGTTATTCTCAATCGGGCCACGCGATCGCTAACTCTTTATTTTCAAATGATTGGGCGAGGTTCACGCGTCTTGAAGAACAAAAAGGAATTCAACGTTATTGACCTGGGCAACAACACCCTGAGGTTCGGAGCCTGGAATGATCCAATTGACTGGAATGATATTTTTTATTTTCCTGACTTCTACCTGGAAAGCATCAAAAGCGATGAAGAAATTGAGCGCAATTTTGAATACACCATGCCCATTGAGCTAAGGAATAAGTTTTCCAAGTCAACTTCTGTAGATTTCGATATCAAAGAGCGCTATAAAGAGTTGTTCGCGATAGGTCAGCGTCCCAAAAAGGTGCTAGAAGAAAGTATAGATCAGCATGCCTTAATGTGCATTGAAAACAGCTCAAACATAACCGAAGCTAGGCAATTGATGATTCTGCTTGAAGATGATATAAAAAACCGCGTGAAGCAGTACACGTATTGCATAATGAACACAACCAAGAATTATAAAGAGTGGCTTGAAGAGGATTACAACCGAAAATTAAGAAGTAAACTGGTGCAGTGTTATGCGCGCATTGAATCCTAGATACTTCCGATTCGTGATATTGCTTACTTTAATGTTTAATTAAGAAGTCAACGGTATGAGCCTATCATTTGAGACAATTAAGATTTACGAGGATATTACGTTTAAACGCGAAGGAGCCATAGCCAGGATCGCCATCAATAGGCCAGAGGTAAGAAATGCCTTCAGGCCTAAAACCACTGCTGAATTAGTAGATGCATTTTACCAAGTAGCTGAGGATCCTACAATTGGGGTAGTATTGCTTACAGGTGAAGGTCCGTCGCCGAAAGATGGGGTGTATGCCTTTTGCAGTGGAGGAGATCAGAAGTCAAGAGGAGCGCGCGGATATGTAGGAGAAGACGGCGCTCATCGCTTAAACATTCTTGAGGTTCAGCGTTTAATACGCTTTATGCCAAAGGTAGTTATCGCCGTAGTACCGGGCTGGGCTGTTGGCGGGGGGCACAGCCTTCACGTAGTGTGTGATTTAAGTCTGGCCAGTAAAGAACACGCTAAATTCAAACAAACAGACGCAGATGTCACCTCGTTTGACGGAGGATACGGTTCGGCTTACTTGGCTAAAATGGTTGGTCAAAAACGCGCACGTGAAATTTTCTTTTTGGGTAAAACCTATTCTGCAGATCAGGCTTATGAGATGGGCATGGTGAATAAAGTGGTCCCCCATGAAGAATTAGAATCGACGGCTGTTTTATGGGCACGAGAGATTTTAGAAAAATCGCCCACATCTATAAAAATGTTAAAATATGCGATGAATCTGACAGATGATGGTCTTGTTGGCCAGCAATTATTTGCAGGTGAAGCTACGCGATTAGCCTACATGACCGATGAGGCAAAAGAGGGTAGGGATGCCTTTTTAGAAAAAAGAAAACCCAATTTTGACACCGACAAATGGATATCGTAATGTATATACAGCGAATAGCCCTTATAATTAGCGTAATTATCACCTCAGTAGTGAACGCTCAAGATCTCGGTTTTGCCCAAAAACTCTATTCGAATCACGAGCAATACAAGGTGAACGGTCTTGAATCAAGACGCATAAAGCACAATGAGGTGTTGATTAATAATGATAGAGTCAAAGCCGAAAATCCAGATTTTTATTCGGTTCAAACTGTTGGCCGTTCTATTGAAGGACGACAAATTCAGATGATCAGCTTCGGTAAGGGTTCAACCGATGTACTGCTTTGGTCTCAAATGCACGGAAATGAATCTACCGCTACTAGGGCGCTATTTGATCTGTTAAATTATTTCTCACTTAACCAGCAGTCAAACGAGGTAAGTCGAATACTGAGCGAACTGAGCATACATGTTATTCCAATGCTTAATCCAGATGGGGCAGAGCAGTTTAAACGTGAGAATGCCCTAGGGATAGACCTCAATCGCGATGCATTAAGGTTAGTTTCTCCAGAGGCGCAATTACTCAAACGCATTCGAGACAGTCTTAATGCCGACTACGGGTTTAACTTACACGACCAAAGCCGCTATTATAACGTTAGTCAAACTCCAAAACAGGCGAGCATCTCTTTTCTAGCCACCGCCTATAATT
>JAURFJ010000072.1 GCA_030834365.1 Flavobacteriaceae bacterium | reverse complement strand
TACTTTAAAACAAACTCCGGTCTCCTCTAGCAGTTCTGGCTTATAGCCCTTTTCTAGAGCCTCCTTAGCCAGACCCTGCCAATCGGTTCCTCCAAAACCCAAGCCAAACCGCTTAATGGTTTCTTCACTAAATCCGCGCTCGTGAAAATAAGACAGGCCGATAGCTCTGCCCTGAGCGTCTTCGTGCAATTGGCGTTGAAAGAAACCCTGAGCAAACTCGGTAATCAAATACAGGCTTTCTTGATGGTCTTTGGCCTCTTTCTGCTCTGAAGACTGAGCGGTCTCTTCTATTTCAATGTTGTATTTCTGTGCGAGATGCCTAATGGCTTCTGGATACGTATACTGCTCCATCTCCATGAGAAAAGCAATGGCATTTCCGCCCTTTCCACTACTAAAGTCTTTCCAGATTTGTTTGACAGGAGACACCATAAAACTAGGCGTACGTTCAGTTGTAAAAGGGCTCAAGCCCTTAAAGTTGGCGCCTGATTTCTTGAGCTGAACATAGTCTTGGATCACCTCCTCGACACGAACTGCTTCATAAACCTTATCTATAGTCGCCTTCGAAATCATTAGTACTTGAGGTCTACTTCGTTATTTTTTTACAAATTACTACAATGTTCTTGTTTTTAGGTACCCGAGATTTAAACAGAAACGAGACGTTACTTTCTGGGTCGCAATGCAGGCACTGTAAACGGCTTGAATTTAGTGAGTAGCGCACTATTTTTTGCGATCTACCACGTAATTGACCAAGTCAACCAAAGCGATTTTATAGCTACTCTCAGGATAATTGACTAGCATTCCAAGTGCTGCATCTCGGTAACGGTTCATCTGGGAAGTGGCATACGATAGCCCCTCGTTTTCCTTGACGTACTCTATAACTTCTCTAACGCGTTTTTTGTCCTTGTGATGCCTTTTTACCGAATCGATGATCCAGTTTTTCTCTTTCGTTGAAGCCTTATTGAGCACATAAATAAGCGGAAGGGTCATCTTCTGCTCTTTGATGTCAATTCCAGTGGGCTTGCCGATGGCTCCGTCTGTGTAGTCGAATAAATCGTCTTTAATTTGAAAGGCCATTCCGGCATATTCACCAAACGATCTAAATCGCTCAATTTCTTCATTACTACGGCCCACAGAGGCGGCTCCCATAGCGCAACAAGCAGCGATCAACGTAGCAGTTTTCTGTCTAATTATATCGTAGTAGACCGATTCATTGATGTCGAGCCGTCTAGCCTTCTCGAGCTGCAATAATTCACCCTGACTCATCTCACGAACCGCCTCAGACACAATTTTTAGGAGGTCAAAGTCGTCATGGTCTAACGAGAGCAGTAAGCCTTTTGAGAAAAAGTAATCACCAACAAGCACCGCGATTTTGTTCTTCCACAAGGCATTTACAGAGAAAAAACCTCTGCGCTTATCGCTCGCATCAATCACGTCGTCATGAACTAGAGAGGCCGTATGAATAAGCTCAATGATAGACGCTCCTCTATAGGTACGCTCGCTCACCTCGCCCTCACCCAGCAATTTAGCTACCAAGAATACAAACATCGGCCGCATTTGCTTTCCCTTTCGGCTGGCAATGTAATAGGTGATTCGGTTGAGCAGTGCCACCTTAGAAACCATAGCCTCTTTGAACTTGGTTTCAAAAAGGTCCATTTCAACAACTATAGGTTGACGTATTTTGGCAACGGTCTGCACGATTGGCGGATGGCTAATTTTTGTCGTCTAAAGGTACCAATTTATTGGCCAGCTGGCCGCAAGCAGCATCTATATCTTTACCTCTTGACCGCCTTACAGTGACGGTTATTTTCGCCCGCTCTAGCGCCTGTTTATAGCGCTCGATTACCTGCTGATCGGCTGCTTGAAAATCACCGGAATCGGTCGGATTGTACTCAATAATATTGACCTTAGAGGGCACTTTTTTGGCATAGGCCACCAACGCATCTATGGCCTCTTGAGTATCGTTTATACCTTTCCAGATCAAGTACTCAAAGGTGACTTTCGATCGCGTTTTATGGTACCAATACTGCAGCGATTTGAGCAGTGTTTCTAAATCAAATGAGGTGCTAAAAGGCATAATCTCGTTGCGCACCTTTTCTTGAGCAGAATGCAGCGAAACGGCCAATTGAAATTTTGGATTCTCATCAGCCAATTTCTCGATCATTTTTGGGATTCCTGAAGTAGAAATGGTAATCCTTTTGGGCGACATGGCTAATCCTTCGGTGATCTTATCTACGGCGCTCATTACATTTTTATAGTTCATCAGCGGCTCCCCCATTCCCATGAACACGATGTTGGATAATGGACGATCAAAGTACAGGCGGCTTTGGCTGTCCAAGGCCATAACCTGATCGTAAATTTCATCGGGATTCAGATTGCGCATGCGCTTTAACTGAGAAGTGGCGCAAAAAGTACAGTCTAGGCTGCAGCCAACCTGGCTAGACACACAAGCTGTGCTGCGGGTTTCAGTCGGAATAAGCACTGACTCAACGGTCAACCCGTCGTGCAATCGAATAGCGTTCTTTACCGTCTGATCAGTACTGCGTTGTTGGCGATCTACGGCGATATGGTTAATCACAAAATAGGCATCAAGTAGCTCACGAGTCGCCTTAGAGAGGTTGGTCATTACCTCAAAACTGTGGGCCCCCTTTTGCCACAACCATTGGTAAACCTGATCGGCCCTAAACGACTGCTGATCGTGCGCTAGAAAGAAAGCCCTGAGACTTTCTAAATCAAGTGCCCTTATGTCGCGTTTAGCGCCGGTTTCAGCTGGCATGGGTTAGAGAATCATCATCGCGTCTCCGTAAGAGTAGAAGCGGTATTTTTCTTTAACGGCTTCATTGTAGGCATGAATGATCATGTCGTGGTCTGCGAAAGCAGATATCATCATCAACAGCGTAGACTTCGGAAGATGAAAGTTGGTCACCATACAGTTGGCGATCGAAAAGTCGTAAGGTGGAAATATGAATTTGTTCGTCCACCCTTCAAACTCGTTTAGCATGCCGTTTGAAGAGACCGAGCTCTCTAGCGAACGCATCACAGTAGTACCTATCGCACATACATTTTTTCGCTCCTTCTTGGCACTATTTACAATTTCGACAGCCTTAGCATCAATAAGCATCTCTTCGCTATCCATTTTATGCTTTGACAGGTCTTCTACTTCTACAGGATTAAAGGTTCCTAAGCCCACGTGCAGGGTGATCTCAGCAAAATTTATTCCCTTAATTTCTAGGCGTTTTAGCAAGTGTTTAGAAAAGTGAAGACCGGCGGTTGGAGCGGCTACCGCACCCTCATACTTGGCGTAAATGGTCTGATAGCGTTCTTCGTCTTCGGGCTCTACGTTTCTCTTAATATACTTGGGAAGCGGAGTTTCTCCTAGCGAGCGCAATTTCTTTCTAAACTCGGTATAGGTTCCGTCGTATAAAAAGCGAAGCGTTCGGCCTCTAGAGGTGGTATTATCAATAACCTCAGCCACCAAAGAGTCGTCGTCGCCAAAATAAAGCTTATTACCTATTCGAATTTTACGGGCCGGATCTACCAGCACATCCCATAGCCGTTGCTCTTGATTGAGCTCCCTGAGCAAGAAAACCTCGATTCGGGCACCGGTTTTTTCTTTATTACCGTACAGTCTAGCCGGAAAGACCTTGGTATTGTTTAGTACCATCACGTCTCCTTCATCGAAATAATCGATGATATCTTTAAACATCTTGTGTTCGATTTTACCGCTATCGCGATGCAACACCATCAGTCGAGATTCGTCACGGTTTTCAGCCGGATACTCCGCCAATAGTTCTTTAGGTAGGTTAAAATCGAAATTAGATAGCTTCATAGGTACATGCGAATTAAAAGGGGCAAAGATACGCCCACGAAAAGGGCAAAGTCAAGGGATTTTCAATTATTCTGCTTGCAGACTGCAGTCAAATCCCAATAGACTAAGGTCGTTCCAAAAATCTGGGTACGACTTTTCAACCACATTAGGATCGCGAATTTCTAGGGGAACCATAATCGCCAAAGGCGCAAAAGCCATGGCCATTCGGTGATCGTTATAGGTTTCTATGGCGGCGCTCTTTAGCTCGGCGGATCGCGCGTGTACCTTGAGCGAGTTTGAACTAATAGCCACTGCAAGACCGCATTTTTCGAGTTCGGTCTTCATGGCGGCTAGACGATCGGTTTCTTTGATAGGCAATGTATGGAGCCCTATCATGGTGCACTCTACTCCTAAACCTGCAGCAGTGACTGCGATGGTTTGAGCAATGTCTGGAGCATCTTTTAAGTCAAGAGCGTAAGGCCTAGATTCTGCAGCACTGCTCTTGCGCAGCATTATAGATCCATCGTTCTCGAAGGTGGTCTCAACCCCGAATTCGGTATAGATATCGGCAAGCACCCGGTCGCCCTGAAGCGAATCGCTCTTGAGTACACTCAACTGCACCTGAGTACCTATAGGTGAGAGCGCGATTATACTGTAGTAATAGCTCGCTGCACTCCAATCAGATTCTACTGCTAACGATTGATCCATTATTGCCGACAAGGGAGCAATGCGAAGACCCTTTTCATCTAAATAGGTCTCAACACCGATAGCATTAAGTAGCTTCAACGTCATTTTGAGATAGGGAACTGAGGTTAGCGTTCCATCAAAAGTAAGGGCTAGACCTTCGCTGAACTTTGGGGCCACTAAACACAGTGCCGAAAGGTACTGACTGCTGATGTCAGCGCGAATCTTAAGGTGCCCACCTCTCAGCTGTTTTCCGCTTATCTGTAAGGGCGGAAATCCCGGGTTTTCTAAATAACGAACATCAGCCCCCAATTCGACTAGTGCATCGACTAAAACTCCAATAGGTCGCTGCTTCATGCGATCGCTTCCGGTTAGGGTTATCGCAGCCCTGTCTAGAGTGGCAAAATAGGCCGTGAGAAAACGCATAGCCGTTCCGGCATGATGAATGTCTACCTCGCCCGAGATTTGCTCAATACCGCGCTTCATCATTTCTACATCGTGCGCATTCGAATCGTTGATCAGCATTAAATTAGGATAAAGCGCCTTTAACAGCAGCACCCTATTGGTCTCGCTCTTAGATCCGGTCAGTCTTATCGCAGACGACTTTAGGTCACTTTTTAGGTGTATGCGTACAGCACTCATGGCTTTAATTTTGGATTGTTTTGATGCCTTTCGCGATCGCGCTCTGTTTTCAAAACGAGTTTTCGATCAAAGGCCTGCTGAAGGTCTACCCCAGTCTGATTCGCCAAGCACAAAACGACAAACAACACATCGGCTAGCTCTTCACCCAGGTCTTTATCTTTATCTGAAGCCTTTTCACTTTGCTCGCCATAGCGGCGGGCAATTATACGGGCCACTTCGCCGACTTCTTCGGTTAACTGGGCCATGTTGGTTAGCTCGTTAAAATAGCGCACCCCGTGTTCATTAATCCACTGATCTACGCGCTCTTGAGCCGTTTTTATATCGTTCATTATTCTTTGTTTTTTGTATCCATAATCAAGGTTACCGGGCCGTCGTTCAGCAAGGAGACCTTCATGTCAGCCGCGAATACTCCGCGCTGAATAGGTTTACTTAAGAGCTGTTCTAGTCGATCCCCAAAATAGAGGTATAACTGATTAGCCTGCTCAGGAGCTGCGGCCTCCACAAATGAGGGACGGTTTCCCTTTTTGGTCGCAGCGAAAAGCGTGAACTGAGAAATCAACAGCACACTGCCCTCAATTTGGTCGATGGCCAAATTCATTTTACCGTCTGCGTCACTAAAAATACGCAGCTGAGCAATCTTCGATGCGAGCCAATCGGCATCTTGCTCGGTATCTTCATGAGTTACCCCCAATAGCACGAGAAGACCACTTTCAATGCTTCCAACACATTGGCCATTAACCGACACAGATGCCTCACTAACTCGCTGAATTACCGCTCTCATGATTCGTATATATCCGTTCTGTATGGCCCTTCTGGGTCGTCTAACAACCCCCTGTAGCTATCGTAG
>JAURFJ010000071.1 GCA_030834365.1 Flavobacteriaceae bacterium | reverse complement strand
GTGACCAAAAAGTAATGGGCCCCATGAAGAAATATAATCAATAAGGGTATGGCCGTCTTCAGTGAGTAAATGCGCGCCTTTAGCTTGCTTTACAAATACCGGATGCCCCCCCACCGACCTAAAAGCCCGAACCGGAGAGTTCACTCCGCCAGGGATCACTTTGTTAGCAGCGGCAAAAAGCGCACTACTTCTCTCGTATACTGTCATTACTTAGATCTAGGAATTTCAAGAATCTGACCAATAGACAAGTTGTCAGAATCGAGTATGTTCATTTTTTTGATGGCCTCTACAGTTACCTCATAGCGCTTAGCAATGCTGTATAACGTGTCTCCAGGTGTGACCCTATGGGCTAATCCTCGGCCCGCATCAGCTATTTGTTTGGTAGCTTCTTTACCCATTCGCTTTGTACGACGAGTGGTTTCAGCCAGCTTTTTTTTGGTGTCATTGAGCAATGCAGCGACCCGCTCTTTGCGAGATTCGCGCTTGAGCATTCTTTTGCGTTTACCTATAGTCTGTTGGTCGTATTGAGCCAAATCGTGCTTTTCAATAATTCGGATGAGCTTGTCGGCATAGCTCTTGTCAGTGGCGTATCCGGCCTCTCTCAATCCACGGGCCCACTCTTTATAATCGGTAGCCTTCAGCTCAAACAAAGAGGAATAGCGCGGCCTAGAAGTCAAAAATTGCGAATGGTCTCGGTAAGAAGCCAGAGGGTTTCTATACTTTCTAAAACACTCGCCCGCAGCATCATCGTCATGCGAAACGCTTTCTCCTTTCCAGCTGTCGTGGCACTTTATGCCAAAATGATTATTAGACTCTTTAACAAGCTTACTGCGTCCTGCATTGGTTTCAAGGATACCTTGGGCCAGAGTAATGCTAGCCGGAACTCCGTAGAGCTTCATCTCTTTCATGGCTGGTTCGGCAAAGGTCGAAATGTAGTCTTTCTCGTCATTAAAACGTTCGTAGTCTTTGGCCGACCACGCCTTTAAACCGCTATTTCCCACTAAATCTTTGGCCCGCTCGCCTAGAGTGACCGGCTGAGATTCAGGAGTATTTGATCGGGCGATGGTATAAACATTCGGGTTTGGTGTGCAACTGCTCATCGTAACGAGAACGATGGCCACCAAAAAATAGTTTAGGAGGCTTTTTTGCTGCATGAAGTCAGAATTAATGGAGCATTCTTTTTTTCTAACCGAGAGTTCATTCCTTCAATTCCTTGAAGCCCCCCGGTATGTATAGCCAAAATTACACTTCCTTTCGGTATCGCGCCACGACGAATGCGATCTAAAATTCCGTACATCATCTTCGCTGTGTAAACCGGATCGAACAGCACCCCGGTCTGCTTTAGCCAATCATTCATACAGCCAATAAGCTCATCACTCACCTTAGCGTAGCCTCCAAACGTATAGTCGTGAACGATTTCATAAGTAGACTTCTTTGTGAATCGCCCTACTTCAGCGGCTAAGTTTTGGTGGTCGAGGGCGGCGAAGCCCAGCACTTGCTGCTGTGGTCTCGCCGCCTCTACAAGCCCCGCGAGGGTGGCACCTGTGCCAACCGAGCAGCAGAGGTAATCGGCAGAAAGGTCTTCTTCGGTAAGCATTTCAGCGACCCCTTTTACGGCCAGGGCGTTGCTTCCGCCCTCGGGAATCATATAAATACCATCTTGAGCACACAGGTGCTTGGCCTTCTTTTCGTCTCGGGTAAGTTCTTGGTAGCGCTCGCGACTCACAAAAATAAATTTCATTCCGAGAGACTGGGCCTTGCTCAAGGTCGGATTTTCCTCTACTCTGTTTTTCAATTCTTCGCCTCGAATGATTCCAGTCGATTTAAATCCGTGTTCTGCGGCAGCGGCTGCCGTAGCCAGAATATGGTTAGAGTAAGCGCCTCCAAAGGTGAGCAACGTGTGGGCCTTTTTCAGCCGGGCAGCCTCTAAGTTGTATTTGAGTTTTCGAAACTTGTTTCCAGACATGAGCGGATGCAACTGGTCTTCACGCTTGAGCATTAAGGTCACTCCGCGAGATTGTAGCAGTGGAAGCTGCAGTGTTTGGTTGAAACTTGATTGCATCTACTATCAAAGTTAGTTGTTCAATCTCAAGGGCGCGACCTCTGCTTATCAATACTTACGAACAGCCGAGCTATCTTTGCAGGGTGATGAAAAAGCCAATTGAACCCGAAGAGGGTGACTACTACACCGAAAACGGATATCGGGTCTTCACCGAAAAATACCACCTAAAACGCGGCTACTGCTGCCAAAGTGGCTGCCGTCATTGCCCCTACGGATTTGATAAAAACCGCACCCCATTATAATGCAATCAACTAGGCATTATTAACGCTTTTTAACACGAAATCAGCGCATTGCTTTGTAACTTTAGTTAATTAACTATAGTTATTCACCTTGAATCACGGCTATGAAAAAAGGACTTCTATTGGGCTTAGTTACACTGATTTTAGGCAGTGCCTGCACTTCGCTTAGGGTTTATACTGATTACGATACGAGTGTCAATTTCTCCAACTACCGAACCTTTGCCTTTTATAAGCCAGGCATTGACAAAGCCGAAATTTCGGATCTGGAAAAACGGCGCATTTTACGCGCCATTGAAGAAGTTCTCGAAGAAAAGGGATACCGCAAAAGCGACAACGCTGACCTCCTAATCACCATAGCTACGAAAGAAGAAGACGATATTACCGTGTCTACCCAAACCATTGGAGGCTGGGGTTGGGGTTGGGGCTTCAACCCCTGGATGATGGGCCCCGCCATGAATAATCAAAACGTAAACACCACCAACCGCGGAGAGCTCATCGTAGATCTACTAGATGCCGATGGCGAACGGCTCATTTGGCAAGGCAAGGGTCGCGGATTGATCACCGATGTGCGTAATCCCGAAACACGTCAAGCGATTATCAATGGCTACATTGAGAGCATACTTAAGAAATTTCCAACTCAGGGCAGCATGCGCCCAGAAAACTAAGCCTTTTGGCATAGCCATTGGTTTAGGCAATGACTTTGAATTTAAGTAGTGTTTGAGCTGTATCGGGTCAGATAAGGCCTTGGGCCGCCTCTAGAGCCGTGGCAATACCTTTAGGATCTTTTCCTCCGGCGGTGGCGAAAAACGCCTGGCCTCCTCCTCCTCCTTGAATGTGCTTGCCGAGCTCCCGCACCATGACCGAGGCGTCGTAGTTGCGCTCAGTGGCCAGGTGTTTGTCAATGTAAATAGACAGCAGCGCTTTGCCGCCGGCGTTCGAGGCCAAGACCACGAAGAGGTTTTTATGTTGAGCGGCTAGTTCGAACGATAGCGATTTCATCTCGGCCGCGTCAAGGGCTGTCGCCACCGCCGCAAACCGAACGCTATTAATGTCTTTTAAAGCCCCTTCGAGCTCGCGCTTGAATTGACTCAGTTTTTCAGCCTTGAGGCCTTCAAGTTCGGCGCGAAGCGCCTCATTCTCTTGTACTAAATCGGCCACTCCTTTGAGTAGGTCTTGCGCCTTGGGTAAGGCCTGGGCAATCGCCTCAAGACGGAGCTCATTATCGATAAAGTAGCTTTTGACCGCCTGGCCGGTAATGGCTTCGATGCGTCGAATGCCCGAGGCCACGGCGCCCTCGCTTTTGATCTTAAAATGCCAGATCTCGGCTGTGCTGTTCACATGAGTGCCTCCGCATAATTCTATTGAATCACCAAAGCGTATGGTGCGCACCTCATCTCCGTATTTTTCTCCAAAGAGGGCCATGGCCCCTTCGGCGATCGCCTCGGCCATAGCGACAGATCGGCGCTCTTGCAAGGGCAGTGCGGCTGTGATGCGCTGGTTCACCAGCGCCTCGACCTTCGCTAACTCTTCAGGGGTAAGTTTTGCAAAATGAGAGAAGTCAAAGCGAAGGGCATCGGGCCTAACCGATGAGCCGCGCTGCTCCACATGACTTCCGAGCACCTCTCTTAGCGCCTGATGTAGCAAGTGGGTAGCACTGTGATTAGCGGTAGTTTCTTCGCGATATTGGGCATTCACCTTGGCGGTAAAGCTAGCTTCAAGATCTAGGGGCAGCTTTGAAGCAGTGTGTACAATCTCGTTGTTTTCCTTTTTGGTGGCTAAAATACCAATGCGCTGCTGCTCTTGGTTTAGTGTATATTCTAGTAGGCCACTGTCTCCAATCTGGCCCCCACCCTCTGGGTAGAAGGGAGTCTTCGAAAGCACCAATTGATAAGCCAACTTATCCTTTTGCTTGACCTCTCGGTATTTGAGTAGTTTAACCCCTTCAACGGTGAGTGTATCATAGCCCACAAAACCCTCGATAGCCGCATTTGAAACACTAATCCAATCACTCTTGTCCGTGGCCGCATCGGCCTTTGAGCGTTGTTTTTGCTCCGCTAGGGCCTGTTCAAAACCCTTTTGGTCGTATGTATATCCGCGCTCACTGAGAATGAGTGCGGTGAGATCAATAGGAAATCCGAAGGTATCGTACAGTTCAAACGCCTTTTCTCCGTCTATGGTTTTAGCACTTGACTCTGCTATAACCTTGTCGAGCAGTTTCAGCCCCTGTTCTAGGGTAGCTAAGAACGAATGCTCTTCTTCCCGAATGACTTGGGTAATGAGTTTTTCTTGTGCCTTAAGCTCCGGAAAGGCCCCTCCCATCTGAACCACTAGTGTACTTACGAGTTCGTTGACAAAGGGGGTTGATTGACCTAAAAAGGTGAATCCGTAGCGAATGGCGCGTCTGAGAATGCGTCTTATGACGTATCCGGCTCCGGTGTTACTGGGAAGTTGTCCGTCAGCAATGGCAAAAGACACGGCTCTGACGTGATCGACTACCACGCGAATGGCAATATCAGTTTCTTTTGAGGCCCCGTAGGTGGTTGAAGTAAGCGCCGTAAGACAATCAATAAGACCCGAAAAGACGTCGGTGTCGTAGTTAGATGTTTTTCCTTGAAGAGCCATACAAAGACGCTCAAAACCCATTCCGGTGTCTACGTGCTTTTCGGGAAGTGGTTCAAGTGATCCGTTTGCCTTGCGGTTGTACTGCATGAATACGAGGTTCCAAACCTCAACTACCTGCGGATGGTCGGCATTTACGAGCGCGGCACCAGGGGTGGCCGCGCGCTCCGCCTCGCTGCGCAGATCGATATGAATCTCCGAACAAGGGCCGCAAGGGCCTTGATCGCCCATCTCCCAGAAATTGTCTTTTTTGCTTCCTTTCAATATCCGCTCTTCAGGCAGCAGGGCTTTCCAAAGGTCATAGGCCTCTTGATCGAGATCGAGCTTATCGTCTTCACTGCCTTCAAAAATGGTGACATAAAGGCGCTCTTTATCGAGTTTGTATACCTCAGTAAGCAGTTCCCAAGCCCACTCGATGGCTTCTTTTTTGAAGTAATCGCCAAAGCTCCAGTTTCCGAGCATCTCAAACAGCGTGTGATGGTAGGTATCCTTACCCACCTCCTCAAGGTCATTGTGCTTTCCGCTAACGCGCAAACATTTTTGAGTGTCGACCACCCGCCTTGTTTTGGGAGTAGAATTTCCTAAGAAGAACTCCTTGAATTGATTCATTCCGGCGTTGGTAAACAAGAGCGTCGGATCGTTTTTCATGACCAGTGGAGCAGACGCAACGATCTGGTGCTGTTTTGATTCGAAGAATTCTAAGAAGGTGGCCCGTATGCGGTTAGCGTTCATGGCAAAAACTTATCTTTGAGAAGATTTTGGCCCAAAAATAGTGCAATTTGGAAGACAAGCAGCGCAAGCAAAAGTATTACTACGACCCTGAGACGCTATCGTACCGCAAGGTGAGCAAAAAGCCCCTCAGAAAGGTCGGTCAGTTTTTCTTGTTTTTCTTGGCCTCTGCTACAGCCGGAATGTTCTTTTTCTTCTTTTTAAATCAGGCTGGGCTAGTTCGCAATACTAATGAGATTGTCTTGCAGCGCGAACTCGATAACTATAAACGCGACTACCAAGAGTTTATTAAACGCCTTGACCGCACTGTAGAGGCCCTCGAGAACCTGCGTCAACGCGACAACGAGGTGTATCGACTGTACTTCGAGATGGACCCGATCGCTGAAGAGCAGTACTACGCCGGGTTTGGTGGGGTGAATCGCTATAAAAAATACGACGGATTTAACAATTCTGAGCTCGTCACAGAAGTGGCCAAAAACCTAGACGTGATTGAGAAGGCACTGGTCAACCAGTCCCGCTCACTCGATG
>JAURFJ010000070.1 GCA_030834365.1 Flavobacteriaceae bacterium | reverse complement strand
GGGCCATACGCACCATGGTGTCGTAAACCGAGGTGTCTCCATGTGGGTGGTATTTACCCAGCACCTCTCCAACAATTCTTGCAGACTTCTTGTAGGCACTTGTAGACCGAACACCTAAATCGTGCATACCGTAAAGCACCCTGCGGTGCACCGGCTTGAGACCATCTCTAACATCTGGAAGTGCCCGAGACACAATAACCGACATCGAATAATCAATGTAGGCCGATTTCATTTCATCTTCAATGTTTATTGAAATCAGCTTCTCTCCTTCGTTCATCTCAACTAAAATTTGTGGTATTTATTGAATAGGCCAATTTAGGCATAATGACAGGCTTTGCCTTGTCATGTGGCGGTCAATAATTAAGAATTTATCAACAAAACTGCAAAGCTGTCAGGTGAATAAGTCGGGCACAGATTTTGCCCGTATGGGAATTAGTTTTAGTATTTTTAGAACTCAATAAAGCGCTATGGACGATAATTTTTCACCTCGAGTTAAAGAAGTGTTATCATACAGCAAAGACGAAGCACTTCGTCTTGGGCATGATTTCATAGGAACCGAGCACCTACTTTTAGGCATTTTGAGAGACGGCAGTGGAAAGGCTATCTCCATTCTAGATCAACTCGATGTAGACCTTGATCACTTAAAGCGAAAGGTGGAGATACTGACGCCCGCTAATCCAGACGGAGTCGCTCAAGTTCAAGACAAAAAGAATTTACGCCTTACACGTCAGGCAGAACGTGCGCTTAAAACCACCTTCTTAGAAGCTAAGCTGTTTCAGAGCAGCACCATTAACACGGCTCACTTGTTATTGTGCATCTTGCGCAATGAGAACGATCCAACCACTAGATTGCTCCAAAAAATGAATATCGATTACGATGGGGTAAAAGAGCAATTTAAATCGATGATTACTTCAGATGACGATTTTATAGACAATCCGGGCGCCGAAACCTTTAACGACCCTTCAGAAGACAAAGAAGATGCTGAAGAAGCAGCATACGCCTCTTCCAAGTCGACTGCCAAAAAAGGACAAAAATCAAAAACCCCTGTACTCGATAATTTTGGACGCGATCTGACCGATTTAGCCGAGCAAGATAAGCTAGACCCTGTAGTCGGGCGCGAAAAAGAGATTGAACGTGTATCTCAAATTTTAAGCCGACGCAAGAAAAATAATCCCCTGCTTATTGGAGAGCCCGGTGTGGGTAAAAGTGCCATCGCTGAAGGATTGGCCTTGCGCATAGTTCAAAAGAAGGTTTCACGAATCTTGTATAACAAGCGTGTCATAACCCTAGATTTAGCTTCACTAGTGGCCGGAACCAAGTACCGCGGACAGTTTGAGGAGCGCATGAAGGCTGTAATGAATGAGTTAGAAAAGAACAAAGACGTCATTCTCTTTATAGATGAAATTCACACCATTGTAGGCGCTGGTGGAGCAACCGGGAGCCTAGACGCTTCTAACATGTTTAAGCCGGCCTTAGCACGCGGAGAAGTTCAATGTATTGGTGCAACGACCTTAGACGAATACCGTCAGTATATCGAAAAAGACGGCGCGCTTGAACGCCGCTTTCAAAAGGTCATCGTCGCCCCTACGAGCATTGACGAGACCATTGAGATTCTCAAGAATATTAGAGAGCGCTACGAAGACCACCACAATGTTTCGTACACCGACGAAGCACTTGAGGCCTGCGTCAGTCTCACCAACCGTTATATCAGCGATCGCTTTTTACCCGATAAGGCTATTGACGCCCTAGACGAGGCCGGATCACGTGTGCATATCATCAACATGAATGTGCCTAAACAAATCCTAGAACTCGAACAAAAGCTAGAAGACACTAGAGCCCTCAAAAACGAGGTGGTTAAAAAACAGAAGTACGAGGAGGCCGCTAAGCTCAGAGACGACGAAAAGCGTGTCGAAAAGACACTTGCAGATGCGCAATTGGCCTGGGAAGAAGACAGTAAACTTCACCGAGAAACCGTAACGGCAGAAAATGTAGCCGATGTGGTATCTATGATGAGCGGAATTCCTGTAGCGAAAATCGCTCAGGCTGAGAGTTCAAAGCTGGCACAATTGCCATCTATCATCTCATCCAAAATCATAGGTCAAAGCGACGCTGTACACAAAGTGGCCAAGGCGATTCAGCGCAACCGGGCCGGTCTAAAAGACCCCAATAAACCGATCGGATCGTTTATATTTTTGGGTCAAACAGGAGTGGGTAAAACCCAACTGGCTAAGGTGTTAGCGATTGAACTGTTCGACAGTGAAGATGCACTCATTCGCATTGACATGAGCGAATACATGGAAAAATTTGCCGTTTCTCGACTTGTAGGAGCACCTCCTGGTTACGTAGGCTATGAAGAAGGTGGACAGTTAACCGAAAAGGTAAGGCGCAAACCCTATGCGGTTATTTTGCTAGATGAAATAGAAAAGGCGCACCCAGACATCTTCAACATGTTACTTCAGGTGCTTGATGACGGATTTTTGACCGACAGCCTAGGCCGCAAGGTCGACTTTAGAAACACCATCATTATCATGACCTCTAATATCGGTGCGCGCCAGATCAAGGATTTCGGTCAAGGGGTCGGATTTGGAACGGCCGCCAAAAAGGCCCAGGAGCACGACTACACCAAAGGAGTGATAGAAAAAGCATTGAAGAAAGCCTTTGCACCCGAATTCTTGAACCGTATAGATGACGTGGTCGTATTTAACGCGCTAGAACGCGAAGATATCGACCAGATTATTCAAATCGAGCTCAAAAAAGTGGTCGGACGAATCGAAGCTTTAGGCTATCACATTACCCTTTCTGATGCAGCCAAAACTTTCCTAGCCGAAAAAGGATTTGACAAGCAATACGGGGCTCGTCCGCTTAAGCGCGCCATTCAGAAATACATTGAAGACACGCTAGCTGAAGAGATTGTCAACAGCCGTCTTTCAGAAGGAGACACTATCGAACTCGATCTGAGCGAAGACAAAGAGCAACTTGTAGCTAATACGCATAAAACCGAAGACGCTAACGAGAAAAAATCCTGATTTGTGCGATTTCTTTAGTTAACAATTGCATTAATTACAAAACTGGAATTTATTCCTAAAAAGAGCACCTTTTCTTGGGTGCTCTTTGGTTTTTAAAGTAATTTTTCGCCCTCAAAATAAATCCTCAATCTAACCTCATGGTCGTTCTTAAGTTTGGTGGAAGCTCGGTGAAAAACCCAGAAGCGCTTAAAAAGGTGGCTTCAATTGTAAAAGAGCACGCATCCCAGGGCAAAGTTATTGTAGTCGTTTCGGCCTTTGGTGGCGTAACCGACCTGTTAAATCAATACGCTCAAGAGGCGGCGACCCAAACCAAAACGTACGCTAAAACACTCGAGCTCATTTCATCTAAGACGTTAGAAAATCTCGATTTTTGGAATGCAGACTCCCAAACCCGTGAGGCCGTTTCTCGAATAGAAAACCGACTGTCGGATTTAGGCCAACAACTCTTTGATCAAGAGATAACTGTAGATGAGGCACAAGATGAAATTTTGATTTCAGGCGAAGCTGTATCTTCAAGAGTATTGAGCGGGTTTTTGAACCACCTCAATATGCCCAATATACTGAAAGATAGCAGCGATTTCATAGTAGCCACTCACGAAGGGCGAAGAGTACGCGTAGACTATGCCTTGACGTACTCGAAAATCAAACCGTTAAGCGAAGTGGCGAACCTGGTTGTAATGCCTGGCTTTATGGCCAAAACTAAGGAGGGCAAACTCACTACTTTAGGAAGGGGTGGATCAGATTTTAGTGCAGCGCTTGTTGCCAATGGTGTTGACGCCCATCAGCTTTTCATTTATACCGATGTGAGCGGAATATACACCGCAGACCCTCGCTTCGTAAAGCAAGCCAAACCTATAAAAAGGCTTTCTTATGAAGAAGCTTTAGAGTTGTCTCATTTTGGCGCCAAAGTACTTTACGCTCCATCGGTGCAACCCGCTTTTGAAAAGAACATTCCTTTATACGTAAAAAACACCTTCGATTCGGCTGCTGAAGGAACATACATCTCGTCGAGCGAACTCATAACCGAGCAAGATACCGTTATGGGCATCAGCCATTTGAGTTCTATTTCGTTGATCACCGTCGAGGGTGCTGATCTCATTGGGCAAATGGGCTTTACCACCCGCTTCTTTGAGACCTTATCAACACACCACATCAACGTCATTTTGATCACTCAAGCCTCTTCGGAGTACTCACTGTGTATCGCGATTGACTCGGCAGATGCAGACAAGGCACAAAGCGCGCTAAACAACCGCTTTGAACTCGAGATCTCAACCGGAAGAATGAAGCCGGTGCGCATCGAATCGGGATTGAGTATAGTGGCCCTTGTAGGTGAGCATATGAAAAGCCAAACCGGTATTAGCGGAAAGTTATTTAGCAGTTTAGGCGCCAACAATATCAATATTATTGCCATTGCACAGGGTTCTTCGGAGCGCAACATTTCCTTCGTAATTGACGAGAAAAATGTCAAAAAGGCACTCAATACTATTCACGAGCGATTCTTTGAAAAGCAACGCAAGCAAATCAACCTGTTTGTGGTTGGTGTGGGCACCGTCGGATCGCGATTGCTCAACATACTGCAGCTTCAACGCCAGCATTTATTAGATAGGCTCTCCATAGACATTCGCATTGTAGGATTGAGCAATTCAAAGAAGATGGCCTTCAATGAAAACGGACACGATCTTTCAGACTGGAAATCACATCTTGAAAAAGGTCAAGCAGCGGCCCTACCCGAATTAGTGCAAACCATTCAGTCGTTAAACCTGCGCAACAGTATTTTAATCGACAACACCGCGAGCCACGAAGTATCTGATCTTTACCTAGAGTTGCTGCAGCAAGGGGTGGGCGTTGTCACCTGTAACAAGATCGCATGTTCCTCGGCCTTGAAAAACTACAAAGCACTTCAGAAAGCTAGCATAGACCAAAAGGTGCCGTTTTACTATGAAACCAATGTAGGTGCGGGGCTTCCGATAATTGACACCTTAAAAAACCTGATTGACTCTGGAGACAGCATTCGCTCTATAGTGGCCGTACTTTCGGGTAGCTTAAATTTTATCTTTGACACCTACAACGCGACCACCTCGTTTAAAGAGGTGGTAGAAGCAGCCATGTCGGGCGGATACACCGAACCCGACCCAAGAATTGACCTAAGCGGGCTAGATGTAAAGCGAAAGCTGCTCATTCTTGCCAGAGAAAGTGGATTTGAGCTTGAATTAGACGCCATACAAACCGCTGCTTTTTTGCCCGATGGAGCACTTGAAACACCATCTGTTGAGGACTTTTTGTCGCTTTTAGCAGCGAACGAGCAACACTTTGAGAGCCTGTATAAAGAGGCTAAAGCCAAGCAGGAAAAGCTCAAGTTTGTGGCCGAACTTACTGTCGATTCTGATCAACAGATACAAGCCAAAGTAGGGCTTCAAGGCGTAGACTCGAGCTCAGACTACTACACCTTAAGCGGAAGCGACAATATACTCATGTTGTACACCGACCGCTATCAGAAACAACCTATGGTTATAAAAGGTGCCGGCGCAGGAGCTGACGTTACGGCCTCGGGTATTTTTGGGGATATCATTAGAGCCAGTAATCACAGGTAAATATGAAAGAACAGTGCAGTATTTGGTGTCCAGCCTCGGTCTCCAATCTCAATGTAGGGTTTGACGCCCTGGGCTTCTGCTTGTCTGATTCGTACGATTTGATGCATTTCAAAAAGGTAGATCGCCCAGGCATACACTTAGGCACGCTTAGCGGCTATACCGTTCCATCGAACCCCTCAGAAAATATTGCCTGCGTTGCGGCCCAGTCGCTTTTAAACAAATACAAGGGCCCCGAAATAGGTATTGAGCTGTCTATCGACAAGCGCATTAAACCCGGAAGCGGTGTCGGTAGCAGTGCCGCCAGTGCCGCTGGGGCCGTGATCGGTGTGAAGACCCTTCTCGGTGTTGATTTTAGCGATCAAGAATTGCTTGAATCGGCCTTAGATGGTGAACAGATAGCCAGTGGAGCGCGTCATGCTGACAATATAGCGCCAGCCCTGTTCGGAAAGTTTTGCCTTATCATTACACAAGAAAACCACCGCGTTCTGCCGCTGAGCACTGGGTTAGACCTTCACTATGTCGTGGCTCACCAGCAAATAGAGATTAAGACCTCAGAATCAAGAGGAGCGCTTCCAGTCGAAATACCGTTAAAAACAGCTGTTAAACAGTGGAGTTCGTTGGCCGGATTCACAGCAGCCTTGCTCACAGACGACCTTGAACTTATGCGCCACTGTGCCAAGGATTATGTGGCCGAACCCGTCCGAAAATCGAGTATTCCTCATTTCGAAA
>JAURFJ010000006.1 GCA_030834365.1 Flavobacteriaceae bacterium | reverse complement strand
ATTTTCATAATAATTGATTTTTCAACATTAAAAGTAGCAAATACTTTGCCAAACTTTAAAACGAAGCTAGACTATTTTAGAATCTTTTTTCTGCCCAGTACAAAGTGTTGAAACACGATTGAAAATGGCGATCTATCAATTGCTTTTGGCCGAATTTCTCTTCTTTTTGCTGCTAATGAGGAAATAGAGGAGTAAAAGCTGAAATGGGCCTTTAGAATCGACCACGTGTGGCGCGGCTTTAGTTGGATGAGAAATAAAAGACCAGCGATACCGTCTAGAATTAAGCGAATGAGAAGAACCAATACGCGTTCTTGTGCTCCAAGGTTTTTAAAAAGCGTAAATAGCGAATTGCGAAAATTCAGATACGTTTTAAGGGGATTGGCATTGCTCAACGTAGATCCGCCAAGGTGGTAAACACAGCTATTGTGGGTGTACCAAAGTTGAAGGCCTTTGTGCTGAGCTCTCCAGCACAGGTCGATTTCTTCTTGATGTGCAAAATAATCGGGATCAAATTTACCGATTTCATAAAAGGCCGTCTTTTTGATGAACATACAAGCCCCTGTGGTCCAAAAAACCGAACGCTCATCGTCATATTGCCCTTCATCTCGTTCTATGGATTGAAAAAGTCTTCCTCTGCAGTATGGATAACCTAGGTAGTCCAGAAGTCCGCCTGCTGCCCCAGCGTATTCAAAGTATGCCGGGTGGCGTTCACTGCGAATCTTTGGTTGAACCGCAGCGATCGAGTTGTTCTCTTTTAAGAGCTCTATGGGTCTCAAAGTGTAATTTGGGCTTACTCTAATATCCGAGTTAAGCAAGCACCAGTAAGGTTCTTCCACAGCTTCGAGGCCTCGATTATACCCTTCGGCAAACCCGTAATTTTTATCTAGAACAACGCACTTAATCTGAGTGGAGTAGTGCTTTTTAATCCAATCAACCGATTGGTCTTCTGATTGATTATCGATGATATATATTTGAGCATCAGCAGAATAGTCTATAACTGAAGGAAGAAAACGCTCTAATAATTCTTGACCATTATAATTTAAGATGACTACCGCAAGTTCTTTCATTTCACGCTACAGATTATCAGGCAAGTTTTCGATTTGATGGTAACTCTGGCCCGAGTCATTCCATTGAAATATCATATGTTGAAGGCCATTGGTCAATACCAGTAGCTCAGGTCTTAATTCATAGGCGTATCGCTGCATCTGATATACCGCGGCCTCATCTAATTTTACTGTGCTGGCTTTACATTCTATAAGCGCAGTGATTCGACCGTCGCTTGATGTCAGTGCAATGTCAAAGCGCGAACGCTTTTGTGCGGTATGAACGGCTCGTTCTAAAAGTATCCGACTCGCAGGTACATCTTTATGATGCATCAAAAAATGAACAACGTGTTGACGCACCCATTCTTCAGGGGTTAATGGCAGGTATTTTTTTCGAATCACGTCCCATATTAGCCGTCTGTTTTCGGTATTTTTAACCTTGAATCGGGCCGGGGGTAAATTCAATATATCTTGCTCCATACCAGTCTACAATATTACCAAATTCCTATGCGATTAGAGCGCTTAAAGTCTCATTTGGCCAATGAAAAGTTAGCAAGCTGCTATATAATTTATGGCGATGAGTCTTATTTTATAGACGAATTGGGTAGCTGGTTTGAGCAATCTATTGTCGAAGAAGACTTTAGAGACTTTAACCAAACGGTCCTATATGGGTCTGATTTGGGAATGTCTCAAGTAATTGAGCGCGCGCGCCAGCTTCCTATGATGTTTCCTAGAACCTTGGTTATTGTGCGTCAGGCTCAGGCACTATCGCGCCAATTGACCGAATTAGAATCGTATCTGGAGTATCCGAACAATCAGTGCGTATTGGTTTTTTTAATGCATAGCTCCAGTATAGATAGAAGAAAGAAGGTGATTAAGGAAATTGAGCGCCAAGAGGGTTTAATTGAGTGCAAGAAGTTGTATGAAAATGAAGTGCCACAATGGTTCGACAACGAAATTCAAAAAATTGGCCTGTCGTTTGATCTTAAGGCCAAGCAACTCTTTTTAGCAGCGGTTGGTAATGACCCTAAACGGATTCACAGTGAACTCCAAAAAATTCAATTGGCTCAAAGCGACATTAAGCAAGTTGAAATAGAGCATATAGAGCGATTCGTTGGCGTGCACCGAAACTTTAATGTGTTCGAGTTACAGAAAGCACTGAGTCAAGGCTCAATGAACAAAGCTTCAGATATTCTAGCTTATTTCGCTGATAACGCGAAAGATCACCCCATTCAAATGACTGTTCCGGTTTTATTCTCATTTTTTAGTAAGGTGTTTAAGTTTCATGCGTTAAAAAATAAGACAGAGGCTCCTAAAGTCTTAGGTATATCGCCTTACTATCTCAAAGATTACCAACAAACAGCACAGATTTATAGTATGAAGCGCCTAACAACCTTGTTAGCTGATCTTAAGCAGATTGATTTGAAATCAAAAGGAGTAGGACAGTTGGCTTCTGCCCACCTGAACATCGAATTGTATCAGGCTTTGAGCATGGCACTTGTTCCTTAAAACAAAGAGGGAAAACGATGCGGATTGGCCTCGTGCATTAGTTGGTACAACGTTTTAAAGATTTCTTCTGCATTGGGCTTCGAAAAGTAGTCTCCGTCTGAGCCATAGGCTGGACGGTGTTCTTTAGAACACAAGGTCACTGGTTTGCTGTCTAAATAGCGGTATCCGCCTTGTTTCTCCAGAATCTGTTGCAATAAGTAACCTGAATATCCGCCTGGCACATCCTCGTCAATAATAGCCAAGCGATTCGTTTTCTTTATACTCTCAACACACTGATTTTCTACATCAAACGGCCATAGTGTTTGCACGTCAATTAACTCTATGCTAATTCCATGAGATTGCAGTGAGGGTATAACCTCCTGAACTATACGCAAGGTGGATCCGTAACTCACAACGGTGATGTCTGTTCCGCTATGCACGTACTCTACTACTCCTATTGGAACGGTAAATTTTCCAAGATTTTTGGGTAAACGTTCCTTTAAGCGATAGGCATTCAGTGGTTCAATGATGAGTCCGGGTTCATTGGCCTTTAGCAAGGCGTTGTACATTCCAGCGGCTTGGGTCATATTTCGAGGCGATAAGATGTAGATGCCTCTTAATAAATGTACCAGGCCTCCCATTGGTGAACCCGAATGCCATATTCCCTCTAAACGATGCCCTCGAGTTCGAATAATTAATGGTGCAACCTGTTGACCAACTGATCTGTAGCGTAGAGTAGCTAAATCATCAGTTAATATGTTTATGGCGTAGAAGATATAATCTAAATACTGTATTTCAGCGATGGGCCTCAAGCCGCGCATGGCCAAACCGATGCCTTGACCAATAATACTCGCTTCTCGTATACTGGTGTCAAATACACGGCTCTCTCCGAAGTATTCTTGAAGACCTTCTAATGCTTTATTGACGCCTCCAATTTTTCCTGTGTCTTCTCCAAAAATTACCACTCTAGGGTCATCACTTAGAAGCGCCTTGAAGTTTTCTTGAAGAATTTGCCTTCCGTCTACCAAGGGCGCCCCATCGGTGTATTCGGCTTCTGTTGTAGTAATTTTAAGCAGTGAGTCTGCTGTATCGTCAATCAAATCTGAGCTGTAATGGCTAGATTCAGTGACTTTTATTTGATCTATCAGTTGAATTACTTCTGTTCTCCAAGGTGCATTGTAATCGTTACCACTATGCGTTAATAGTCCTTGAGCCGCAGAAAGCACGTCTCTCTTCAAAACCAGTTTCTTAACCTTTAACGACTGAAATGCCTCTTTTAGAGCGGTGGGTAGACTTAATTGATTGTTGGTGAGAATCGCATAGAGTTGATCACGGTAGTGCTTAGCGGTCGTTTGAAATTCTTCAAAAGCATCTTTTTTGGCCTTGGCCACCGAAAGTTCTATCTCATTTTCAATGCCCTCTAACTCTTCCGCAGACGCAAATTCTTTCTCGATTATCCACGTTCTAAACAATTTTAGGCAGTCGTTGTCTCGTTCCCATTGAAGCCTCTCATCAGACTTGTAGCGCTCGTGTGAACCAGAGGTACTGTGGCCCTGGGGCTGGGTAAGTTCAGTGACATGAACCAGTACAGGAACATGAGACTTTCTGCACAATTGCTCAGCTTTTTGGTACGCTTCGATAAGTCCGCCGTAATCCCAACCCTTAACTTCTATAATTTCGATGCCTGCATGCTGTTCGTTGCGCTTGAATCCCTTTAGCGCTTTGGAGATGCTTTGCTTAACAGTGTGGTATTCAGAGGGCACCGAGATGCCGTATTCATCATCCCAAACATTAATAATCAGCGGAACTTGCATTACAGCAGCGGCGTTCATTACCTCAAAGAATAGGCCTTCAGAAGTAGAGGCGTTTCCGATGGTGCCCCAAGCTATCTCGTTTCCGGATACAGTGAATTTCTCAGACTGCAGCTGCTTGTGATGGATTCGGTAGAATGAAGAGGCCTGAGCCAAACCCAAAAGTCTGGGCATTTGACCTGCAGTAGAAGAAATGTCTGAGATCGAATTAAAGCGCTCTGTTTGGTCTAGCCAACCTGAATCTTTACTCCACATGGGAGTAGAAAAATGTCCAGTCATCTGCCGGCCACCGTGCATGGGCTCTAAAGCCAAATCGGTGGTACCAAAAAGTGTGTGAAAAAAAGACTTAGGTTCTAAAAGACCTTGAGCAAGAAGTAAGGTTTGATCGCGATAGTACCCACTTCTGTAATCGCCTTTTCTAAAAAATTTACTCATGGCGATTTGAGGAAGCTCTTTTCCATCGCCAAAGATGCCGAACTTAGACCTTCCTAAGAGCACCTCTTTGCGTCCTAAAATGCTACACACGCGACTGGTATAGGCAATCCTGTAGTCGTTGAGGATTTCGTTTTGAAATTCCTGAAATGTCATCTCGCTTTTTGCCATAACGTCGCTTGCGATGCGCCACGCAAAAATAAGCAAATAAAGGGCTTAGAACAGGGAGCGCGTAAACAATCTACTTAGCGTCTCAAACTCAAGGGTTAAGACAAATCTAATCTTTGTGACATAATCACCATCAAAGGTCTCAAAACCTCTATGGCTGTGTATGGGAAAGTAGACTTCTAAATAATCGGGGACTAGGTTTAGTCTCATTCCGGATCCGTAGAGGTAACGCGCAGACCCACCTTGATTTTTAATCAGGCCTAGTTCGGTGTAAACCTCTATAAATCGCCATACGTTTATCGCTGCCGAAGACGATAAAATGGCGTGATTGGATAGTCCATCATCTACCATAGAAACGAAGGCTCCTTCGGCTCGAATCAACTGCTGCGCAGACAGCCCCTCAGATTCAGAACGACCAATTAGGCTAAAGTCATAGAGGTAGTCGTTAGGCCGTCCAATAGAAAAGCTAAAAAAGTCATTAGGTGTAGAATTTCTTAGGAATAGTCCACCAAACATACGTAGGCTTATCTGCGTGTTGTTGTCGAAAAGTCTTCTGTATTCGGCAGAGGAGGCCACTTTGATAAACGAATCGGCAAATTGGAGGTCTGCCAACAGACTTTTAAAGTTGAACAAGCTTTGTTTTATTTTCTGGTACCTAAAATTTAAAACGATATAGTCAGGGTTCTCTATGAACTCTTGAGACTCTGCATCGCGGTCAAGCGTCCGGGAGACTGCTCTTATTCGAGCGAAAAATGATTGATTGGTGCGGGAGGTTATCCCTTCTACGTTTTGATTTAGTCTTACATATGGGGTAAAAGTGCTGTATCTAGAATTGACATCGAAATGCTGTGACAATCCAAAAATTCCGGCGGTTAATCGGCTTCTTTTTTCGTCGTTTAACCAGTGGTTAGAAGCGATATTAAATGCGCCAATTAGGGCCTTTTCTTTACTTGAATAAAAGGGGGCTAACTGGTATTCTATAGGTTTAGTTACGAGAGACTCGTTTGAGATTTGAGCGCCTACTGAAATTCCATCGTAAATATTGAACAGTGCCTGTGGTGTAAGGTATAATTGGCTATATCTTAAATCGTCAAGGTCGGTAAACGGAAGGATTTTTAGCGGACTCTTAAATAGCTTACTTCTCGGATTATTGATGTTATTAGCGCTATTAAACTCCGGAGTCTCTAGATACGGATTAATGATGTAACGCGCCTTATTGACGGCATCAAATCGAAGCCAGGTTTCATGAGTTGAATTACTGATCCACTGATGTGTAACCTCTTCAGTTCCTACAAACTGGGATACTTTCACCGGAAGTGGGTAGATTCCAGTATAGCTTACGCGCACCGAATCGCTCTCTGCTGAGCGCTTTACCTCAGGAATTCTAAAATCAGTGCGCTCTCGCTTTTGAATTAAACGATCTGAGACTACAGGAGCGGTCGTTTTGGGTGATAAAAACCACTTTAAATCGAATCCAGATACCCCCGAGCTTAAATAGGAAGCTTTTTGATAATCGAGAAGGGCTCGAATATTTTCGTTGGAGGTATTGCGGTTAAAGCTCATTCTAAATAATTGAGCTGCTCTGATCGGATTGGCAATACTGTAATTGTAATTTAAAAGCTCCGCGGTGGGAGTTAAGAGTGGCTGATCTAAATTCTGATTGTCAATAAACCGGTTCAGCCATTTAAAGTGTTCGTTTACGGTTATCTGTCCGAATCTATACCGATTAAGCGGCCACAGTCGCGAAAATTTACCTATGAGCTTTAAGTCGTTGTACCTAAGTTCGATATACTTCTCTAGTTGGTATTGTACATATCCGTCTAGATAAAAGTGTTCCCGCTGCATATTACTATCAAACCCCAATAACAACTGCTTTCGCATCAACGTCTTTAAAAGTTTAATTTCTTGAATAAATTCATCTGGGTAGGGCGAGAGAATGCTTGGAAAATCGGTGATTAATTTAATGGGGCTTTCTGCGTATTCATTAGAGGTGAGAATCAGGTTTTTTGTGTCTAGCATAGGTAAAGCCTGCTTGGCAAATGCGATAATTCGCTCTAAGGTCTCTATCGGATTATTCAGGTTTTTAGCCAGTTTCGAATCGATGTGAGTCGACCACTCAGCCGTTTTGTAATGTAGCAAACTCTGATCGCTATGGTCTATAACGAAAAGCGGAGGGTTAGCTGTAATTCCATAAAAATCAAAAAATGAATTTGAGGACAAATCGCTGTGAATAAAATGATTGTCACCACGATCAAAAGTGAGGTCATAGTCGACGAGTCCGGTGTGCTGGTCTCCTCTGTTAAAGTGATGGTAAACTTCTGATACGGCGCTTTCTAACGGAATAGGAAGTATAAGGCTGTTCTTTAGCCAGAGTGTTTCTTGTTGATCTATTCCGTAACCGGTAAACTTGATATCTGGAAGCTTGAGTTTGTAGTTTACCTCAAGCTCAATGAAGTCCTCGCTAAAAGACGGAGGAAGGCTAATCTCTAACACATCATAGTCTATACGCTTATAGCTCAGTTGCTCCGATTGATGTGAAATCACTAGGTCAAAAGTAAAACCTCTTTCGTTTTCATTCGCCAAGTGAAAACTGCGGTCAAATCGCTGCTGAAAGGAGAGGCCTAAAGGACTGTTTTTGGAAGAAAAGGAGTGGTTCCAATCGTATAGATGTACGGTGTTTGATCGGCTAAATGCATCTTTTTGAAAGCTAAGTGTACTATTGACTTCGAGGCTGTTGGCTGAGTGATTCCAATACACCCGCGCATTAAGTTTTGATGGCGCAGTAGTTTGTGCACTTAGCCACCAAGTGCTTACTATTAAAAAGAATGGGTATAAAATCCGCGAACGCATTAGAAATTAGGCCTTAGCTCTCGGCCCTTATAAAATGCTAACACAACAGAAACCACTTCGTCTGCAGTGTCTACTATCTTGAATAGATCAAGGTCTTCAGCTGAAATCGTTTTTTCGGCAAGAAGCGTGTCTTTTATCCAATCAATCAGGCCTCCCCAAAATGTTGATCCGACTAAAATGATGGGGAACCGCTTGATTTTATGCGTTTGAATGAGAGTGAGTGCCTCAAATAACTCATCTAACGTTCCAAACCCTCCTGGAAGCGCAATGAAACCCTGAGCATATTTAACGAACATGACTTTTCGCACAAAAAAATAGTCGAAATACAAACTCTTGTCTATATCAATGTATTCATTTGGATGCTGCTCAAACGGAAGTTTGATGTTCAATCCTACAGATATACCCTTGGCTTCTTGGGCGCCTTTGTTCGCTGCTTTCATGATTCCAGGCCCACCACCTGTAATGATGCCAAAACCTTGAAGCGCCAATTTTCGGGCGATTTCAGCAGTTAAATCAAACGAGGGGTGATCTTCCGCTGTTCGTGCAGACCCGAATATAGAAACACAAGGCCCAATCTTAGCCATTCGGTCGTAGCCCTCTACAAATTCTCCCATGATTTTGAAAAGAGCCCAAGAATCATTGGATTTAATGTCGTTCCACGTTTTTGCTGAATGCGAAATCATGATAGTTTAAGCGATTTAAACGAATCTAACTCATTTTTTAAGAACGCCGCGGTCAAACTCTCAGAAGATGTTAAAATTTGTTCAGGTGTGCCTTGCGCAACAATGGTTCCGCCCGAGTGACCTCCTTCTGGACCTATGTCGACAATGTAATCTGCTTGACGAATTACATCCAAATTGTGTTCGATTACAATCACGGTATTCCCCTTATCGACCAACTTATTCAAGACTTCAAGCAGTATGCGTACGTCTTCAAAATGCAATCCGGTCGTCGGTTCGTCTAAAATATAAAGGGTATTCCCTGTATCTCTTTTGGCGAGTTCGGTGGCCAGTTTAACGCGCTGAGCTTCTCCGCCCGACAAGGTTGTTGAAGATTGCCCGAGCGTTATGTATCCAAGCCCCACCTTATTCAGGGTTGTTAGAATGCGGTGGATCTTTGGTATAGCCTCAAAAAATCCAGAAGCCTCTTCTATAGTCATCTCTAATACGTCAGAGATATTTTTTCCTTTGTACCTAATTTCCAATGTCTCGCGGTTGAAACGCTTGCCCCGACAAGTCTCGCAATCAACTAGTACATCGGGTAGAAAATTCATTTCGATTACTTTTTGACCTCCTCCTCCGCATGTTTCGCATCGACCTCCAGAAACATTGAAACTAAAACGACCCGGTTTATACCCCCTCATTACGGCTTCGGTGGTTTTGGCAAACAGCGTGCGAATTTCTGAAAACACTCCAGTGTAGGTGGCCGGATTGGAACGCGGCGTTCTTCCGATCGCAGACTGGTTGACATCTATAACCTTATCGCAATGCTCAAGGCCTTTAACACTCCTGTACGGTAGGGGATTCTGAACGCCGTTAAAATAAAAGTTGTTCAGAATGGGGTACAGGGTCTCGTTGATGAGCGAAGACTTACCGCTACCCGAAACCCCTGTGATGAGGGTTAGTGTGCCAAGCGGTATTTTGAGGTCTACTTGTTTAAGATTATTTCCAGTGCATCCGGCTAGTTCGATGTATTTCTTCGACCCCTTTCTTCTCTTAAGCGGAGTCGGGATGCCTTTGGTTTGCTGTAGATAATCAGAGGTGAGTGTGTTTTGGTTTTTCATGACCTCAGGGGTTCCCTCGAAAACGATCTGACCTCCATGCCTTCCTGCCCCCGGACCAATGTCAATAACATGGTCAGCTGACTGAATCATGTCGCGGTCGTGTTCGACCACCAATACCGAATTACCGAGATCCCTGAGCTCTTCTAAGGCGTGAATAAGGCGCATATTGTCTCGCTGGTGAAGCCCTATGCTCGGTTCGTCTAAAATGTAGAGTACTCCGACCAATTGAGAGCCTATTTGAGTCGCTAATCGAATGCGCTGTGCTTCCCCGCCTGACAAGGATTTCGCACTTCTGTTCAAGGTTAAATAGTTGAGTCCAACATTTTCTAAGAACGAGAGGCGGGATCTAATTTCTTTGAGCACCTCCGCAGCAATTAGTGCCTTAGTGGCATCTAAGCGCTTTTCAATATCGTTGAAAAAATGAACCAACTCGTCAATCGAATAATTCACCAAGGTTGACAAGGTCTGTCCATCAATTTTAAAAAACTCGGCTTCCGGTTTTAATCGTGTTCCGTTGCAGTTTGTGCACAGTGAATCAGCTAAAAAATCCGCTGCCCATCGCTTAATATTGGCTGAACCTGAGTCATAATATTGATGGAGAATAAATTTTTCAATACCCTCATAATCAATCGAGTACTCCCTAGAAACGCCTAGAGATTTTGAAGGGATTATTACGCGCTCCTTTATTCCTTTTATAAGGGCTATTCGCGCTTCTTCAGAGAGCGATTTCAACGGACTGTCTAGCGTGAACCCATACAGTTGCCCGATTTGCTCAATTTGCGTAAAGGCCCACGATTTTTTAAACAGGCCTAGCGGGGCTATCGCCCCCTTTTTTATAGACAGTGATTCGTCGACAAATACCTTCTTTAAGTCTAATTCTTTGACTTGCCCTAAACCCTTGCACGATGTACACATTCCCTTGGGCGAATTAAATGAGAAGCTATTGGGTTCGGGTAGGTCGAGAGAAACACCAGACTCGGGGCACATTAAAGCCGAGCTAAAGTAATGGATTGCTTCATTTTCAGTGGCCAACATAAGCACTGAATTTCCTCTTTTTAAAGCCAACTCTACACTTTGACGCAACCGTTTAATATCGCTCTCTGCATCAATATTGAGACGATCGATTACCATCTCAATATCGTGAATTTTATAGCGATCAAGTTTTAAACCTGGCTCGATAGACCGTATCTCTCCGTCTACACGCACTCTCAAAAAACCCTGTTTCTGAATGGTTTCAAACAACTCGCGATAATGACCTTTTCTAGACCTGATTATAGGCGCTAAAAGCGTGATTTGTTGACCGTTGAACTGTTTGTTAATCAACGTGACGATTTCGTCACTACTGTAGCTCACCATTCGCTTTCCGGTTGCAGGTGAATATGCGTCTGAAGCTCGAGCGTAAAGCAGTCTTAAAAAATCGTAGATCTCAGTGATTGTACCTACAGTCGAACGGGGAGACCTAGAAGTGGTTTTTTGCTCAATAGCGATGACCGGAGAAAGTCCTTCAATAGAATCGACGTCTGGTCGCTCAAGGTTGCCTAAGAACTGCCGAGCATAAGCCGAGAACGTTTCTACATAACGCCGCTGGCCTTCTGCATAGATAGTGTCAAAAGCAAGCGATGATTTACCACTGCCAGACAAGCCAGTGATTACCACTAATTTTTCGCGAGGAATAGCCAGAGAAACTCCCTTTAGATTATGGGTTCTAGCGTTGTTGATCACTATTTCAGACACTGCAAATCATTTGGGCTCAAAAATACACCATATACATTGGAATATTTCCTATTCTATTAGGAAATAATCCTTACTTTTAGCTCATGAGTACACTAAACACAGCACAACGATTTTCATTACTTAGAAAAGAATTGGGTTACACTCAATCTGAATTTGGTGAATACTTGGGGCTCTCAGGTTCAACTGCCGATATAGAACGCGGTAAAACCAAAGTTCCTGGATTTGTGGTAGCCAAACTATTTGAGGATCATCAGATTAATCCCTCTTGGTTATTTGAATCTAGTGATCTCATGCGCTTAACCTCGGGTAAATCTTCTTTGGTTCCTAAGGTGATAACGGTTAACTCTGAAGATAAAGAGAATGTGTTACTAGTTGAAGTAAAAGCGGCTGCGGGTTATCCTCAGCATATCATGGATAGCAGTTGGTACGAGAAGCTTCCTGCATTTGATCTTCCCCTAAAAGAATTTAGAAATGCCACCTATCGGGGCTTTCAGGTTGAAGGGGAGAGCATGCTTCCGGCCTTGAATCCAGGTGACTGGGTCTTGGCCAGAGCAGTGGATTCATTTAATGCTTTGCGCAATTCAAAGATTTACGTGGTGGTGTTAGAAGACAGTGTGATGGTTAAAAAAATTGAATTAAAACCAAATAGCAATAAGCTCTCATTAGTATCGTTAAACCCCAATTACGACTCCTATGAAATTCATGCTTTTCAAATTCAAGAACTTTGGGAAGTGAGTAGTAAGATAACTTTTGTTATTGAACAAGACCAAAGCCTACAATTACTGACTGAACTTAAAGACTCAATGCGGGAACTAAAAGAGCGGCTTTCTTCTAATAAACTAAAAGAAGCCTAGCAAGCTATTAAAAGCCTGCGGCAGCTTCGTCACCTCGTGAATCAGCTCCAATCTCTAGGCCGTATAGCTGGTGTACCTTAATGGCGTTCACCTTGCCAATGATTCTATTGGTTTCTTCTGAAATACTATGTCCTCGTTGTCGAAGACTTCTTATACGTTTTTCATCAAATCGATTGGGTTCGAGTATAAGCCGATCGGGTTTCCATTGGTGATGAAAGCGAGGGGCATCTACTGATTCTTGCATTGGCCGATCGAAAAAAGCCGCCCTTAAAAAAGTCTGAGCCACAGCTGTTATGATGGTTGATCCTCCGGGGGTGCCCAAGACCATGTGCAAGTTTCCGTTTTTCTCCACAATGGTAGGAGTCATACTGCTCAGCATTCTTTTGCCCGGAGCAATTTCATTCGCCGCCGATCCTATTAGCCCATACATATTAGGAACCCCGGGTTTCGAACTAAAATCGTCCATCTCATTGTTATAGAAAAATCCGAGTTCTTCATGGTATAACTTAGAACCGTATCCTCCATTTAGAGTGGTCGTTACCGATACGGCATTACCGAAGGAGTCGACAATAGAATAGTGGGTGGTTTCTTCGGATTCTAGCTGATGCGGTTCTCCGTGTTCGATGGCTTCAGAGGGTGTTGCCTTATCAGGATTATACGACTGCATACGCTGAGCTAAATAAGTGTTCGCTGTAATAGAATCCTCAGGGATAGAAACAAAGTCAGGATCTCCAAGAAAGTGATTTCTGTCTGCATAAGCCCTTTTAAATGCCTCGGTTAACAAATGAATATACGCTTCACTGTCGAGTTGAATTTCTTTCGTGAGGTAGGGGGCTATCATTCCAAAGATCTGCTTCATCGTTACACCACCACTGCTAGGAGGCCCCATAGATATTAAATCAAAGTCTTTAAAGGAAATTCGGACGGGTTTTCTCCAAACTGCGCGATACGCTTTAAGGTCTTCTAGTGTAATAACTCCACCATTGTTTTGAATAAAAGAGACCATCTTATCAGCTAATTCACCTTCGTAAAAGGCTGCACTTTGTTGATCTCTAATTGATTCGAGTGTCTTTGCAAGTTCGAGGTGCTTTATTGTGTCTCCGGCTTTAACTCCAGAGAAGCGTGTGAGAACGCGCCCATTGACTAGTGTAAATAGCGAATCGTAAAAAGCTAATCGTTTCGATTGGTTTTCGGTGACCACAACCCCCTTTTTAGCAAGATCAATTGCGGGTTGAATAAGTCGTTCAAATGGCATAGAGGCCAGTGAGTCGTAAACGGCAAATAACCCGGCGACAGTTCCCGGTACGCCAATGGCATTGGCCCCAAGTGTGCTCTTACCCGCAATAACCTGTCCATTCGAGTCTAAAAAGAAGTCGGATTGGGCTGATAATGGAGCCGTTTCTCTGTAATCTAAACTTCCAACGGTTCTGTCGGCTTTTCTAAAAACCATAAAGCCTCCGCCCGTGATGTTTCCGGCAAACGGATAGGCCACTGCAAGGGCTAGCTCGGTGGCAATCATGGCATCAAACGCGTTACCGCCCTCTCTCAAAATCTGCGCTCCAATTTCAGAGGCCTCTACGCGTGAGCTTACCACGGCTCCATTTTGGTAATAGCCCGATTCAGGTGTTGTGCCATTTTGATTGCAGCCCATCAACATGGTTATCGATAAAATAGAGAGTAAAATGCGTTTCATGCGAAGGTTTTTAGGTGACCTAAAATAAGTGAAAACTAAGGTATCTTTGGAGAAGCATCACTCAAATTATGACATTAATAAAATCGATTTCTGGACTTAGGGGTACCATTGGAGGAGTGCCTGGAGAAAATCTCACTCCTTTGGACCTGGTAAAGTTTACCTCTGCATACGGTCAAATGATTAAAGAACGCCTTAAAGACGCCCAACCCGCTAAGATTGTAGTAGGCCGAGACGCCCGAATTTCAGGAGAGATGGTGCACGAGCTAGTGATTCAGACCTTGATAGCTCAAGGTTTTGAAGTGATTGATTTAGGTTTGTCAACTACGCCTACTGTTGAGTTTGCCACGGTAAATGAGAAGGCTAAGGGAGGAATAATACTAACAGCCAGTCACAACCCAGCTGAATGGAATGCGCTGAAACTACTCAACGAAAACGGAGAATTTTTTAGCGCAGAAGACGGAAAACAACTTTTGAAATACGTAGACGCTCTTGCATTTGAATACAGCCCGGTTAATAAGCTTGGTCGACGCCATAAAATCACTGATTACATAGACCGACACATTGAAAAAATTAAAGATCTGCGTTTTGTGGACGTTGAGTTGGTGCGTTCAAAAAAATTCAAAGTGGTCGTTGATAGTGTTCATTCAACAGGCGGATTAGCCGTTCCTCCGCTGCTTAGAGCCTTCGGAGTAGAAGTCGTGGAGCTATTTTCAGAGCCGCACGGTAAATTTCCGCACGATCCTGAACCCCTAGAAAAAAATCTAGGAGTCTTGATGAACTCCGTACGCGTTGAAGGGGCCGATTTTGGAATAGCCGTAGATCCCGACGTAGACCGTTTAGCGCTTGTAGATGAAAACGGCGCTATGTTCGGTGAAGAGTATACCTTGGTAGCTTGCGCCGATTATATTCTCTCCAAATCTCCCGGAGCTTGTGTGTCAAATTTATCTTCAACTCGCGCCCTTCGTGATCTTGCTCATACATACAATGTAGATTATTACGCTTCTGCTGTAGGCGAAGTGAACGTGGTCTCAATGATGAAAAAGGTAGGAGCAGTGATCGGCGGTGAGGGCAACGGCGGCGTTATATATCCAGAGAACCATTACGGTCGCGATGCCCTGCTGGGTATAGCTTTGTTTTTAATGTTGTTGAGCGAAAGAGAACTGAAGGTGTCTGCATTGCGAAATACCTACACTTCTTATTTTATGGCTAAAGAAAAATTAACCTTGGCGCTCAGTGACACTGAACTTTCATTGGTTTTGGAGCAACTGGCTGAAAAATATGCTGCCCACTCTCCACTGTGCATTGACGGAGTGAAAATTGACTTTGAAGACTCTTGGGTACATCTCAGGAAGTCAAATACCGAGCCGATCGTTAGAATCTATTCTGAGGCAAAGAGCCTTGAAGAGGCTAAGGCGCTTGCCGATAAATTTGGTGCTGAGTTACGCAGTCTTGCCTGATTCGTGCTTGAAACGTCTGTGGGTCCACAGGTAATTTTGAGGCTGCTTACGAACGCTTTGTTCTGCTAAACGTAAAAATTTCTTTGTAATCTCGAACTCTTCTTCTTGAGAGGCATTTGCTGCGATTAAACTGAAAGTAGCTTTATAGTGTGAACGCTTGACTTTTTCTAAGTGCATATAAAAAACGGCCATGTCGTGTTTGCGGGCCAACTCTTCTGCACCCGTATGAGCGGGCACATATCGATCAAAAAAAGTGGTCCATAATTTGGCCTTTTTGAGCGTTGGTGATTGATCGCTCAAAAACCCATAAAGAGCCACTTTGTTTTCTTTTTGGTGCCGCTCAATGGTCGCTTTGGTCTGGTATGTCGGAAGTAAATGCAGACCTGTTCGAGCTCTATTCTTTCTCATAAAGGCATCAAAATAGTTGTTGTTTAACCGCTGATAAATAGCGTAAAACGGATGCCTAGTATACAAAGCCAGTGCCGAGGTCCATTCCCAATTATTGAGATGGGCGGCCATTAAGACAACTGACTTGCCACTATCAAGCACGCCTTCTATCTCTTCAAAATTAACCACCTTAAACCGCTTCTTAAATGCACTGTTACTCATGGTTACACCCTTTACAATCTCAATCAATAGATCAGTAAAATGGGTGTAAAAAGAGGTGGAAATGCTCAATAGTTCTTCTTTGCTAATGTCGGGAAAAGCCTTTTTGATATTGCTTTCTACTAGAGGTTTTCTATAATTAAAAACGCCGTAAAATAGCTTCGAGAGCAATGAAGAGAAAGCGTGCAAAAATCGGAAGGGCAATACAGACCATAGATACACCCAAGGAATTATTGCAACAAAGAGAATTAATGCCCACATACAAGGGACTAAAGATAAGTATATTTGCTTCCTAGATAATGAGTACTCATTTGATACCACCTTATATCCTTCTGTTAATCGTAATCGCGTTGATATCCTTAAAGGGCTTTAACGACAGAGACTGGTTTGATCGTTATACGTTTCAGATCAATGCTATCAAAAATGGCCAGTGGTATAGAATGATTAGCTCCGGATTTTTACACGTAGGCTTTTGGCACCTGCTAGTCAATGGAATCAGCTATTATTTCTTTGCTCCGACGGTTTATGGGTTATTGGGGAGCACCTCTTTTTTCATCTTATTTATAGCTGCTCTACTCGCCGGAAATCTGTTCACTTTATGGGTGCACAAAAATGAATCTTTCTATTCAGCGGTTGGTGCTTCTGGAGCGGTTTCGGGAATTGTGTATTCTTCTATTTTACTTTACCCAGGAATGCAGTTGATGATCATGCCCATTCCATTGCCTATACCAGCCCCATTGTTTGGATTTGGGTTTCTCATGTATTCGGTTTACGGCATGTATAAAAACACCGACCGAATTGGGCATGCCGCTCATTTTGGCGGAGCCATTGGCGGATTCATTCTAACCGCTCTATTAAAACCAGCTCTATTTTTGAACAATTCTACCCTAACTTTAGTTTTGGTGATACCACTACTACTCTTTTTCTGGGTCTTAAAGCGTCGAAACTAAATGATAAAGTCAGCATTATTTAACGAACTAAAGACCCGTTTTAAAGGTGAATTGTTAGAAGACGAGCTGTACAGGGCGATATATGCCACAGATGCTTCAGTTTACCAGATGAATCCTTTGGGCGTAGCCTTTCCAAAAGATGAAAGCGATCTCCAAGAAATTGTAAAGTGGGCGGGAGCCAATCAGATTTCTTTAATTCCAAGAGCTGCAGGTACTTCTCTAGCCGGACAATGTGTAGGGGAGGGTGTGGTTGTAGACACCTCAAGGCACCTCACTAAAATTCTCGAGTTTGACGAAAAGGCCAAACGAATTAGAGTGCAGCCTGGGGTCATTCGCGATGAGCTCAATAGCTACTTAAAGCCATACGGCCTGTTTTTTGGTCCAAATACCTCAACCGCTAATCGCTGCACCATTGGGGGAATGGTGGGCAATAACAGTTCAGGAACCACTTCTATTCGCTACGGAGTCACTCGTGACAAAATAGCTAAGCTAAGAACTGTCTTGGCTGATGGTTCGATTCACGAATTTGGAGAAGAGCCCTCGAACATCCAGTATAGCCAACAGGGAAAAGTCATAGAGAAGCGCTTGCTTGAAATACTTAGTCGTGCGGGGGTAAAAGAGCAGGTTCGTGAGCATTTTCCAAAAGCCGAAATTCATCGACGAAATACGGGATATGCCATCGATGTGCTCATTAACGATCTAGAAGAGTCCAGCGGTACTCAGCACTGGAATGTAGCTAAACTTTTGTGCGGAAGTGAAGGTACGCTTGCTTTCACCACTGAAATTGAATTAAAGCTCGACGAAATCCCCCCTGCTTATGCAGCCATGGTGGTTACGCATTACGACTCTTTAGAGGGTTGTCTCAGTGATGTAGAGACCGTTATGAAGCATATGCTCTACACCTGTGAGATGATGGACAAGGTTATTCTCGACTGCACTAAAGGCAACAAGTTGTACAGCAGTGCTCGTGATTTTGTGGTCGGTGACCCCGAAGCGCTTTTAATGCTTGAAGTTCGCGCACATTCTGTAGAAGATTTAGATCTTCAAGTGTCTAGACTAAAAGACTTTTTAAAGCAATACAGTGCGAGTTATGCTTCACCCGTACTTGAGGGAGACTCTATTCAGAAGGCTCACGAATTGCGCAAAGCAGGGTTAGGTCTTTTAGGAAATATGATTGGAGATGATAAGGCCGTTGCGTGCATCGAAGACACGGCCGTTGCGTTATCTGATCTCAAACCCTTTATAATGGAGTTTTCGGCGCTCATGAAGCGCTATGGGCAAAGAGCGGTCTATTATGCCCATGCTGGAGCAGGTGAATTGCACTTAAGACCTATTCTCAATTTAAAAAAATCAGAAGACGTTGTGTTATTTCGTTCGATAACAACCGATGTAATGCAATTGACTAAAAAATACAAAGGTAGTTTAAGCGGAGAACATGGAGACGGTATAGTCAGAGCTGAATTTTTACCAGAACTGGTAGGAGAAGATAACTATGCTCTTTTTAAAGAGATAAAGCGGCTTTTTGACCCTCAGGGTTTATTTAACCCAGGTAAGATTGTCAATCCGTATCCAATGGATAAAGCATTACGCTATGAACCAGATCGTAAAGAGCCTAAACTAAACACCTTTTTAGACTTCTCTGATTCGCAAGGTTACCTACGAGCTGTTGAACAGTGCAATGGGAGCGGTGACTGCCGAAAAACAGAAGAAGCACACGGAGGCATGTGTCCTAGTTACCACGCTAGCAGAGATGAAAAAGACACGACAAGAGCTCGGGCGAACGCGCTGCGCATGTTTATCACTCAAGAAAACGAATTAGATGCTTTTTCACACGAAGAAGTGGTTGAAGCTCTAGACTTATGTCTGAGCTGTAAAGCTTGCGCTAGTGAGTGCCCTTCAAATGTAGACATGGCTACATTAAAAGCTGAATACCTCTTTCAATATCAAGAGAAAAAGGGTTATAGCCTTAGAAGCCGCTTTTTTGCATACAGTACCTCACTTAACAAATTGGCTTCGAATGCCGCTTGGTTGGCCAATGGGCTCTTTAAGAGTCCTGTAAGTTACTTGATAAAGGGCTTTTTAGGTGTGGCTAGTAAGCGCTCTTTACCTCAGCTGTATGCAGTTAACTATCACCAATTTTACCGCCAACTACCAAAGGTCGATAAACCCATAAAAGAAATAGTGCTCTATATTGACGAGTTCAGTAAGTACCTTGACGCTTCACTGGTAAAGTCGGCTATAGAAGTACTCAATAGGTTGGGTTATGCACTTCATTTGGTATACGCTGAAAGTGGTAGAGCATTTATCTCCAAAGGATTTCTGCGACAGGCTAAGCAATGCGCTGCAAAGAGCTTGGAGACGTTTAAACCTTATCTCGATCAAGATTTGGTGATCATTGGATTAGAACCTTCGGCTATACTCAGTTTTAGAGACGAGTACATTCGATTAATGCCTGAGGATCCGCATGTAGAGAAACTGGCTACTCAGAGCTTCTTGATTGAAGAGTTCTTGATAAACGAATTGAAGGAGGGATCCTTCACCAGTGAAGTGTTCACCGAAGAGGCTAGATCGGTCAAGGTTCATGTACATTGTCATCAAAAGGCGCATTCTAACCAAAAAATTACGTTTGATTTGCTCAATACGATTCCGAATTATCGAGTAACGCTGATGCCAACAGGTTGCTGTGGAATGGCCGGCTCGTTTGGGTATGAAAAAGAGCATTACGACCTTTCAATGCGAATCGGTGAACTCAAACTGTTTAAGGCTGTAAGAAAAGCTCCTGAAGAGACACTTATTGTAGCCAATGGGACAAGCTGCAGACACCAAATTAAAGACGGAACTAAACGGATAGCCTTGCACCCAATAGAAGTTTTAGCTCAGGCTCTTAGACCTTAATCTTCGTCGTTAGAATTGTCTTCGACGATTTCGATATTGCGTAGGCCCTCTTCTTTTTTAGTGATTGAGGCAATCAATTCATCTATGTCCATTTCTTTAAGGTCTTCATCCACAAAGAACGGAGACAGTTTGTCGTGATTGTACTGATAAATCCTCCAGCGTTTAAAGCTGTACTCTAAGGCCGTCAAGTTTTCAACCCAATCGCCCGAATTTAAATAGGTGGTCTTTCCTTTGCTATTCTGGAATATTTCTTTTTTAGGCTGGTGAATATGCCCACAAATAACGTAATCGTACTCGTTGTCGATGGCCAATTCAGCGGCTACTCGTTCGAAGTTCTGAATGTACTTTACGGCACCCTTAACACTGTTTTTTATGCGCTTAGAAAGTGAATACTTTTCCTGACCCATTTTCAACAACAACCAGTTTACTACCTTGTTGAGCAGTATCAAAAGGTCATAACCCCATCCGCCTAATTTCGCAAGCCATTTGGCGTTTTGAATAGATATATCGAACACATCTCCATGAAAGATCCAGGCCTTTTCTTTTCCTAGGTCTAGAACTAGTTTATCGCAAATCTTGAAGCGCCCCATGGCATTGCCAGAAAACTTACGTAACATCTCGTCGTGATTTCCGGTTATGTAGTATACATCGGTGCCTTTGGAGGCCATTCCGATAATTTTTTTAAGCACCTTAAGGTGTGAAGACGGAAAGTAACGCTTCCTGAATTGCCATATATCTATAATGTCACCGTTCAAAATAAGCTTCTTTGGTTCAATGTTATTTAGATAGGCAATGAGCTCATCGGCGTGACACCCGTATGTTCCTAGATGAACGTCGGAGATAATAGCAATGTCAATTTTTCGTTTCTTCAATGTGTATCAGCGTATTGAAGCGAAATTAATACAGTGTAATGCACTTAAAACTTAACTAATCATGAACACTGTGATAATAAAAGGTTAAGGATAAAGTCTAGAAAAAGAGTTCTATTTTAGCCGCACAATCCTTAAATTAAGGGAATATGGCCTCAAACAGTTTCGGTAATATATTCCGTTTAACCTCTTTTGGTGAGTCTCACGGTTCAGCTTTAGGCGGCATCATTGACGGATGCCCTGCAGGATTGAAGATCGATGAAAGTCTGGTGCAACTCGAATTAGATCGGCGTAAACCAGGTCAATCAAAGATCACCACACAGCGTAAGGAGGCCGATAAAGTGGTCTTTCACTCCGGAATCTTTGAAGGAATTACCACCGGAAGCCCTATTGGTTTCAGTATTGAAAATACCAATCAGCGATCAAAAGATTACTCGCACATAAAAGATTCGTATAGGCCCTCTCATGCCGATTATGTGTATGACAAGAAGTACGGTTTTCGAGACTACAGGGGAGGAGGTCGATCATCGGCAAGAGAAACCGTCGCACGGGTGGTTGCTGGATCTATTGCTAAACAATTCATATCCCCTGTTCATGTTCAGGCCTATGTGAACCAGGTGGGAACGATGCGGCTAGATCAGTTTTATACCGAACTAGACCTGAGTAGGGCAGAAGAGAACATAGTGCGGTGTCCGGACCCACAAATGGCCGAAAAAATGATCGATTACATCGGTCAAGTGAAGAAAAAGGGAGACACGGTTGGCGGAGTGATTCGCTGCGTTATCAAACACGTTCCTGTAGGATTAGGAGAGCCCGTATTTCAAAAATTACACGCTAATCTAGGCGCTGCAATGCTATCTATCAACGCGGTAAAGGGCTTTGCATACGGAAGCGGTTTTGAAGGTGCTGCCATGTTTGGTAGTGACCACAACGATTATTTTAATAGCGACGGAAGCACCAAAACGAACTATAGTGGAGGCATACAGGGTGGAATATCTAACGGCATGGATATTTACTTTGATGTGGCGTTTAAACCCGTGGCTACTATACTTCAGCCCTATGAAACACTCACCACTGAGGGCGCAATTGAGGAAACGCATGGAAAAGGAAGGCACGACCCTTGCGTGGTTCCCAGAGCGGTTCCTATTGTGGAGGCAATGGCCGCCCTGGTTATTGCGGATCACATACTTTTAAATCGAAATACAAAAATCAAGTAGGTATGGCGTTGCACTGGAAGATAGTTATTGGAATGGTTGCAGGTCTGTTGTTTGGATTTTCCATGACTTTTTTCTCTTGGGGAAATGAATTTGTCACCAATTGGATACTGCCTTTAGGAACCATTTTTGTGCGGCTTTTAAAACTTATAGCCGTACCCTTGATTCTCGCTTCACTGATCAAGGGTATTTCAGACCTCAAAGACATTGCCAAGTTTAAAGATATGGGGTTAAAGACCTTTGGCCTTTACATGATGACCACCCTTGTGGCCATTTTCATAGGTCTTACCCTAGTAAATGTATTTGTGCCTGGAGATGGCATCAGTCCTGAAACCGTTGAAAAACTTACGGCCACTTATGCTAATGACAGTGGTGTCACTTCAAAGATTGCTACAGCCACTGCCCAACAACAGGCGGGTCCATTACAATTCGTGATCGACATGGTGCCTGATAATGTGTTTTTTGCTTTATCTGATAATGGATTAATGCTGCAGGTCATATTTTTTGCCATTTTCTTTGCCATTTCTATGTTGCTCATTGGTGAGGAGCGCGCTCAGCCAATTAAGCAATTCTTTGATACGCTTAACGATGTGATCTTGAAGATGGTTGATCTCATTATGTTATCGGCACCATATGCTGTATTCGCCTTGCTTTCAAGTGTTGTAGTTTCTAGCAACAATCCGGAATTGCTAATTGCCCTAATGAAATACTCAGGGCTCTTGGTGTTAGGGCTATTTATGATGATTGTATTTTACATGATACTTATCAAATTCGTAGTCAAAAAGGATCCTTTCTGGTTCATAACCCAAATTAGTCCGGCACAACTACTAGCTTTCTCCACCTCTTCAAGTGCGGCAACCCTACCGGTTACTATGGAGCGATTAGAGGAACATGTGGGAGTAGATCAAGAAGTAAGCAGTTTTGTCTTGCCTGTCGGTGCCACTATTAATATGGACGGAACAAGTGTTTATCAGGCCATTGCAGCCGTTTTTATTTCTCAAGCACTTGGCTTTGAATTAACATTGGGAAATCAATTAACCATTATCTTAACGGCGTTGTTAGCCTCTATTGGTGCAGCAGCGGTTCCTGGAGCAGGCATGGTAATGTTAGTTATAGTGCTTGAGTCAGTGGGCTTTCCGGCAGATAAACTGGCTATCGGGTTGGCGTTAATTTTCGCCGTCGACAGACCTCTTGATATGTGTAGAACAGTGGTTAACGTGACTGGTGATGCAACAGTGGCTACCATAATTGCCAAAAAGTTGAATAAACTGAATACGCCCAAGCCAAAAAACTGGGACGATCATATAGACGATCTAAAGAACTAATTCTAGCACGCGCACTATGCACATTTGTTTTCTGATGTATCCTTGGGAGAACATCAACCCCGAAAGAGATACTACCTTAACGTTTATTCATGAGTGCGTACTAAGAGGGCATAAGGTAGCCTTGTGTACCCCTGGAAACCTCACCATAAGAGATCGAGTAACTTCAGCCTTTTGTCAGGTGATCAATCCCCCCTCGAAGATTTCCCTTAATATCAAAGCGTTTTACAAAAGCTGCTCGTTTAAGCATCAGATGCTTCCGTTAGCTGGTTTTGACTGCATATTTATGCGCGCCAATCCGCCTATGGACCCGCTGATGTTGAACTTTTTAGACAGCGTTAAAGACGACGTTTTCATTCTAAATTCTATTGAAGGGTTGAGAGAGGCCAATAACAAATTATACACTGCCGCCTTTGGTAATATTCACGAAGATATCATTCCGAACACACACGTTTCTAAGAATAAAGAGTACCTCATTCGCCAGATAGAAGATTCCAATTCAGATAAGATGATCTTAAAGCCGTTAAATGGCTACGGTGGTTCAGGAGTCATTTTGATTGAGAAATCGGCGATGAAAAACATCAATTCACTTTTAGATTTTTACCTCACGAATGCAGACGGATCATTCAATTACGTGATTTTACAAGAGTACGTAGAAGGGGCAGAGAAGGGTGATATTCGAATTCTATTACTCAACGGAGAACCTATAGGTGCGGTTAGGCGCGTTCCAGATGCCAAAGATCACCGATCAAATCTTTCTGCGGGTGGAACCTACCAAAAACACAGTTTAACCAAGCACGAACTCAATATTTGCAAGAAAATTGGGCCGAAATTGGTCAAAGACGGCTTGTTTTTTGTTGGTATAGATGTGATCAACGGCAAGTTGATAGAGGTAAACGTAATGTCGCCAGGAGGAGTAGTTCCCGTAAATAAAATGAACAAAACCAAGGTTCAGCGCAAAGTGGTTGATTTTATAGAAGAAAAGGTAGACGACATGTTGTTTAAGATTCACCGTCGCTCGAAACTCCGTTCGGAAGTTCAAGATTCTTAATTCAGTTGCAGTTAATGGTGGCTGAATTAAAGATCGAAGCTATTTTAGATCTCATCGATAGAAGAGAGCCCTTTGAGGCCATCGATAACTTTCGTTGCTTTCACCTTAAAATAGAGCGCTATGCACCTATGATAGCTGCAGCAATTCATGACGGGCATTATTTGCCTGAGAGTCTTAGCGACCAATGTGCACTTTCTGATACTGAGCGCTTGTACGAAGAAGACCCCTATACTAAATCATTCATTCAGGGCTGTCCTATAGTTTTTAGTGGTCTGGATAGCCGCTACTATTACGACCTGAATAGAATACCCAGCGAGGCCATTTACGATACGGCTTGGGGAAAATCTGTTTGGACCATTCCCTTGAGCGATGAGCAAAAAGCAGGGGCCCTACAGCGCTACAAGCGCTGTTATACTGTCATTCATCACCTAATGGACTCACTAGAGCAACAGTTTTCAAATCGACCTCTAATCGTATTTGATATTCACAGTTATAACTACAAACGCTGGGAGCGAGAAGTACCCGAAATAAACGTGGGTACTTCACAGGTTAATCATAAGATTTGGGGAGCCTATATTGAACGCTATTTAAATCTTTTGGCGCATTCTTTTGATACGTTTTGGGTGGCCGAGAACAACACCTTTTTTGGAAAAGGAGCTTTCTTACAACAATTGATGAATCAACATGCAAACTGTTTGGTGTTAGCTACAGAATTTAAAAAGTACTTCTGCGACGAATTAACTGCTGAAGTTTACCCTGAAAAAGTTGAAGAAACCGCGCATAAACTTCAAACAGTTATAGATAAAATGCTTCTTTCTGGGTTATGAGTGCACCGTTCGCCAAGCTTCAACAGATTGACCTACGGTTCTACCAACTGCTAAATAAGGTCGAATTATTACTGTACATCAATCCGATCAATGCCGAAAAAGAACGTCAAAAATTTTACAAAAGCGGTTATAGTATTGACCCTGTTTTTCGCTACCCCAAGTGTACCTTAAACCTGCGAGCCATACGAAAAGAGTTGTTTAAGCTCGAAATGCAAAAAATTGAAAATGAGGCAATTGCTGAGCTGTATGAGCAGCTTAGGTGGTATTTCAGTGGTATTTTAGATTGCGTAGAACATGTTGGGAAAAAAGAGTTGTTTTTACGATCGAGCCTAAAAACCTTTGGTGCACCATCGGCACTAGACCTGCAGCGCGCCCATGCACTTATTAAAGCGTCAAAGAGTAAAATAAACTTAACGAGTAGTCAACGATTGCACACTACTGAGGAGGCCCTTGAGTACATGAATTCATTTGTGAACCAATACGGATTTAACGTCACCGTAAAATCAGCTACGCATATGAGCTCGAAAGCTATGGTGAGTAACAGCAAAAAATCAGTTATACTCAAACGGGGAGAGCACTTCTCGGCATTAGAGTTAGAAGCGCTAGCCAATCATGAGATAGGTGTGCATCTGGTAACTACCTTTAATGCTGAGAATCAGAGACTCAAGATCTTTAGCTTAGGCTTTCCATTTAACGTTCAAACCCAAGAGGGGTTAGCGGTTCTGGCCGAGTACTATTCGGGAGCCTTAAATTTTGATCGAATATTTGAATTGGCTGTTAGGGTTGTGCTGGCCGATAATGTTATTAAAGGTCAATCGTTTGCAGCTAGCTTCGATCAACTAGTAGGCGAGTATAAGCTTTCAAGAGACCATGCTTTTAAACTAGTAACACGCTTATATAGGGGAGGAGGATTTACTAAAGATCGCCTCTATTTACCAGGATTTATCGAGTTGATACAGCAGCATCCGAATGATGAGACCATGAACTGGCTGTTGGCCGGTAAAACCGCTTCTGACTACCAGCATATGATGCCTATACTCGAGCAGCAGGGCCTAATGAACCCTAATACTTATCAAAGCACTACGTTTAACAGTGCTAAACCACTGAACAAAGAGGTAGCTCAATTACTCCAGCGCCTAGTATAGGATACGAGCTTGTAGCCGATATCTAAAACCGAATTTGGAAAAACGGTAAAGAGGAAGAACCACCAAGGTTTAGGACTCAGGTGAGCGCAAATTTCACCTATTGCCTCAGCTCTTATGAACCAGCCCTCACCCGGTTTAATTAAAATGATCGTTTTGTCAGTCAATTGGGCATCTATTCCGCGCTCTTTGAGCCATATAGACGTTTGATCGCAGCCAGATGGTTCAAAGGCGAAAAACTGATTGGGATCTCTTTTGGCCACCCAATCTATTGAGGCGGTGCAGAAGGTGCAGTGCGAGTCGTAAATAATAGTGGGCTTGTTCACAATAAATTAGTGTTTCTCTAATTTAGACAGATGCACCTTTGTAGTAAACATGC
>JAURFJ010000069.1 GCA_030834365.1 Flavobacteriaceae bacterium | reverse complement strand
CTCCCAATTGGTAGGTCGGCATTCCTCCAAAAGCCGATTGCGTCCAATAAGACTCTACTCCGCTTTCTCGAGCCTGATCTCTAAAATGGGCCATTGCCTTGTACTGAGCAATATCTGACTGATACAATGCCTTTCCTTGAATGACCGGAAAAAACAATAGTATCGCAAGGCCAAGAAAACCACCAATCACCCAAAAATGCTTCTTTTGTGCCTTAAAAAATTGAGCTAACTGTAAAATCATATCGAGCAATTAACCGAAACAGTCCTGAATTTTGAAGTACTTTAGAACCATGATTTCTATTGAAGAATTGCACTCTAAGAGTGACCTTATAGACTTTGTTCGATTTCCTTTTAAACTTTATAAAGGTAACAAGTATTGGGTTCCTCCTATTATATCTGACGAAATAGATTTTTTCGACCCTTCGATCAATCCGGTTTTCGAACATGCCGAGGCTCGTTTTTTCGTGGCCAAGATCAATGGCGAAATTGTCGGACGCATTGCCGCGATTCGCAATTTTACTGAAATTGAAAAACAAGACCTTCCGAAGATGCGCTTTGGTTGGTTCGACTTCATCGATGACTACAGCGTTTCAGCTGCCCTATTAGACCAAGTCAGTCAAATTGGTAAAGACGAACAGTTGGCCTTTATAGAAGGTCCTGTTGGATTCTCTAATATGGACAAAGTCGGCGTTCTTACAGAAGGTTTTGAGCGACTGAGCACTATGATTTCGTGGTATAATTTTGACTATTATCCGAGACACTACGAAGCCTATGGTATGCACGTTGAAAAAAAGTATTTGGAAAGCGAGTTTCTGCTTCAGAATGCCGATCCAAAGTTTTTCGAAAAGTCGAGCAATCTCATCAGCCGTCGTTATCAATTAGAGACCAAACATTACCGCAAAACCAAAGATGTGCTCGCTGTTGCCGATCAAATGTTTGATCTGTTCAACGAGACGTATGCGAGTCTGTCTTCTTTTGTGCCCATTAGTGAGCGACAAAAAACCTATTTCAAGAAAAAGTACCTGTCATTTATCAACCCTGAATTCATCAAATTCGTGTTCGACAAAGACCAAAAGATGGTAGCATTCGCCATTACAATGCCTTCATTTGCAGAGGCCCTGCGCCGGGCAAATGGTCGGTTGTTTCCATGGGGAATTATTCATCTTTTACGGGCAAAAAGGCGTGCAAAAACAGCTATACTCTATTTAATCGGTGTGCACCCTGAGTACCAAAACAAGGGGGTTACCGCATTGTTGTTCGCTGCACTTAAAGAGGAGTACGAAAAATACGGAATAGTGAATTGCCATAGAACCCCTGAACTGGAGGATAATTTGGCCATTCAGCGATTGTGGAAAGACTTCGACCCCGTGGTAACGCAAAGGCGCGTAACCTACAAAAAGTTATTATCTACTCATTCATAGCGGCAGAAACGGCTGCAGATAATCGCTTGTAGGTACCATTCTCTAAGCGCTCACGAATAGATGAGAAGGCATTTAGAGTGATCTCAACGTCTTCTAAGGTGTGGGTGGCGGTTGGTATCATTCTCAAGAGAATCAACCCTTTTGGAATCACCGGATACACCACGATCGAGCAGAAAATACCATGGTTTTCTCGAAGATCCTTCACAAGGGCCATAGCCTCAGGAATACTACCATTTAAGTAAACTGGAGTAACGCAGCTCGTAGTAGTTCCGATATCAAATCCCCGTTGTTTTAGACCGTTTTGAAGCGCATAAACGTTTTCCCAAAGCTTGGCTTTCAACTCTGGCCTTGTACGCAACATATCTAATCGTTTCAACACTCCTTTGACGTAGATCATAGGAAGTGATTTGGCGAACATCTGTGAGCGTAAATTGTATTTCAGGTAATCGATAATTTCTTTGTCGGCGGCCAAAAACGCACCAATTCCTGCTAAAGACTTGGCAAAAGTGGCAAAATAGACATCAATCTCGTCTTGAATGCCTTGTTCCTCACCCGCACCAGCTCCGGTTGCACCAAGAGTACCAAAACCGTGTGCGTCATCAACTAAAAATCTGAAATTATACTTCTTTTTCAAGGCAGCTATTTCTTTGAGCTTGCCTTGTTCACCACGCATTCCGAATACCCCTTCAGAAATCACTAATATGCCCCCGTTTTGCTGTTCGGCAAGCTTAGTAGCACGTTCGAGATTTTTTTCTAGGCTTTCGACATCGTTGTGTTTGAAGGTAAACCGCTTGCCTAAGTGCAAGCGCACCCCATCTATAATACAGGCGTGGCAATCTACATCGTATACGATAATATCGTCTTTACTCACCAGTGCATCAATGGCAGACATTATACCTTGATAGCCAAAGTTTAGTAAATAGGCCGACTCCTTTTTAACAAAATCCGCCAATTGATTTTCAAGCAGTTCGTGAAAATCGGTATGACCGCTCATCATTCGCGCGCCCATAGGGTAAGCTGCTCCGTACGTAAGAGCAGCCTCAGCATCGACTGCCTTTACCTCTTCGAGATTAGCTAAGCCCAAATAATCGTTAATGCTCCAAGTGATCACATCGCGACCTTGAAACTTCATTCTATTCGAGATAGGTCCTTCTAGTTTTGGAAAAACAAAATAACCCTCTGCATGTGCGGCCCACTTACCTAAGGGACCTTTATTTTCGATGATTCGATCGAATAAATCTCTCATAAATGTAAAATCAATGTGTGTAGAAATACACGCAAAAGTAAGATTAAAACTTAAATGCTGCGCGCCTCAAGAGGCGGTATTCTCAGTCTACTTTTGAGCCTTTTTTAACAGCGGATTCCGAAGATTGTTCTGTAAACCCTTGATCGATCATCCATTGCTCATTGTATATTTTACTCAAATAACGCGAGCCGTGATCGGGTAAGATTACCACGATTACACTGTCTTTATCAAAATAACCAAGTTCGTTATACTGCAGCAGTCCTTGAATAGCTGCACCTGAGGTGTATCCGGCAAAGACTCCCTCTTCTCTAGCCAGCGACCTCGCTCTTAAAGCGGCTTCTTTATCAGTTACTTTTATGAAATGGTCAATAGATTCAAAATCGGTAGCCGAAGGAATCAAGTTTTTTCCCAACCCTTCTATGCGATACGGATGAATCTCATTCTCATCAAACTTACCTGTTTCGTGGTATTTTTTAATCACTGATCCGTAGGCATCAATACCTAGCACCTTGATGCGACTATTGCGCTCTTTTAAATACCGCGCGGTTCCTGAAATGGTACCACCTGTTCCGCTGCACGCTACTAAATGGGTAATTGTGCCGTTTGTCTGATTCCAAATCTCGGGGCCCGTAGTTAGGTAGTGAGCCTCAGTATTTAGGTCATTAAAATACTGATTGATGTATATCGAATTGGGTGTTTCTCGGTGAATTCGTTTGGCTACTTCGTAATACGATCGAGGGTCTTCTGCCGAAACATGTGCTGGGCAGATGTGCACTTCGGCGCCCATTGCTCTCAAAGTGTCGATCTTGTCTTGTGAAGACTTAGAACTTACGGCAAGAATACAGTTATAACCTTTAACCATACTAGCCATGGCTAAGCTAAAACCTGTGTTACCAGAGGTAGTCTCAACTATAGTGTCGCCGGGATTCAACAAGCCGTTCTTCTCGGCATTTTCTATGATATGAAGTGCTATACGGTCTTTAGACGACTGACCTGGGTTAAACCACTCCAGCTTGGCGTAGACATCGCCTAACACTGGCTTAACTGATCGATTGAGCTTCAATAGCGGCGTGTTTCCTACAAGGTCTAGGAACGACTGGGCCGCATCAACTTTTCTTCGTTTTCTAAAGGGTAGAAACAAACCAAAAATTTTGACAAATATAACTAAAGTCTAAATAGTCTGATTTTCAGATAGTTCAATAATAAAGGCGTATTCTTTAGCCACTTCTCGAAGCTGTTCAAATCGACCTGATGCACCCCCGTGACCAACTGACAGGTCTATATCAAGTAAAATTTTGGTGTCGGCCGTATTATTTTCTCTAAGCTTAAGTGCCCATTTCGCAGGCTCCCAATACTGAACTTGTGAATCGTGGAAACCTGTGCTAATATACATATGAGGGTACGCTTTTTCTTCAACATTGTCGTACGGAGAATAGGCCAGCATTGTGAAATAGTCTGATTCAATATTGGGATTACCCCATTCATCGTATTCTCCAGTAGTTAATGGAATACTGTCATCGAGCATGGTGGTTACTACATCTACGAACGGAACAGCTGCAATTACACCTTTATAGAGTTCTGGGGCTTTATTAACAATAACTCCCATAAGCATTCCTCCTGCAGACCCTCCCATGGCAAATAATTTATCGGTGTGGGTTATTTTTGAAGTTATTAGATGCCTTGAAGCGCTAATGAAGTCATTGAAGGTGTTCATTTTTTCTTCCATTTTCCCGTTGTCGTACCATGCTCTTCCTAAATATTGAGAACCGCGAACATGGGCAATGGCAAAAACAAACCCTCGATCCAGTAGAGATAAGCGCGAAACTGAAAAGGTTGGATCTACAGTGTGACCGTAAGAGCCATAGGCGTAAAGCAGTGTTGGTGCATACTCAGCAGTATCTTTATGCCGCACAAGGCTGACGGGTATATTCGCACCGTCATCGGCCTTCACCCACAGTCGGGTAGACACGTATTGGGTCTGATCGTAGCCACCAACCACCTCTTGTTGCTTCAGTAGTCGAGTGGCTTGATCGATAACGTTTATTTCATAAATACTAGGTGGAACAGTCATGGCGTTCACATAATAACGAATCACCTCTGTATCAAAATCGGGATTGTCGTAAAGATCGCAGACGTAGGTTTCACCGGCTATCGGTATGTAAAACGAAAACGAATTGTCCCAGCTATTAACCAGTAGTCGGGTTAATCCCAATTCTCGTTCTGCTAAAACATAGAACGAATTAAAGCAGTCGAAATCTTCAAGCAGAACCAAAGGGCGATGTGCGATAAATGGCTCCCAAAATGACGCATCTGTTTGTGTAACCAGAGTGCGCATAAGCTTGAAATTGGTAGCTTCATCTTTGTTCGTAAGCACATAAAAATGTGAGCCAAAATGATCTATGTTGTATTCAAGTCCGCGTTGACGTTCACTAAATACTTGAAAGGCTCCAAAGGGATCATTTGACTTTAGAATGCGGTACTCTGTTGTCAAAGTAGAAGCCGAAACAATGATGATGTATGACCTGCTCTTACAGAGGTAAACGCCAACGTTAAAGGTTTCGTCTTCTTCGTGAAACACACATACGTCATCTTTTGAGTCGGTGCCTATTTGATGGCGAAATACTCCATACGCCCTAAGCGTTTCAGGGTCTTTTTTGACGTAAAAAAAGGTAGCGTTGTTTGCTGACCAACAAGGTGAACCCGTTGTGTTCTCAATGCAGTCAGTTAAGATTTGACCTTCTTTAAGATCTTTGATTTTAATGGTGTACTGCCTTCTCGAAACCGTGTCTTCAGCGAAAAGTGCGTAGCGGTTGTTAAAGCTAATACGCACTCCTCTTAAGTCGTAGTATTCATAACCCTCAGCCATGGCATTCACATCAAATAATACTTCGGGCTCATCGCGCTTATTGACAGAGGGGTAACGAACGTGAATCGGGTATTCAAGCCCCTCCTTGAAGCGTGTTTCGTACCAATAGCCGTGCTTGAAAACCGGTAGCGATTGATCTTCTTCTTTTATGCGGCCACGGATTTCGTTATACAGGGTTTCTTTAAGCTCATTCTGCGAAACTGTGCTAGCCTCGTAATACGCCTTCTCTTTGTGTAAATGGTCGAGTAACTCGGCAGACTCTCTATCGGCTAACCAGTAATAGGGATCTACACGCTGGTGCCCGTGCTTCTCAATAGTAAAAGGACGTTTGGCCGCCTTAGGCGGAATAGAATTCACTGGATCACTCATACGTTAAATCGATTCTTTATTCAATGCCGCATGCAAAAATAGAACCTATGGGAGAACCATCTGGAACATCAACAACCTTAAGGTTTGATTTATACCCCTCGGGATTACCCAAGAATCGATCAATCTCTTTTCGCATAAATATGGCTGTCGGATCGGTTTGTTGATCTCCCAAGAAGGTACGTGTGCGCATCATCTCAAAAACCACAGCCTCGGTTACTTGTGGATAAACCATGTCCTGTGAGGCTAGTTCCATCAATCGCTTGAGAACGGTAAACTGAATAACCTCTTGTACCATTCCTTGAAATCCATAAAGCGGTTTTTGACGAAGCGTCTTCTCAAAGATGAGTTTTAAAAACTCAGGAAAACCAAGCTGTTCAGTATCTAACATAGACTGATAGACAATGCGGTTAGCACGTTCTGCATTAAACAAATATGTCAAACTCAGGTCGGTCG
>JAURFJ010000068.1 GCA_030834365.1 Flavobacteriaceae bacterium | reverse complement strand
AATAAGAGTGGCGCCAATAATGATCAGACCGCCCATGGTTGGTGTACCCGCTTTTTGGGCCTGACCGTCTAATCCTAGATCGCGAATACGCTCGCCAATTTGTTTTTGGCGCAGTAAACCAATAATTGATTTTCCAAAGACCGATCCAATGATAAGACCAGTCAAGGTGGCTAGGGCTGCTCTAAACGACAAGAACTGAAAAAGCGAGGCGCCAGGTAGCTGGTAATTGCGTTCAAGAAAATCAAATAGATGGTAAAGCATAGGGTTAGGCGTTTAGCAGTTCTTTTACGATCTTCAAGTCATCGAATTCAAAGCGCTGGCCACCGATTTCTTGGTACTTTTCATGACCCTTTCCAGCGACCAAAAGCATATCATTTGGTTGCGCCAAAGTGACGGCCATCTTTAGTGCCTCAAATCGATCAGGCTGAACCAGAACCTTTCGCTTTAGGTCTACAGAAACCCCTTCGTTCATATGGTCGATTATGCGCAAAGGATCTTCGTTTCTAGGATTATCTGAGGTAAAAATCACCACATCGCTCTGTTCTGCAGCTATTTTTCCCATATCTGGGCGTTTGGTTTGATCCCGGTCTCCACCGCAGCCTAGCACTGTTATCAAGCGTTCGTTTTTAGTGCGCAATTGAGCGATAGCCTCATAGACGTTTTTTAGTGCATCTGGGGTGTGGGCAAAATCAACTACAGCCATTACTTTATCGGATCCCATGACCACGTTGAACCTACCCTCTACAGGTTTCAGCTGACTCATGGCAACAGCAACCTCATCTTTATCAAAGCCCAACAATACACACACGGCGTATACCGCCAACAGATTTGAGGCGTTGAATGCACCGTGAAGAGGGGTATAAAGCTCCTTATCTTCTATACGCATCAACATACCTGTGGCCTGATTCTCTAATACCTGAGCTTTGAACTCACTAATCGTTTTAAGGCCGTAGAAATGCATACGCGCCTTCGAATTTTGGAGCATATAGCGCCCGTTTTTATCATCAGCGTTGGCCAGCGCAAAAGAGCGCGGTTCGAGCTGATCGAACAGGCGTTTTTTGACATCGCGATAGGCCGCGAAGGTCTTGTGGTAATCGAGATGGTCGTGAGAGAGATTAGTGAATACCGCACCCTGAAAGTCAATGCCAAGGTGACGCTCTTGATCAATGCCATGTGAGCTGACCTCCATGAAACAAAACGAACAGCCTTGATCGCGCATCTGCGCCAAATGATACTGAATCACTAAAGGGTCTGGAGTCGTGTGTGTGGCATTAAACACCTGATCGCCATAGCATATCTTGATGGTAGAAACCAATCCGGCATCATAGCCCATGAGTCGAACCGTCTCGTGTAGCAAGGTAGCTACCGAGGTTTTTCCGTTGGTACCGGTAACACCAACCACTTTTATCGAAGACGATGGGTTTTCAAACCAATTTGAGGCTACCCTCGAAAGAGCAGCGCGTGGATTTTCAGTCTGAATGTAGGTTATTCCTTCCTTTAAGGTTTCTGGCAAATGTTGGCAAACTACGGCCACCGCTCCATTTTCAAGCACTTCGTCAATAAACTGATGACCATCAATGCGCCCACCTTTTATGGCTACAAATAAAGAACCCTGAGCGCAGTTGCGTGAATCTGCTGCAACGCCGCTAATCAACCTTTCGGTTGATCCCGAAACCGCATTAATTGCAACTTTATACAACAGTTCTTTCAGTGTCTTCATTTGATGGCAATTTCAGCTTGCGTAATTTCAGAAGTGAGCAATGGGGTTACACTCACTAGTGGCTTTTGCTCAGGTGCCTTTGGCGACTGGGTAAGCTGCGTTTCTAGGCGCACTTGATCAACAAAGGGAGAGGTCGCATAAATTTTCTGTGCGATAGACTTGAAAACTGGACCGGCAACATCGGCTCCGTAGATTTTATCGTTCTTATCTGGACGATGAACCACTACAATGCACGAATAGCGCGGAGCGTCCGCCGGAAAGTATCCAACAAATGAAGAAACATAGTCGACATTTTCTTTGCCCAACTGATAGTTTATCTGAGCGGTACCCGTTTTTCCGGCGATCGGAAAATGCTTATCGTAAAGCTTATGGGCAGTTCCGTAGGGCTTTTCGACTACATCAGCAAGCAGGCGCTGGGCGATTTTCACCGTTTTCGTGCTGGCTATAGACGGATGTACCACCTCTGTGTCAAAACTGCGCACTACCTGATTTCCACGCCTTACCTCAGCGACAAAACGCGGCTTAATATACCGACCGTCGTTGGCAATCGCATTATAGAATGCAAGCACTTGCAGAGGCGTCATGAGCAGCTCATACCCATGAGACATCCAAGCCAGAGAAAGACCTGACCAGCCTTTGTCGCCCGGATAGCGAATTAAGGGAGCTTGCTCACCTTCAATGGGCAAACCCAAAGGCTCGTGCAGTTTCATGGAATAGAGTCGATTCACAAAAGCCTGCGCACTTCCCTTGTAGCCCTCGTTGATCATTTCAGCAAAGGCGGTGTTCGAAGAAACGGCAAAGGCGGTGGCTAAGTTTATGGCACCGTATCCGCCCCTGCGAGAATCGTATATGTACTTGTCGTAGACTTTGTATTGACCAAATTTTGCGTGAAAGGTGGTGGCTGTGTCTACCTTTTTATCTTCTAAGGCCGCAATGAGTGACATGAGTTTAAAGGTTGAACCCGGCTCATACAAATCGGCTACTGCCGCATTGTAGGTCTCGCTGTAGGTCGAGTCAGGGTTCATGTTCAAATTAGACATGGCCCGAATGGCTCCTGTCTTAACATCCATAACAACGGCCAGACCGCGCTCGGCGCGATACTGCCTCAGCACCTGACTTAAGGTAGAATGGGTGATGTCTTGGATGTTGCTGTGAATAGTAGTAACCAAGTCGTACCCATCTCTAGGCTCTTTGGTATTGTCTAGATTAACGGGTTTCCAAAGCCCTTTTTGAATGCGTTGCACCTCTCGAAGACCGTCTTCTCCTTTAAGTACGTGATCGTTGAAACCGCCTTCAAGACCAACGCGATAGGTTTTGGTTCCCTCGTCTAAGTAGTAGCCGACCAAACGAGAAGCTAACGGATCTAGCGGTTTTTTTCGGGTAACCTTTGAATCTACAATCAGCCCTCCTTTGCCTCTGCCGTGCTGAAAGAGTGGAAAACGCTCAAGGCGCTTGTAGTCTCCGTAGTCTAGATTGGAGGCAATTCGCACATAGCGGTCTTTTTCTTGGCGCGCTCTTCTCAACTTCGCTTCTAGCCCCCTAGCATCTCTATCGAGCAATTGCGCCAGTGAATCGCATAGCAATCCGATCTCATTCTCAAACAGATCGCCCCTAGACACGGTAGGATCAAAATGCACCGAATACGAAGACACCGATGTGGCTAAAAGAGCTCCGTCGACTGAGTATATCGAGCCCCTTTTCGCTTCAATTGGCTCGAGCTTGCGATTATCGTAAAGTGCAGAATGCTTCAGCTCGTCTTTCTCAACCCACTGAATTTGAAACAGTTTGTACGAGATGAGCCCACCAAAGAGCAACATAAAAGCCGCTACTAAAAGCAGGCGCCTCATCATTGTTGTTACTTTTTGATCCATATTAATTCACTACTATTTTAACTGGCGGAACCACCGATGGGCGCAACCCTTTTCCCTCTAAACTCGTTTTCATAGAAGACTCCAATCGAATCTGCTGAACCGCACGGCGGCCCTCAATATGCTCATTTCTAAGCCCCTGAAGCTGTTTGCTCAGGGTGTCTATGCGAACCACCTTCTGGTCTGCACTATGCGCAGCATAAATCATGAGGGCAAAAAGCGAAAAGACAAAGAAGATGAAGCGCCAATTTTTAGCTGCGTCTTCACTAACCAAAAGGCTCCCCTTAAACAACTCTACAAACCAGTTTTTCATGACTCCTTGTACAAGTTTTTTACGCGCTCTGCGACCCGAAGCACCGCGCTTCTAGACCTAGGGTTCAAACGCAGCTCTTCATCAGAAGCCTCTATCGGCTGGCCCACCTTTTTGAAAAACAGTTTTGGGTTACCGTAGAAGTCCTTTTCGATTTGACCGTCTACCCGTGAGGCTCTTATGAAATTTTTTACCAGGCGATCCTCTAACGAATGATAGCTCATAAGCGCGACACGACCGCCCTCCTCAACAACATCGATTAATTGGACAAGCATCTGCTCAATGGCCTCAAGCTCTTGATTTACCTCAATGCGGATAGCTTGAAAGACTTGTGCGTTCTGTTGATTGCGCTTGGGCACATACAGCACAGACTCGACCGCCTCTAGCAGTTCGAATGTGGTGACTATAGCACCTGATTGCCGGCGCTTCTCGATAGCCTTTGCAATCGAAAAGGCATTCTTCAGATCGGCGTATTTTCTGAACAACTGGGCAAGTGCATCTACCGAATAAGTATTGACCACGTCAGCAGCTGTAGTTTTCATTTGTGCGCTCATTCGCATATCAAGAGGTGCATCAAATCGCGTAGAAAACCCGCGCTTTGCGGTGTCAAATTGATGCGATGAAACACCAAAGTCTGCCAACACACCGTTGACAGAGGTACAGCCGAAAAAACGAAGTTGCGCTTTGAGGTGCTTAAAGTTTGAGGCGATCAACGTAAATCGCGTATCATCTAAGGCATTTTGCTGAGCATCTGCATCTTGATCAAAGGCAAAAAGCTTACCTGAGGCACCTAATTTTTCAAGAATAGCTCGTGAATGACCGCCGCCTCCAAAAGTCAGGTCTACATAGGTGCCGTTGGGGCGTATCGATAGCGCCTCGACACATTCACTAAGTAAAACCGGACTATGATAGGTTTGTGTCATCAGAGAATATAGATTCAGCTAGGTCAGCGTATATGTCTTGCCCTTCAGTCAACACAGCCTCATACTTTACTTTATCCCAAATCTCAATGCGATTAATCGCAGAGGCGAGTACCACCTCTTTGTTAATAGACGCAAAAGAGATTAAGGCTTTAGGGATTTGAAGTCGTCCGTGCTCCTCAAGATTGATCTGTTGCGAGCCGGCAAGAAAGTTTCTTAAGAATGTATCGTAGTTTCTGCTGAACTGATTTTTGGCCAGAATCTTAGTCATCAGTTCGTCGTAGGCTTGCTTAGGATAAAACTCAAGACACTGCTGGAAGACGGAACGCTTTAAAACAAAACCCTTGTCGAGTATCGGAAATAACTGAGACATCAAGGTAGACGGAATATTCACCCGCCCCTTAGCATCTGCCTTGCACTCGTATTGTCCGATTAAATGGGTCATACTCACTGATATACCCCTCAAATATAGGGGTTATATCTCCACTTTTAGACACTTTTAGACACTTTTATCCACAATTTGAAGAAAGTTATCCCCAATAGTGTAGTTGTGCTAATTTTCTATATTTGGGCTTTGCAATCCCACAGTATGCAGCAAGGTCAGAAGACTAAGAGTACCGGTGAGTTTCAGTATCTAGATCAAGGCGAAGGCACTCCTATTATTATTCTGCACGGGCTAATGGGGGGGCTTAGCAATTTTTCCGCCGTAGTTACCCACTTCTCACAGCTGAATTACCGCGTTATTATTCCGGTTTTACCACTCTATGAGTTGCCACTGCTCAAGACTACCGTTAAGTCATTTGCAGAATACATAGACGACTTTATTAAACACTTAGGACTTTCCGATGTAATCTTGCTAGGTAATTCGCTAGGCGGACACATTGGATTACTTCACGTGAAATTGTTCTCTTCAAACGTCAAGGCCTTAGTTATCACCGGAAGCTCTGGGCTATACGAGAACTCCATGGGAGACAGCTATCCAAAGCGTGGAGATTACGAATACATCAAAAAGAAAGCTGAAGAAGTATTTTACGATCCAGAAGTGGCCACTAAAGAAATTATTGACGAGGTCTTTGACCTTGTCAACGATCGAAGTAAGCTCGTTAAGACCTTAGCTATTGCCAAGAGTGCTATTCGTCATAATATGGCCAAAGACTTGCCAAAAATCAAGACTCCTACCTGTATTATTTGGGGTAGAAACGACAAGGTTACCCCTCCCGAAGTAGCCGAAGAATTTCACAAGCTGTTGCCCGATTCCGAACTCTTTTGGGTTGATCGCTGCGGGCATGCACCGATGATGGAACATCCTGAAGAATTCAATAGACTGCTAGAAGCTTGGCTTAAAAAACGCCAATTGTAAAACCCATTGGTATGAAAATTCACTCGGCAAAGTTCGTGATGAGCAATTCATCAGTAGAACAGTGCCCTTCTCAACCGTTGCCTGAATACGCGTTTATTGGCCGATCTAATGTGGGTAAATCTTCGCTTATCAACGCACTTACCAATCACAGCTCACTGGCGAAGACCTCATCACGACCTGGAAAAACACAGCTCATCAATCACTTCATTATCAATGAAAATTGGTTCTTGGTCGACCTTCCGGGATACGGATATGCCCGTGTTTCGAAATC
>JAURFJ010000067.1 GCA_030834365.1 Flavobacteriaceae bacterium | reverse complement strand
GAATAACCGTCGCACCATAAGCCTCCGCTAACTGATGCACGTGTTTAGCTCCGGCAATGGCTCCGGCTATGGCTGCTTTTTGACCCTCGTTAGAAAGTCCTTTTCCGGCGTTAAATTGAGCTCCTCCGTTAGAAAATTGAATAATGACGGGGGAGTTGAGCGCCACTGCAGTTTCGAGTACGGCATTAATAGTGTTTGACCCGGTAACATTAACTGCGGGAAGGGCGAATGCCTTTTGTTTGGCTAGCGCGAATATAGATTGAACGGCATCGCCAGTGGCCACACCAGTCGGGATAGAATGTGAAGACATTTGTTCGAGTTTTATTGATGTTAGTCGTCAAATGTACTAAATGCTTTTAAAACGGATAATTGATTCCAATGTTGAAAAGCGCATTGTTTTGAGGGCGGTTAAAAATCCAGCGTTCACTGCCGTTTAGGGCCGGATTGTGCACCTTCCAGGCCAAGTCTAAGCGAAAGATGAAATAGTCGAAGTCGTATCTGAATCCGAATCCTGAGGCAATCGCACTGTCTTTTAAGGATTTCCAGCCGTAGAAAATCGCTTCTTCATTTTCGGTTCCGTCTAGGGCGTTCCAGATATTTCCGATATCGGTAAACAGCGCTCCGTATAAGCTTCGGGATAAGGGAAACCTCCATTCACCGCTTAGGGTTAGTTTTAAGTTGGCGTCGTTAAATTCGTTGATTTGATTGGTCGTTCCAGGTCCCAGCGTATACGGATTCCAGGCCCTGATATCGTTGGTTCCGCCGGCAAAAAAACTGCGAACAAACGGAATGGTATTGGAGCGCCCAAATGGAATAGCCAGTCCTCCGTAGGCCCTCAAAGCGGCACTTGAGCGCTGTCCAGTAGGCCAGTGACGAATGAATTGAACTTCTGACTTGATGTAATGCGCGTAGGCTACATTGAACAGCTCGCCTGGGCGATTAAAGGGCTCGAGTGCGTCTAACAAAAATCCGGAGAATTCAAGTTTCGAAAAAAACTGCTTGTAGTCTGAGGCGTTGCGGTTTGTAGTGTTTTCTTTTAGATAGGCGTAGCTCGAGGAGAGAATGAAATTGTTCTCTGTTAAGCGTTCCCGGCGCTCTTCTATGCGCCTAACCAGCAAGGCAGATTCAGCCTCAAGAGCTATTTCTCCGCTTTGTACTGCTGATATAAAAGCAGCGGTTCCCTCTGGAATTCGCAGTTGCACTGCTGTACCGCTTATAGACGGCTCAAAGAAATCGGCATACAGCCCGTCTTCTTTTAAGCCAGTTGCTTGCTCGTCTAAGGTTTCATAAGTGTTTCTATAGATAGTAAAGAAATTATCGGGGTTTAGGTTATTCACATAGGAGATTTTAGGAAACTCCAGGGTGTGCTGTGCGCCCCTATCTCTAAAACTAAATCGGTAAATGCCATTTATGGTTTGCCGATCTAGACCTAAGTTTTGCTGAAAAACAGTGCCCAGTTGCAGGGTGCTCAGCGGATTTTTTTCTTGAGAGGCCCAGTCTTCTAGGGAGACGCCAAACCACCATCTAGGAAAACTTAGATTGAGGTCTACACCCAATTCAGAGGTAATATTGGCTCCGGGTATGATCGAATTTCCAATGGTTCCGCTCAGGGAAAGGCTTAGATTTTCAAAAGAACCAAACACATTTCTAGCAAGAATAGAAGAGCGCAGCGAGGTGCCAATTTGCTGAATAGCCGAATGCGTTATATCAAAATCGGCTGTAAGCGAGTAACGTTTTCGAGAGCGTAAATAAAGGTTGAGGTCAACGGTTTGGTTGTCGCTGGCTTGATAGTTAAACGAAGGGTAAGTGAAGTAGTTCAGTTGCCCCAATTGGTCTAAAGTGACCGTTCGAAAGCTATCGCTGTAGCGCGCTTCGGGTTTGAAGGCAATACGCTGTTCGATTTCTTCTAAATCCAAGGTGCTGTCAGAGGTGTAAAACAACAAGCGATTTATCGTGTCAGACGCTGTCGTAGACACTTCATTGAGTTGATCAATGTACACCCGAACGCTACCAACTTGGTAGAGCTGGGTGTCAGCCGATTCATCTATAACGGTGAATAGGTCTAGAGTTTTTGTCGCATTGGTTTTTGTGGTGTCTCCGTCTATTTCAAAACGAATGCTGCTCTTTTGTAAACCGAAAGCTCCCTCATTGCGCAGTGTGTTCAGTAGGCGTTGACGCTCGGCTTCAAGCTCATCGATGTTCACGAATTTTCCTGAAGCAATAAGACTTGATGAGCTGTGTTTTTCTATTAAGGCACGCAGATTAGGGTTGTCAATTTTAAGCCCCACTGAATCAACGGTGAACCGATCCCCAGTACTTACTGAAAATTGCTGTTTCACCATTTTCTGTTGCTTAGAGTAGCTTAAATCGAACCGAGAAGAGGTGTTAAAATATCCGAGTTTTCGGTAGGCGCGATTGAGTCTAGCTAGGCTGAGCACCGATTCTATAGAATCATAGATAACTGGTGGCTCACCCTTAGATCGTAGCCAGCGGTTAAAGCCTGTACCTTTTTCGCTTGCCGCTTGAAAAAGCAACAGTTTAAGGGGTACGCCCAAGGCGCGTTTGTTCGCTTTTTGCCTAAGACCTGATTTCAGGGCCGGATCTGACGAGGGTTCGCCGTTAACACTTATTTCGTTTTTAGTAAGAAGCGCTGCACCTTCTGGAAGCTTTCTCACTGTACTGCACGAAACGATCCATGCGGAAGAAAGAAATAGAATTACCTTTAGAAACGCCTTTGAACAGGTAATTTGCCTGAAACTCATGGGGTAAAATTAAACTAAAAAACGCATGCTTACTCGAGCTATAGCCAAGCAAATTCAACAGTTAAAGCAGAAAAAGCACCGAGATCAGCAGGGGCAATTTTGTGCTGAAGGATTAAAATCTGTTCAGGAGGGATTACAGAGTGGCCTAAAGCTCGTTCACTGTTTGGTAACAGAGGATCGACTTGTGGAATCGCTACACGAAGATTGGGGCATATCAGCTATGCGCATTGACCTTGCTGATATGAAGAAACTGTCTCACTTGAGTACACCTTCGGCGGTGCTTGGGCTCTTTGAAAAACCCAAATCCAGGCCATTACCCTCAAACGAGTGGATTGTAGCGCTAGATGACATTCAAGACCCCGGTAATTTAGGAACACTGATGCGCACCTTAGATTGGTTCGGGTTTAAGCACCTGCTCTGCTCAGCACATACAGTCGATTGTTACAGCGCCAAAGTGGTACAGTCAAGTATGGGCTCCTATGCGCGAATGAATTGCGTGTACGATGATCTACCTAAAACGCTTCAGCAGTTAGAAATGCCTATTGTAGGGGCAGATCTCAAGGGGGTTTCACTTGAGCAGTTCGATCCGGCCCCAAAGGGTGTATTGGTTCTAGGTAATGAGGGACACGGAATTTCGGATGCGGTAGCCAGTCTTCTCACTCAACGCATCACCATTCCGAGTGCCAAAGGTTCAGCAGTTGAAAGCCTAAATGCCGCCATATCTGGAGCAGTTATTGCCTATACAATTTCCAACCGTCTCGGGTTTCTACGCTAAAGCCGATGAAAATGCCACTGCTAGCAGCATTCGAGAGATTCTTATTTAATCGCATGTGAAGGGCGGCCTTGCTTTTGCGCAGGTAAAAGTCAAATCCAAAACCTGCTTCGATATAATGAATTAATTCTTGATTGTCAAAGCGGAAGACTGGTTGGTATCCGCCTAGCACAAAAGGGTTTACGTTGCTTGCCCGATTCGAACTGTATTTAAAAACTAATGGGATTTGAATTTCGGTAGAGGACGATTCAAAAGGTTCCGATGAGGTGACGGAGGTAGCTGAATTGGGTCTCAATTTTTCGAAAATAATACCTGGTTCAATTCGTAAATCAAGACGTTCAATTAGGTTTCTTTCAGCAATTAAGCGCACATTAAACCCCTCTAGCCAGTCTAGGCCTGTTTCAGGATAATTACCAAACATCACGCCGAAATTCCATAGCTCTTCGTCAGATCCGCTCAGATTTAGTGAGGGTCTAAACTTTTTTTGGGCCTGTAAGCCAAGACCGCTAAAAAGCGCCAAAAAGATCAATATGTACAGCTTATTTTTTCGCATAGTAGATGCAAGCGGCTCCAAAGGTTTGCTGTTTGTACTGAGCTGAGCTAAACCCCACTTTTTTCAAGATGGCCGTGAAGGATTCGTTATACGGAAAACTAGAGGCCGAGGCCACGAGGTAACTGTAAGCACGTTTGTCTGTAGCAAATAGTTTGCTGATAAGCGGAAGCATAAGCCGTGTGTGCATTAAGTAGCCTAATTTAAAAAATGGGTTGGTAGGGACGGAGGTCTCCAAAACGGCCAGTGTTCCACCAGGCTTAAGTACACGCTTAATCTCTAGCAGTCCACGCTCTAAGTGCTCGAAATTACGAACGCCAAAGGCTACGGTTACTACATCAAAATGATTGTCTTCAAAGGCCATAGATTCGCTGTCTCCAAGAATCATATCTACTCGCTGCTGCAAATGGGCTGTTTTAATCTTTTCAGCGCCCACGGCGAGCATTCCGGCTGAAATGTCTAAACCGATCACCTGAGCTTGGGTCTCTCTGGCTATGGCTAGGGCTAAATCTCCCGTTCCAGTGGCCACGTCAAGCACGTTTTTAGGCGAAAGCGAAGCTACTTTTTCAATGAGTATTTTTCGCCATCTGAGGTCTACCCCAAAGGTGATCAAACGGTTCATCTGGTCGTATTGACCAGAAATGCCGTTAAACATTTCAGAAACCTGCTTTTTCTTAGACTCGGTGGAGCCTTTATACGGAACTACCTGCATAGGCTGCAAAGATACAATCCGTTTTCTAAGGGACTCTAAGAGACCGCCTCTGCGATGCGTTTTATGGCTTCTGTGAGGGTTTCTTCTGAGGCCGCATATGAGATGCGAATGCAATTCTCATCACCAAATGCTTCACCTGTGACGGTGGCCACCTGAGCGTGTTCGAGTAAAAACAAGGCAAAATCTGAGGCATTGTTGATGCGTACTCCTTTTAGGGTTTTGCCAAAGTAGTGTGATATGTCTGGGAAAACATAGAAAGCTCCTTCAGGAACGTTCACTTTAAACCCGTCTATTTGAACGAGAAGCTCAAGTACGAGGTCACGGCGATTTTTAAACGCATCGACCATGTATTGAATGCGTTCTACCGGAGCCATCAGGGCCTCTATTACTGCGCGTTGGGCAATAGAATTTGCGCCGCTGGTCACCTGTCCCTGAAGTTTGGTACAGGCTTTGGCGATCCATTCAGGGCCTCCGATATATCCAATACGCCATCCGGTCATTGCAAAGGCCTTAGAAACACCGTTTACCGTTACCGTTCTGTCGTACATACCATCGATACTGGCTATGCTGCAATGCCCGTTGTTGGAGAAATTGATATGCTCGTATATCTCGTCAGAGACCACAATGATCTGCGGATGATCCTTGAGTACCTCCGCGATGGCCTCTAGCTGACTCTTGTGGTAAAAAGAACCACTGGGGTTGCAAGGAGAGCTAAACCACAGCATCTTTGTCTTTGGTGTAATGGCCTCAGCCAATTGGGTGGCCGTCATCTTAAAGTCGGCCTCAATCGCAGTCGAAACCTCTACAGGAACACCCTCTGCGAGTTTGACAATATCGCGATAAGAGACCCAGTAGGGAGCCGGAAGTATCACTTCGTCTCCAGGATTCAGCACAGCCATGGCTATGTTGTACAACGACTGTTTAGCTCCTGTTGAAACCACAATCTGGCTGGGGGCATAGCTCAAGCCGTTGTCTCTTTTAAACTTGTGTGCAATCGCCTCTTTAAGTTCAGCATATCCGTCAACCGCGGTGTAGCTGCTGTAATTTTCGTCAATGGCCTTCTTCGCGGCCTCTTTAATGAAGTCTGGGATGTTAAAATCAGGCTCTCCTAAACTCAGGCCAATGATGTCTATTCCTTGTGTTTTAAGCTCTCTTGCTTTGGCGGCCATGGCTAGGGTGGCCGAGGTCTCCATGCTTTGAATGCGTGACGAAACGTTTGATGACATGATTTTTAAATAAAGCGCGTTTGAAGTGCAATGTTAATGATAATTTTGTGTTTTGAAGCGCCATGAACCACAGCCTTATATATCAGTATTTTTCAGATTTGTCAGATCTGCAACAAAATCAGATCGAGCAGCTAGCCCTGCTTTACAGCGACTGGAATGAAAAGATTAACGTGGTTTCTCGCAAAGACGTTGAGGAGTTGTACGAGCGGCATGTATTGCACTCCATGAGCATAGCATTGTACACTGAATTCTTACCTGGGTCATCTGTGGTCGACGTGGGAACGGGCGGAGGGTTTCCGGGCATTCCGCTAGCCATCTTGTTTCCTGAGGTGCAGTTTACCCTGGTGGATTCTATTGGAAAAAAATTAAAGGTGGTTAATGAGGTAGTAGAAGCCTTGTCTTTAAAAAATGTGCGCACCTTAAATGAGCGCATAGAGCAAGTCCCAGAAACATTCGATTTTGTAGTGAGCCGCGCGGTGGCCGCCATGCCCACCTTTGTGCATTGGGTGAGTCAACGCGTTAAGCCAGAAAGTAAGCATGCCCATGCCGGAGACTATCCCCTTCTATGTGCTCTCTTTAAACTGACTTGTGCCCATGATGGTTTGCGACATGTTCATTCGAGTGGCGCCG
>JAURFJ010000066.1 GCA_030834365.1 Flavobacteriaceae bacterium | reverse complement strand
TTTCGACAGCCATGGCGAATTCAAAATCGAGAATGGTTAGGTCCGAAGCGTCGTGCGTGGTCAATGAGACCTCAACCACCCTTGCATTTACCTTAAGGTCTGGGTGGTGGTTTTGTTCATTCGCCTCTCTGGCTAATCGCGTCAGAAACTCGTGTACCTCTTGAAGACTCGCTAGGTTAAGGCAAAGGTTGAGCTTTCGATCCACTATAATCCAGGGTAGCTCAAGCTGATCACACAAATACCTTTGTTGCTCTTCTTCAGACAATCTTTTCATAAATTACAAGATGCAAAGAAAAATCATGAAAAACCACCTTTTTATAGGCCTGCTTTTAGCCCCGTTACTATCCCTTTTTGGGCAGATTAATCCCCAAAACATTGAAATTGTTCGAGACGCCTATGGCGTTCCTCATATTTATGCCAAGACCGATGCTGAAGTAGCCTATGGGCTTGCTTGGGCACATGCAGAAGATGATTTCGAAACTATTCAGCTAGGATTTCTAGCCGGAGACGCTAAACTTTCAAGGGCGATCGGATTAAAGGGAGCCCCTGCAGACTTTCTGCAGCAATTCATACAAGCCAAAGAGCTTGCGCGCGAACAAGTGCACACGCTTTCAGATGAATTCATGCAAGTAGTCAAGGGCTACGCAGAAGGGCTAAACGCCTATGCGGCCTCACATAAAGAAGAGGTGCTGCTAGATGAGCTCTTTCCGATAAGCCCCATTCAGATGATTGCCTATTCACAGTTACAGCTCTTTGTGTCGAATGCCGCAGACCGACTGGTTAGTCAGATCCTGAAAAATAAGGTTCCCGGAGAACTTCCTGTTAAAGCCGAAAGCAACGGATCAAATCTCATAGCTCTTTCGAGCGCGAAAACGGGTGAGAAGGCAAGTTACCTCACCATAAATACCCACCAACCCCTAGAGGGTCCGACCTCTTGGTATGAGGCCCACCTGGTAAGTGAAGAGGGCACTAATATTATCGGCGCACTTTTTCCTGGAGCGCCCTGCGTACTCACAGGAGCCAATGAGTATTTGGGTTGGACACACACCGTCAACTTTCAAGACAAGGCCGACATTTTTAAACTTGAGGTCACTGACAAAAAAACCCTCACTTATAAAGTCGATGACGACCTGCTTACCCTCGTAAAGCACAAAGCCAAAGTCTATTTTAAATTTTTAGGGCTCCGTATTGGCATAAATCGCCCATTCTACACTAGTATTTACGGGTCAACGCTTAAAAACTCTAAGGGGTTTTATGCGGTTCGAACCCCAAGCACGACTACGGTTCGGGCACTAGAGCAGTGGTGGCGCATGAACAAAGCGCAGTCGTTTACCGAGTTTTACTCGGCCTTAAAGATGAACGCCCTGCCCGGATACAACATCGGGTATGCCGATAAAAACGACACTATATTTTACATCTCTAACGGTAAAATGCCCATACGTGCAGAAGGGTACAATTGGAAAGGGTTAGTGCCCGGAAACACCTATGAAACCCTTTGGGACAGTTATTACGACACCGAAGACCTTCCGCAGGTCATTCAGCCTAAATCGGGTTATGTATACAATGCCAACCACAGTCCGTTTAAATCAAGTGCAGCTGCAGACAATCCCGATGCACTAGACTACCCTGTTTCTATGGGTTACGAGCGCTACGACAACAATCGAAGCACTCGACTCTATAACCTATTAGAAGCTAATAAAACCATTGATTTTCAGAAACTTAAAGAGATCAAGTACGACCATACGCTACCTGATCCACTCAATTACAACTACGTAAATCTGAATGCTTTGTTTGATATGGACCCGGCAGACTATCCAGGAGTGGGTGGCTTGCTGCGAAAAATTCAATCGTGGGACCGAGTGGCGGCAGCTGATTCAAAAGGAGCGGCGGCTTACGCCATCTTATACTACCAATTAAGGCGCTACTGGGCGAAGCTGGGCGAAGACAAAACGTTTGATATGGCAACGCTTCACAAGGGGCTCAAGCGCACGAGCCGTTATATGAATCGCCATTTTAAGTCGCAAGACATTGTACTTGGAGATTTTCAAAAACTGGTAAGGGGCGACAAGAACATTCCGATTTGGGGGCTACCAGACGTGGTTGCTGCCATGCATGGGGCGCCATATAAAGACGGACGCTACCGCATCACCAACGGCGAGTCGTACATCGCACTCATTCAGTTTAGAGAAGAAGAAACCCGCTATCAATCAGTAATATCTTACGGAAACAGCAATCGTAAAAGTTCGCTTCACTACGACGACCAGATGAAGCTCTATCAAAACTTTCAGACTAAGCCGATGTCTTTCGACAGAGACGATGTGCTTCAGAATGCCGTAAGGCGCTATGCCCCAATGATCAACGACTAAGTGTTCGATTTGTTAATTTAGTATATTCGCTAGGCTATGGAATCGTTTTTACTCTTTTTTGAACAGATGCCGGTTTGGATGAAAGCGGCATGGATATTTCTGGTTTTAGGTGTTTTCTGGATTGCTGAAGGATACTATGCCCAGGTCAATTTTAGCTATAAAAAATGGCGGCACGCTCGTGTAAACGGGTCGTTGCTTCTAATGGTTATGCTAATAAACGTCGGGTTCGGCGCACTAACAGCGCTGCTTTATCAATGGATGAATCAAAGTGGATTCGGGCTTTTAAACCTGATTGAGTGGCCCATTTGGGCAGAACTCATCGTAGCCTTGGTGGTTCTTGATTTCACCGCACAGTATTTCGTTCACTTTTTGCTACACAAAGTGCCTGCGCTATGGAGGCTGCACCTGGTGCATCATAGCGACAAACATGTCGATGTTACAACAGGCACACGGCATCATCCGCTTGACTTTTTACTGAGAGAGACCTTTGCCTTATTCGCCATTGCCCTCACAGGCATGCCGATCTCCTATTATTTGTTTTACCGCATTTTAAGTGTGGTATTTACCTACTTCACCCACGCGAATATTGCGCTGCCAGTAGCAGTTGACAAGGCCATCTCGTATGTATTTGTGACTCCGAATATGCACAAATTTCATCACCACAACGAGCTGCCCTGGACCGATTCGAATTACGGCAACATGTTGTCGATTTGGGACCGCCTCTTCGGAACCTTTGTCTATGCAGACGTGAGCAAGGTGGTCTACGGAGTAGATATAGCCGACCACAAAGACGACCAGAACCTATGGGTACAGTTGAGGGCTCCCTTTGACCGCTCTATTCAATCAAAGCGTTAATTCAGGGCCTGCAACGGCCAAAGCAAAGGCAATAAATAATACACCCAAAGGGTAACCAAGGCAATAGAGAAGAGGTTTAACCCAAGCCCGGCGCGAATCATGTCAGGCATATTAACGTACCCTGATCCGAAAACCACGGCATTAGGCGGAGTCGCCACCGGCAACATAAAGGCACAAGATGCCGCCAGCGTTGCCCCAATCATAAAGGTGTAGGGATGTACTCCCATAGCTGCCGCTAAAGGGGCCAAAACAGGCAGAATCATAGCCGTAGTAGCCAGATTCGAAGTGATCTCTGTCAAGAAGTTGATAGCGCTTACCAGTACTAGCGTCATCAGCAATAAAGGAAGAAAGTCTAAGGTAACTAATTGTTCAGCGAACCACTGGGCCAGCCCTGTGTCTTCAAAGCCTTGTGCGATAGCTAATCCGCCACCAAAAAGTAGCAGTATGCCCCAAGGAACCCTTTTTGAATCGTCCCAGTGAAGTATCGCCTGCCGTTTAGAGCTATCGGGAAGCACAAAAAGCAGAATGCCAGAAGCCAAGGCAATGATGGTGTCGTCGATGGCCGGAAGCAGAGGGGTCAGTAAAAACGATCTACTCATCCAGGCTACAGCGGTGAGCAGAAAGACAACTAAGACCGTCTTCTCTGAAGCACTCATTCGCCCTAGCGCCTTGCGCTGGCGGGCTATCTCTTTTACTCCCCCAGCAAAGTCATCGGCCTTCAGTTTGCTAGCCATTCGCGTGAGGTAAAGCCAGCAAACAATTAAAAGCAGTATCGACAGCGGAAGTGCCAGCAGCATCCAGTCTAAAAAGCCAATCTCGACCCCGTAAAGTTCTTTGACAATTCCAGCCAAGACGAGATTTGGTGGAGTTCCGATGAGCGTAGCCATTCCACCGATTGAAGCGCTATAAGCGATTGAAAGCATGAGCATTTTTCCAAACTGAGCGTGCTCGTTCTCTGGGGTTTCGGGGAGGTCTCTGTACTGGGCAATCATGGCCAGGCCAATGGGCAGCATCATCACAGATGTAGCGGTATTAGATATCCACATCGACAAAAAGGCAGTGGCTACCATAAATCCGAGCACAATTAGTCGCATGCGCGTTCCAATCAGTGAAATGATCGATAGGGCAATACGACGGTGCAAATTGACCTTCTCTATGGCAATGGCCAACAGAAATCCACCGAGGTATAAAAAGACGTATTTATGCCCATAAGCCACAGTAGTACTCGACAAATCGAGCGCTCCGGTAAGTGGAAAAAGCACCAAGGGAAGCAACGCACTTACTGCAATCGGAACGGCCTCAGTCACCCACCAGGTACCAATCCAAAGCGCAACGGCTAAAGCCGCAACACCCTCAGTTGAAAGCCCATCAGGGGAAAATCCGAAAAAGACTACAACAAAGAAAAGCGGACCCAACAGTAGACCTATACGCCCAGCAGAAAAACGACTACCCATCTGAAAGGGCCAATTTAGTAGCCAGGCCAGAGAGTGCGCTTAAGCCCACTAACAGCGAGAAAGGGAGCCCCAGTGCGTCAAAAAATGCTGCAGACCACACGTATAAACCGATCACAAATGCAATGCGCAATGCCTCGAAGGCCAAGGCCCATCGAGATCCATCCATAAGTGAGCTGTAACCCATAACCATCAAGAAAATCAGCGCTCCAGCATAAAGTCGGTAGCTATTGCTGAGCGCTGAAAAGTGGGCAAAAAAGTAAAAAAGCAAGCTGATGGCCAAAACAAACTGAACAAAGACCACCACTCTGCGCAGCAGCGTGCTCTTTGGGTCGTACTTTTCGTAGGCGTAGACATCTTCTATAATAGGTCGCTCAAAGCGCTGGGCTACATCGGCAGGGCGCCAGCCAGTGGGCATAAACCAAATGAGCAGCTTATCTGTGAATCGCTTTGCGTGCCAAGCGTCAAAAGCTAGGTTATAGGCGTGTTGAAAATTGATCCAAAGTGGATTATAGGTCATGGCCGGTTTTAACACCCCGTAGCGAGGAGGAACCGCGTCTAGCTCTTCCTGATATGTTCCGAATAAACGGTCCCAGACTGAGAAAATCTGCCCTAGGTTTTTATCTATGTACTGCTCGTTGATGGCATGGTGCACCCGGTGTTGAGATGGGGTAACCAAAATGTATTCGAGAAAACCCAACTTGCCGATGTGCTGAGTGTGATACCAAAACTGACCAAAGAGATGTAGCGGCGCTAATACGGCGATTACCGAATAGGGTACGCCAAGTAAGGCAGCCGGAAGCAACAAAATAGCTGTATATCCGACCACATTAGAAATCGACTGTCTGAGTGCACAAGCCAAGTTAAAGTCTTCACTAGAGTGGTGGATCACGTGCTGATTCCAAAAGATGTTGACACGGTGACTCAAGCGGTGATTCCAATAACCCGCGAAATCAATCACTACAAAGGCAATAACCCAGGTCAACCAGGAGTTCGAAACCTCAACCACTGACAAGCGAGAAGCAAGAAACGGATAGCTTACCAGAACAAGCGCTAAGCCCAGACTGTCTTTGAGCACGTTGGTAACCCCACTGCTCAAACTGCTCAAGGTGTCGAACAGCCTATATTTCTGTTGCTTTACATAGTGACCATAGGCGATCTCAATCAACATTAAGACCATAAAGCCCGGAATGGCGTACAGCAAGGCGTTAGCAAAAGCATCCATAGCTCTAAAAATACTAAAATTCTTAGCCCGTAAACTTCGTAAACTTCGATGTATTTTTGCCAAAACAATCCAAACCATGCAATTACACGTGATAGACGAAACCGCTAGGTTGCGTTCGGTAATCTTAGGAATTGCACATCAAAACGGCCCTACTCCTAAACTAGAAGAGGCCTACGACCCCAAATCGCACTTTCATATCGCTCAAAACACCTATCCGCTCGAAGGCGATATGATCGATGAGCTCAACGCGTTTGCAGAAGTACTTCAACGCTATGAGGTGGAGGTCTTCAGACCTGAAATCATTGCAAACTGCAATCAGATTTTCTCTAGAGATATCGGATTCGTGGTGGACGACTTTTTTATCAAATCGAATATATTACCCGATCGCGATCGCGAAATAGAAGCCATTGAACAGGTGCTCAGTCGCATTGATCCTTCGAAAATACTCACCCCCCCAAATGAGGTTCACGTTGAAGGTGGAGATGTAATGCTTCACGGAGAACACTTATTTGTCGGCTACTACAACCAGCCCGACTATGCGAAAACCATCACCGCTCGAACCAATATTCAAGCCGTTGAATGGTTGAGCAGTCAGTTCAGTTACAAAAAGATCAAGGCTTTTGAGTTGCGCAAATCAAACACCGATCCGTTTACCAATGCGCTTCATCTTGATTGCTGCTTTCAGCCGGTGGGAGATCGCTACGCCATCATCCACTCAGAAGGGTTTATGCTTCAAGAAGATGCAGATTACCTTACTAACCTCTTTGGTGCAGAGCAGTTGTTTCATATTTCGGCGCAAGAGATGTATGAAATGAATAGCAATATTTTCTCGATTAGCCCAGGCGTCGTGGTTTCCGATCACAGCTTTGTGCGTTTAAATTCATGGTTACGCTCAAAAGGGCTAACCGTTGAGCCCATACCTTTTAGAGAGATTGCGAAACAAGAAGGGCTGCTGCGCTGTACAACGCTACCACTTTTCAGAGACCCCAAATAAACAAACCCATGAAGCAATACAGTTCACACCTGTTGATGGTGCGCCCATCAAGTTTTAGAAAAAACGAAGAGACAGCTGTCAACAATTACTTTCAGGCAGAGGCCGGTCTTGATTCGAAGGTTGTGCTGCAGCAGGCTCAGGCAAACTTTGACGCCATGGTACAGCAGTTGAGACAGGCACACATAAACGTTACTGTGTTTAACGAACCCGAAGGCGGTGATACGCCAGATGCGCTGTTTCCGAATAACTGGATCTCGATGCACCATGACAGACGCGTAGCGCTGTACCCCATGTTCGCTGAAAATCGCAGACGAGAGCGTCGAGAAGAAGTGCTCGATCTGCTAGAAGATCAAGGATTTGAGATTGAAGAAGTAATCGATTACAGCAGTGCTGAAGAGGAGG
>JAURFJ010000065.1 GCA_030834365.1 Flavobacteriaceae bacterium | reverse complement strand
CTGCGTCTACCCCCTTTTCTAAACTGTCTATTTGAGCATGAATCACAAGAATGGGCTTGCTTATGCCCGCATTTCGCAGTGCTACCCCTTCATCTACATAGGCTACGCAAAAAGAGTTCGCGCCTAATATATCGAGCTCTTTGCTCAGGCGCAGCAAATCGGTGCCATAGGCGTTGGCCTTCACCACCGCCATTAGTTCGGTAGAATGCGGAATAAGCGATCGTAGGTGGAGGTAATTATGAGCCAGTGCCTCTAAGCTGACCTCAAGTCGAGTGCTAGCGCTCATGACGTTTCTTGTCTTCTTTTAAGGCCTTTTGAAAAGCCGCACGACTTAGGGGTTCGTATTCTTGGGTTTCTCCAAGTAAAACTAGTGAATCGGAGTCGGCAATGCGATGCGAATAGTGAGCAAGATTTCCGGTTCGTTGACAAATCGCGTGCACTTTGGTCACGTATTCGGCGGTTGCCATTAGAGCCGGCATGGGGCCAAACGGGTTACCCTTGAAGTCCATGTCTAGACCGGCTACTACCACGCGAATCCCCTGATTGGCCAGGTCATTGCACACTGTCACGATTTCGTCGTCGAAGAACTGGGCTTCGTCAATTCCGACCACATCACATCGATCGGCTAGCAACCGTATGTTTGCGGCGGCCGGAACAGGTGTCGACCTAATTTTGTTGTCGTCGTGAGAAACGACTAAGTCTTGATCGTATCGCTTGTCGATAAGGGGTTTGAAGATTTCGACCCGCTGCTTGGCAATTTTTGCACGGTTAAGACGTCGAATAAGCTCCTCTGTTTTTCCTGAAAACATAGAACCGCATATGACCTCTATCCAACCGTAGGGCTCATTTGGTTTAATGGTGCTTTCTAAAAACATGCGTTCGACAAGGGCTTTAAACAGCCTTAAAAATAGGAAGATTTAACGCTTTAATAGCCTTCTAGGACTTTTTAGTATTGTATATTGATTAAAAATTCAACTATGACCCTTGATCGCTTGAATCCTATTCTTTTTGCCGAAATAGCTCGTCGTTTTGAAGGCATTGCAACCCGAGTACTTCGTCGTGGAAAGCCCGTTCCTGAGCTTAATCCACACGATGAAGACTTGACCACTCCCGGTATAGACACGATTAAGAACATCGTTTCTGAAATAGAAAAATAAGCTTAGGCTAGTTGAGATGAAGGGCAAGCTATTTGTGGTTCCTACTCCAGTCGGAAATTTATCTGACATGACTTTCAGGGCTATAGAGGTGCTCAAGTCGGTTGACCTTGTTCTGGCCGAAGACACGCGCGTGTCGTCTAAACTGCTTCATCATTTTGACATAGGCACTCCGCTCGTAGCCCATCATCAGCACAACGAGCACCATACCGTTCCGGGTCTTGTGCGTCGCATTCAATCTGGCGAAACCTTTGCACTTGTAAGTGATGCCGGAACCCCAGCCATTTCAGACCCAGGATACCTGCTCGTAAGAGCTTGCGTACAAGAAGGTGTTGAAGTCGATTGCCTGCCAGGGGCTACCGCGCTAATTCCGGCCCTGGTGAACAGCGGCATTCCCTGTGAACGCTTTGTGTTTGAAGGGTTTTTGCCTCCAAAGAAAGGAAGGCAATCACGCCTTGAGGCACTAGCCACCGAAGAACGCACAATTGTTCTGTACGAATCACCACACAAACTGCTCAAGACCCTTGGGCAATGCGCCGAGGTGTTTGGTGACGATCGACAGGCTTCTATTTCTAGAGAATTAAGTAAAAAATTTGAGGAGACCCTGCGTGGATCTCTTGCTGAGCTCATAGAGCACTTTAGCGCGCACGATCCCAAGGGCGAGATTGTACTCGTCATAGCCGCTGCACCGAAAAAGTAAGCAGACTAGGTTATCTTTAAACAACAAAGATTCAATTAATATGGCTACCGAAAATCACATTACCACTTCTTGGAAAGGAGATATGCTGTTTGAAACCAATAGTTTAACAGGCCAGACTTTTTTTATCAATGACTCTACTCCTGATTCCGTTCATAAACCCGTTACGCCAAAAGCACTAATGCTCTCTTCGTTGGCGGGGTGCTCGGGTCTCGACGTGGTTTCTCTAGCCAACAAGATGAAGCTTGACCTAGACGCCTTTCGTATTGAGACTAAGGCGTCGCTTACCGACGAGCATCCGCGAATCTACGACAAGGTCATAGTCGAATACCACTTTGAAGGATCTAATCTGAACGAAGAAAAGCTCAAGCGCTGCGTTGAGTTATCGGTTGAAAAATACTGCGGAGTAATGGAGATGTTTCGCCAGTTTGCTGCCGTCGATGTAAAGACTGTATTTCACCATAAATCGTAATGAATGCGTTGGATTGAACGCCCACCAGGCGACCAGCACCTTACGGACCAACTGCACCACAGCCTCAACCACAATCCGAATAAGTCAGTTGCCTATTGGGTAAGTCAGCTTTTGACTTCGCGCCATGTGGTAACCTATGACCAGGCTAAGGCGTTCTTTGTTCCGCGCCTAGAAGACCTTCACGACCCTTTTCTGATGCAAGATATGGACAAGGCCGTCTTGCGCATTGAAAGGGCACTTCAGCAGGGTGAATCTATTTTGGTTTACGGTGACTACGACGTTGACGGAACCACCGCGGTGGCGCTGATGTACCAGTACTTAAGCGGGCTTGGGGGATCTTGTGCCTTCTATATTCCAGACCGTTATACCGAGGGGTATGGGCTCTCGAAGCAGGGGATTCGCTTTGCCGACGATAACGGATTCACACTACTTATCGCCCTAGACTGCGGGGTCAAGGCCTTCGACTCTATAGCTCTATCTAACGAACTGGGCATTGATGTGATTGTTTGCGATCACCACATGCCTGATTCGCAGCTGCCCAATGCCTTCGCTGTTCTTGATCCGATGCGGACCGACTGCAACTATCCGTTCAAAGGACTTTGCGGATGTGGGGTCGGTTTCAAACTCATTCAAGCGCTCGAGCAAAAAGCAGGAAGGGGAGTAGAGCACATTGTTCAGTACCTCGACCTAGTAGCCGTAGCTATTGGAGCAGACGTGGTTTCAGTGGCTGATGAAAATCGCATTCTGGCGTATCACGGGGTCGAACAAATCAAGCAAAAACCACGCCCAGGCATAAAGGCCCTTTTAAAGGGAAAGACGATGCGCGACGCCCATCTCAGTGATTTCAACTTTTCTATTGCGCCAAAAATCAATGCGGCAGGACGCATCAAACACGGCGAGTATGCCGTAGCACTCTTGACTACAACCGAATACGAAAAGGCCCGTGAACTCGCACAAGAAATAGAGGTCTTCAATACAGAGCGTCGCAGCACCGAGCAGCAGGTAACCGAGGAGGCCTTAATATTGGCCGAGGCTGAAGCTGACTGTGCTACTACCGTGGTGCGTGCCTCTCACTGGCACAAAGGAGTAATAGGTATCGTAGCCTCACGACTTCAGGCGACCTACTACCGCCCTACACTTGTGTTTACCCAAAGCGGAACCGATTGGGCGGCTTCTGCCCGCTCGGTAAAGGGTTACGATGTTCACGCCGCCATCGAAGCCTGCCAACAGCACCTGATTCAGTTCGGAGGCCATGCCTATGCCGCCGGAATTACCCTAAGCGATGAGCAATACGAGCCGTTTAAAGCAGCCTTCGAGGCTCATGTGCGCCAAACACTGAAGCCTGATCTGCAGCAACCCAGTATAACGTATGACATCGAGATTGGGATCGAGATGCTAGACCTAAAAATGTTCAGGTTACTTCAGCGTTTTCAGCCATTTGGCCCAGACAACGCTGAGCCCGTTTTTCTGCTTCGGGGAGTAAGACTAGGCGCAATACAGTGTGTCGGGGCAGAAGGTCGGCACCTTAGAGGAAAACTTCACCACTTGCCTTTTATCGCCTTTAATATGGGTCAGCAATTGGATTTAGCCAAAGATTCGATGGTAGATATACTGGCTACCTTAGGCATGAATCACTTTAACGATAGGGCCTCGTTGCAACTGCAGCTTAAAGATATAAAGCCTAGTAATTTTTAGTGCTCTGGCATGCTTATGGGGCGCAGACTTTCAAGGCGAAACCCGGTTTCGTCAAGAACCCCGTAGCTGTCGTAACTGATCCAATCTCCAGTATTGAAGTAAACCGCGTTTTTAGACAGGCCTACCTTCATCGGGTAGTGACGGTGCCCAAACACAAAATAATCGTAGGTGTATTGCTCGAGTTTACGTTCGCAATAGGCAATGAGCCATTCGTTTTCGCGCCCCTTGAACGAGTGGTCTTCGCTTCCTGAAATCAACCGGTTATTCAGCGAGAGCTTTCTGCCCAGGCGCACGGCATAGTTCGGATGAAGCTTACCAAAGGCCCAGCGAGCAAGCCTATTGGTAAATAGTTTTTTCATTCGCTTATAGCCTTTATCGTTTGGGCCCAGGCCGTCGCCGTGCCCGATAAATATTTTTTTGCCGTGAAGGTGAAAGGCTTGGGGCGTTCTGTAAACCGGGATTCCGAGTTCAGACTCAAAGTAGTCGGTCATCCACAGGTCATGATTGCCTACAAAGAAATAGATCTGAATGCCTTGATCGCGCATTTTGGCCAGCGTGCCCAGCACACGAACAAATCCTCTAGGAACGACCTCTTTGTATTCAAACCAAAAATCAAATAGATCGCCGAGCAAAAACAGTACTTCGGTTTGAGGGGTAATGGCATCGAGCCAGGCTACAAAACGGTCTTCTCGACTTCGACTCTCATTTCTGTTTGGAGCGCCTAAATGCTGATCACTGGCAAAAAATACGGGTTTATCGGTTGCTATGGTGACCATATACTAGCTTCTGTTTTTGAAGGCTTGAATGATTGCTTGGGCTTCTCTGGTTAGTGCGAGCTTTCCAGAAGCTTCAGCCCGTGCGTAGAGTAAATCTTCCCAATGATCGGTGCCTTCCCAGAGAGCGGCTTTTAAAGCAGACAACGCCTGTGGGCTGTATGCACTTAGCTCTGTACACAATTCATTTACAGCTTGATCTAGGTGGGAAACAGAGGTATATACCGACTGGTATAACTTGTGTTCTTTGGCCCAACTCGCAGTCTTCCATTCCTTGGGATGCAAGGCAAATTCGGCCATGGCTCCAACCCCAATTTTTCGAGTCACTGCAGGTTCAATAACCAAGGGCGCTATACCAATTCCAATCTCGGAGAGCTTGATGCTCGCTGACTCTGAAGCGATGGCGTAATCGCAGGCAGAGATGAGACCGACTCCACCCCCAACAGCCTTGGCTTGCACCCTGGCGATAACTAGCGCTTTAGATCGACGTATGGCCAACATTACATGGGCGAATCCGCTGAAAAAAGCTTTTGCCTCAGTTTGATTTGACAGAGCCAAGAGTTGATCGAAGTTTGCACCAGCGCAGAACACGCGATCACCTTCTGATTGCAAGACCAGCACCGAAACGTCTTGATCGTTAAAAGCATCAATTGACCGGGCTAGGGCCTCAAGAAGCTCAAGGGTCATTGCGTTGCTTGAGGAGTGACCGAAGGTTATTCGTCCCACCCTATTTTCTATAGCGGTATGTAAACTGAAATCACTCATTAATCCCAAAGGTACAGTTTGATTTAAAATACGAGTTCGTAACAGTGAAAAGGGTCTGGGCTTTTGTGCAAGAAGTAAACATCTTCGCGCTTTATATAGCCTCGCGCCTCATATAAACGCTGGTTTCTCAAGTTTTTCGAAAAGGTGTCTAGTCTAACAGATAGGCATCCTTGTTTTTTGAGCAGATCTTCGGCGAAGTCAAGCATTTTGCGCGCATAGCCCTTGCCCTGACTCTCTGGATGCACGCAAAGACGGTGCAGGTATCCGTTTAAACTGGTTTCAGCGATCCATTTTATTGGGGCATAGATGTCGTCCATGCGCGTAGATATGACAATGGCTCCCTTAACATGCCCATCTTCTTCAAGGACGTAAAGCTCATCGTTCTCTAAATCTTTTTCAAAGGCCGTTAGTGACGGATACTGCTCGTTCCATTGAAAAATTCCTTCGGCAATCATGTGCCGCGCACAGGCCTGAGTGATTTGGATGATGTGAGACAAATCGTTTGTTAAGGCCTTTCGGATCATAGATTTAACTTAATATATTAAAATTTGACTTAGGCAAGATGCCACCATTATTTATCTGCTTTCGCAATCTCTAAAATTATGTTTTTACTTAATGCTCCCTACCAATCGCAGTCTGGTATCTTGTAATACCGAACCTTATAATAGACTAGTAAGCGAATTTGAATGCCTTGGTTTATTAACCTTTTTACTATCTTGCGCCCTCTTTAGGGGGATTAGCTCAGTTGGCTAGAGCGCTTGCCTGGCAGGCAAGAGGTCACCGGTTCGAATCCGGTATTCTCCACATTAAAGCACAAGCAAACACGGCCCTTTTCGGGGCCGTGTTTTTTGTTTTATACGCCTGGCAAGCTTACTTATCTAAGCGTACTAAAACAAAAAACACCTACCGCGCGTTAGGGCAGTATTTCAAAAGCTCAAAACTGTAAAGGGTTTACAAAGTTTAATGAGGTAACCGATAAGGCAAAGAAATACTACAAGCTAAAAGTCTGTAAATTAAACGGGTATAAACACTAGCCTATGCACAATCGCAGAAGATTTATAAAAAATGGGGCTGCCGGGTTAGCACTCGCTACCAGCTCCCTTGCTTTCCCAATGGAAATACTGAGGTCAATGAGGTATAAAGTGGGCCCAAACGATACGATTAACATAGGTTTAATAGGTTGTAAGGGCATGGGGTTTTCCGATCTAACCTCGTTCTTAAAGCAGAGTGACGTTAACGTAATTGCACTTTGTGATGTAGACGAAAGCGTATTGCGACAACGTACTCAGGATCTAGAAAAGGCCGGGATTAAAAAACCAAAATGGTATCGTGATTACAGGGTTTTGTTAGAAGATAAAGACATAGACGCTGTAATTATTGGGACTCCAGATCACTGGCACTGTTTACAGTTGACAGACGCATTGCAAGCTAATAAAGATGTTTATTGCGAAAAACCCATTGCCAACTCAATTCAAGAGGCTGACATTATGTTGAGCAAGGTTTTGGCCAGCGATCGTATGGTGCAGATTGGACAATGGCAGCGAAGTCAGCCGCACTTTGTCGATGCCATAGACTTTGTACACTCTGGAACTTTGGGAGAAATTAGACTGGTAAAAGCTTGGGCTTATCAAGGTTGGATGAAACCGGTTGCCCCAATGCCCAATTCGGCGGTTCCACAAGGGGTAGACTATAACATGTGGTTGGGCCCTGCGCCCAAAAGGCCATTCAATGCAAATAGATTTCATCTTAATTTCAGATGGTTTTGGGAATATGCTGGAGGGGTTATGACAGACTGGGGAGTTCACCTTATTGATTATGCGCTTTAT
>JAURFJ010000064.1 GCA_030834365.1 Flavobacteriaceae bacterium | reverse complement strand
GTTTGTTTCTATTGCTGATAAACTGCTGTTTAGAAGCGGAAGCTACAGTGTTTCTGAAGAGGCAAAGCGCATCTTAGGCAAGGTTGCCACAGTGGTAAACGCTAAGCCTGATTTTGAGTTTATGGTTGAAGGACACACCGATAATGTACCTTACAAAACCAACGCAGAAATCAAAGATAACTGGGACCTGTCTGTAAAGCGTGCAACAGCTATTGTTCGTATTCTTCAAAACGAATTCAAGGTAGATCCTAAGCGCATGACTGCAGCCGGTAGAAGCTACTACGCTCCTCTTGTAGAGAATAATTCTGCAGCCAACAGAGCGCGCAATAGAAGAACCCGTATTGTAGTATTACCTAAACTCGATCAGTTCTATTCGATGATCGAAGACGGTATGAAAGACCCATCTATTCAATAGTAAGGTTTATTGCAACGAATCTAAAAAGCCCTCCTTCGAGGGCTTTTTTAGTTTATAACCGATAATTTGGCGAATCGAAGAAGCAGTGTCTTAATTCCACCTGTCTCGAATTCAATTTCTGCCTTTTTCTCAGCGCCTATTCCTACAATTGATTTTACGACCCCTCTTCCAAAGCGCTCATGACTCACCTTCACCCCCTCCATTAAATCATGGTAGAGCATCGCCTTCTCAACGGCAGCTGTCGCCTGTGCAGGTTTCAACTTTCTCAACCTTCTAAGCTGTTCTTCGGTCGGTTTTTTGCGCTCTGCAGGATCTTTACCTTGAGGTTTAACCTTGCGCAACTTAGAGTGGTCTACTTCTCCAAAAAGCGAGGGATCTACAAATCTTCTAAACGAAACACCTGCATCTAAGACTCGATTGTCAACGTATTGCGGATCAATCTCGCCGATAAAGCGACTCGGTTCAGCATCTATTAACTTTCCCCAGCGGTAACGGTTAATCGTGTAGGTGAGATACGCCTGTTCTTCTGCCCTAGTAAGGGCTACATAGAATAGTCGACGTTCTTCTTCCAACTCTGAACGGGTATTCATGCTCATGGCAGACGGAAATAAATCCTCTTCCAATCCAACTACAAAGACCTGCTTAAACTCTAACCCCTTAGCCAAATGAATGGTCATTAGCGCAACGCGGTCATCGTTATCTAGAGCCTTGTCTAAATCTGTCGCCAGCGCAACGTCTTCCAAAAATTCCTGTAACGATCCCGTTGCTTCGTCTATTTCTTTTTGTCCCTCTACGAAGTCTTGAATACCGTTCAAGAGCTCTTCAAGGTTTTCTAAACGCGCCACGCCTTCAGGAGTTCCGTCTTTTTTAAACTCTTGAATGAGCCCTGTTTTGCGAGCAACGTGTTCAGCTGTTTCAAAGGCGTTATGAGCGTTATTAATTAGCTGAAAACTGCGAATCATAGTGCTAAACTGAATCAGCTTATTTCGTATCGAACCTCCAATAGAAGCGCTCGAAAGAGCTGCTTCATCTTCTATGAATTCAAAAGCACTCATGCCCTTAGCATTGGCAGACACGGCCAATTTCTCTAAGGTAGATTGTCCTATACCGCGAGCGGGAAAATTAACCACACGCATGAAGGCTTCCTCATCTTTGGGATTTACAACTAATCTTAGATAGGCCAATAAGTCTTTGATTTCTTTGCGCTGATAGAACGACAGCCCTCCGTAGATACGATAAGGAATATCTCGCTTTCGCAACGCGTCTTCTATGGCCCTTGATTGAGAGTTGGTGCGGTAAAGAACTGCAAATTCATGATTGTGGCGCTGGGCATTCATCTTGTTCTCAAAGATGGTACTCGCCACAAAGCGCCCCTCATCGGCATCTGTTGGACTGCGATGCACGATAATTGGATTTCCAACAGCATTGTCGGTCCACACCTTTTTTTCAAGCTGGTCCCTGTTTTTAGCAATGACTGAATTCGCCGCGTTTACAATAGTAGCGGTTGATCGGTAGTTTTGCTCTAGGCGATAGACAGCTACCCCATCGTAATCACGTTGAAAATTGAGCATGTTATCGATGTTTGCTCCTCTAAACGAATAAATACTTTGTGCGTCGTCCCCTACCACACAAATATTTTGAAATCGATCAGATAAAGCCCTAACAATCAAATACTGAGAGTGATTGGTGTCTTGATACTCATCGACTAATATATACCTGAATCGCTCTTGGTATTTGAGTAAAACCTCTGGAAATCGGCTCAAAAGCTCATTTGTTCGCAGCAACAGATCGTCAAAATCCATAGCCCCTGCACGAAAGCAGCGATCGACATACTCCTTATAAATATCCCCAATTCGGGGTCTTCGCGCTATGGCATCGGCCTCTTGCAGCTCAGGATTTTGAAAATAGGCCTTGACGGTAATTAAATTATTTTTAAAGGACGATATGCGCTGTTGAATCTGCTTATACTTATAAACGTCTTTATCTAAGCCCATTTCTTTGATAATAGAGCTGATCAAACGTTGTGAATCTTGAGTGTCGTAAATGCTAAAGTTACTTGGAAATCCCAGGTGGTGCCCATCTGCGCGCAGTAGCCTTGCAAACACCGAATGAAAAGTACCCATCCATAAATTCTTGGCCTCACTTTCCCCGACCAAAGTGGCGATGCGATTCTTCATTTCTCTCGCTGCTTTATTCGTAAAGGTTAAGGCTAAAATGGAGAACCCATCAACTCCAGAATCTATAAGATGAGCGATTCTATAGGTCAACACACGAGTCTTTCCAGAACCAGCGCCCGCGATGACCATGAGCGGGCCCTCTTTATGTAAGACCGCTTCTCTTTGGGCCTGATTTAAAGCTTCTAAATACTTCATTAATCATTTACGCTTTACACTCGTGAATTTATTGAATTTGCTGAGGCCCTGCCCGTTCTTCTTTATATATTTAGTAACAAGTTTTAACCTGAAACTATGCGCTATCTATACAATCTCTTTTTAATAGGACTCACACTCTTCTCATATGAATCAATAAAAGCCCAAATAATTGATCAGGAAGAATTCAATCAACTAGAGGCTAAAGTAATAGAGTGGAGAAGAGATTTTCATCAGCACCCAGAGCTTGGAAATCGAGAATATAAAACAGCCGAAAAAATTGCCAAACACCTTAGAAAATTAGGTATCGAGGTGCAAACTGGAGTAGCCCATACGGGCGTTGTAGGTCTATTGAAAGGGGGTAAGCCAGGAGCTGTAGTAGCTTTAAGGGCAGATATTGACGCGTTACCTGTTACAGAACGTAACGATTTGCCCTTTAAATCTATTGTAAAAACCCAATTTTTAGGGGAAGATACGGGCGTTATGCATGCGTGCGGACACGATACCCACACAGCTATACTTATAGGCGTAGCTGAGGTGTTGGCAGCACATAAAGATCAGATAAAAGGATCCGTAAAGTTTATCTTTCAGCCCGCTGAAGAAGGACCTCCTCCAGGAGAAGAAGGAGGAGCACTTCTTATGGTTAAAGAAGGCGTGTTAGAAAATCCAAAGGTAGACGCCATATTTGGGCTACACATAAATTCAGAAACCCCTGTCGGGGTTGTGCGCTATAAAACAGGTGGATTATTAGCATCAGCCCAGCGATTTGTCATTAAGGTGAACGGTAAGCAAACCCATGGATCTCAGCCGTGGTCTGGTGTAGACCCGATATACATTAGTGCTCAAATTATCGACGGATTACAATCTTTGGTTAGCCGTGAATCGAATTTGTTAAAAGAGGCAGCAGTAATCAGTGTGGGTAAAATTAAGTCTGGCTTGCGGTTCAACATTATTCCTGAATCAGCCGAGATCATAGGGACCATCAGAACATTAGACTACGACATGCGAGACCTCATCGAAAAGCGAATGAATGAGATGGTTCCGGCTATTGCAGAGGCATTTGGCGGAAGGGCCGAAATAGAGATCACCGAGATGACCGATATCACCTACAACGATGCTGACCTCGCAGCGCAAATGCTTCCGACCCTTAACACCGCCTTAGGCGCTGATAATGTGCAACTAACCAAGGCCACTACAGAGGCCGAAGACTTTTCGTATTTCGTACGTGAGGTTCCGGGTTTCTTCTTTTTCTTAGGTGGCATGACCCCAGGAAATACAACTCCCTACCCCCATCATACACCTGACTTTAAGATAGACGAGTCAGGGATGATCTACGGGGTAAAAGTATTAACTCAACTTTCTATTGATTACTTAAACGCCAAATCATAAATGCGAAATTCATTATTCATTGCCTTATTCTGTGTGGTTACTGCTACTGTTTCTGCTCAAAAGAAATCAGATTTACTCGAAGACAATCGTTCGTTGAACGCACTGGTTGAGCGAAACGAGGCAACCATTCGCGAACTTAAACAACAGCTTACGCGAGTAGAATCGCTTAATGAGACCTATAAGTTTGAGACAGAGAATTTAAAGTCTACTAATAAGGCCTTGATGGAGCGTCTCAGTAAATTCGCCAACCAATCAGTGACTAATATCATGAATATTGGAGATCAGATTGAAAGTATGCGCTCGCTTGAAAAGCAAAATCAGCAGATTAAAGGCACTCTCATTCAGCACGACTCCGTCTTGATTGAGACCTTGAAAAGATTACGTCCAGTCATCTCAAAGGCTAAAGGAATGGAGTTAGAGCCTGGAGGGTTGAAGTTTCCGTTCGTGTTAAACAAACAAACGACTACTGATTCATTACACCTAGACCGCAGATTAATCGGGTTAGACTCTGCGCTTGCTGTACATGAATTTTATCAGATTAGCTTCGAGACCAATGCCAAGACTAGATCCCTAGCGGAGGATGTATTTACCCTGTTCACCGAAAAATTTAAGCGTGCTCCAGAGCGATTCCAGTTTGACCTGAATTCTAAGTCAGACACCTTATTTATAAGGCTACATCCGAATCACGAGGGTTTCTATCGAACAATAAGAGCCCTAATTAAATAGACGTAGACTCAAATTGACGTTGGGCGTGAAGGTATCCTCGTTGCCACCAACGAACCATGCGTTTTTGGTCAAATAGCAACGGGTTTTGCGTTAGTAAGGTCGGGGTGTAGATAAAGTTGAGCTTTACTCCGTCGGCCATGGCCCTGAGTGAACCCAGTGAAATATTGTGCTCCTCAATCTGATCTAATGAGAAGCCAAATAGACTCAGCATCAGATCAAAAGAGTTAGTGGTCGGCAGTCTGTAGCGCTGCTTGTTTTCTTGGCGCAAGACAATGACGTCGATCTCGGTTGCTCCAGCTTCTATTGCGCGTTCGACCGACACTATGCTACCTAGACCTCCGTCGGCATATTCAAATCCATCCTTAGAAACAAGCGACATAAATGGTATATAGTTAGCCGAAATCCAAATCCAATCCAGAAAATCATCGTAACTGCAGTCTTTGATTGACTTATACTCTATTTGATTCTTGCTTAAATTCGAAACGGTAACCAGAATATCTTTGTCACTTTGCTTAACCGATTCGAACTCAAAGGCAGTAATGTGCTGTCCCAAAAACGCCCTCAGACTTTTACTTTCACCGAATGTTTTGTTTCCCCTAGCAAAGCTCCGCAGCACATTGAAATGGTTTATGTGTAATTGCACCACGCCGTCTTTCTTTCGTGTAAAAAACGGATTCAAGTTGAATATTTTGTTTGCGTCTACCTCTTTATAGACTGAATGAAGCTTTTCAATTTTATTTAGTGCCAAATGAATAAGCAATAAACTTCCTGTAGAGGTGCCAACAAAGAGATCGTAATTTCGCTTTTGTCGTTCTATTAGGTACTGAGCAACTCCCCCCGCAAAGGCCCCTTTACTTCCGCCTCCAGAAATGACAATGGCACGCATAATTGGCTAGGATTTCGTTCAAAGCACTAATTTAGATAAGTTTACGCGTATGCACACTTCATCGTTCTTAGAGTTCCCTATTTCAACGATAAAAGGCCTTGGTCCAAGACGGGCCGCAATGATTCGTGCAGAACTAGGGGTGTCTACTATTTACGACCTGCTGCTACTCACCCCTTCTCGTTATGTCGACAAACGAACTTTAAGCCCGATTTCTGCAGTTAAACTCGAGAATTCGCTCGTACAAATAGCCGGAACCCTTTCAAATATTCGACTTATTCCACAGTCGAAAGGCTTTAGATTGTCTGCCGAGTTAACAGACGAAAGTGGGCAACTTGAGCTCGTCTGGTTTAAGGGACACCAGTATATTCAAAAACAACTAAAAGAAAATCAACGCGTTCGCGTCTTTGGCAAGGTTAATCGTTTTCAAGATCGGTTCTCTATCGTCCATCCTGAAATTTCACCATTAGGAGACCAACCGCTAACCAGCTATTCTGGGGATATAGAGCCCATATATGCCTTACCTGAAAAGCTTCAAAAGGCAGGAATATCTCCACGTTTATACCGAGGCATTCTGCAGTCTATAGTAAAGGCTAAAGACTTTTGGTTAACGGAGACCTTACCAACCTACCTAATTGAAGAACACCGCTTTGCCTCCAAAACCGAAGCATTAAGACGTATTCATTGTCCAGAAAATCTCGAACAGACACAATCGGCGCTCGATCGCTTAAAGTTTGAAGAATTGTTTTACATGCAACTGGGTCTTTTGATGAAGAAACAACACCGAAAGCAAGCAGTAAAAGGCCGAAAATTTGATACCGTAGGCGACTTATTTCTACAGTACTACCAAAAGGCCTTACCCTTCGAACTCACAGAGGCCCAAAAAAGGGTCATGCGTGAAATTCGAAATGACATGGGCTCTGGGCTTCAGATGAATCGTTTATTGCAGGGAGACGTGGGTTCGGGTAAAACTATGATTGCGCTTCTTTCATGTCTGATAGCGATTGGCAATCAATCGCAGTCATGCCTAGTCGTTCCAACCGAAATTTTAGCCCAGCAACACTTTGAAGACCTTAGTAAGCAATTAACTCCACTTGGACTAACAGTGCGATTATTAACCGGGTCAAGCACCAAAAAGGAACGAAACAGTATACATGAAATGCTCTTAGATGGCTCTCTTCATTTGCTCATTGGCACCCATGCTGTTTTTGAAGATCAAGTGGTTTTTGCCAATTTGGGATTGGCTATCATTGATGAGCAACACCGTTTTGGGGTGGCTCAACGCTCTCGACTATGGCGTAAGTCTCAATTACCTCCGCATATTTTGGTGATGACCGCCACCCCTATTCCTAGGACTCTGGCAATGAGTGTTTACGGTGATCTCGATATTTCGGTTATCGACGAATTGCCTCCGGGCAGAACACCAATCATTACTTCACATAGAAACGACGGAGCTCGCCTCAAGGTATTCGCCTTCCTCAAAGAGCAAATAGCGCTCGGGCGTCAAGTATACGTAGTGTACCCACTCATAAAAGAGTCCGAAGCATTAGACTACAAAGATTTAATGGATGGATACGAAAGCATTAGCCGCGAATTTCCAGCTTCTCAGTACGCTATATCTATACTCCACGGACAAAT
>JAURFJ010000063.1 GCA_030834365.1 Flavobacteriaceae bacterium | reverse complement strand
CGACAGAGACTCCTTCTCTGCGCATCGCGTTTTCGATTCGCGGTTCGACTATAAGCAGCTGTCGCAATCAAAACGCTATCCTGTTTTGCAGCAACATTTTGTTGGACTTTTTATCAAAACTAAAGTGCCAAGTTTTAACCCAGATCAGGCTCTTTTTATGGATTTCAGCGTTCCCCAAAAGGGCAACACCCGTTTTATGTATGTTTTGCCCACCTCAGCTGATCAGGCGCTTGTCGAGTATACCTTGTTTTCACACGAAAGATTACCGCGTCAAGACTATTTAAGTGAAATTGAGTCTTACCTCGCCAACAAAGGAATCACTGACTATGAGGCCACACAGGCCGAAGAGGGAAGCATACCCATGTCGTGCTACCCCCTTTGGCAGAAGCATTCTTCACGCATTATCCCTATCGGGCTTGCGGCCGGATGGGCCAAGCCCTCAACCGGATTCACCTTTGATCGAACAGTGGTCAGGGTGCAGCGTTTAGTTAGGGCGCTTATTAAAGGCCATTCGCTGGACTCGGTTCAGCAGAAAGATCGATTCTGGTTTTACGATTTGCTTTTATTGGATATACTCGATCAGCAAAATCACCTTGGGGCCTCTATATTTACCCGTCTTTTTCAGCGGCGTAAGCCTCAACTGATCCTTAAATTTCTTGGTGAGAAAACCCACTTCTTTCAAGAGCTATCGATTATGGCTGCCAACAAACCCTGGCCATTCTTAAATGCCTTTTTTGTGCGGTTGTTTAAAGGTTTCTAAGTAACAGCGCCTCGCTAAATGCGGCAAGGGTGTTGGTTATTATACCTCTTTTCTCAAGTGAACTCAATATGTGTTGGCTTTCTTTAGTATAGGCATGTACTGCCTTTCTAGTGGCTTCTGCAGCGCCACTTTCGGTGAATAATCGCTTAACCTCAGTCACTTTTTCTTCTGATGAGGTATCAGCGTTTGTGCCAAACCAGTGATCGAGGGTTTTGCGCTGCTCGATTGAGCCTAATTCTTGAAGTTTGATTACTAAATAGGTTTTCTTGTTTTCGAGAATGTCTCCGCCCACTTGCTTTCCGAAGGTCTCAGGATCACCAAACGCATCGAGGTAGTCGTCTTGAATTTGAAAGGCGGTACCCAGGGCTAACCCAAAGTCGTAGAACAGCTCGGCGCTCTCAGTATCAGCCGATCCAATGAGGGCACCCATCTTAAGGGCTGCCGCCACTAGAACAGCCGTTTTAAACTGTATCATTTTGAGGTATGCGCCCTCACTAACAGCAGCTAACTGCTCAAAGGCGACATCGTATTCTTGCCCTTCGCAAACCTCTAATGCGGTTTTGCTGAATAAGGCCATGAGCTCGGCCTGCAGGCCATGGTTATAGTAAGCGAATTGCTGATAGGCGAGTATGAGCATGGCATCTCCCGATAAGATGCCGGTATTCAAATTCCACTTAGAGTGCACCGTTGCTTTTCCCCTTCTCAGCGGAGCTTCGTCCATGATGTCGTCGTGAATCAATGTAAAGTTGTGAAAGAGCTCTACGGCAAGGGCTGCCTGTTGCGCCTCAGCGTACGAATCTTTACAGGCCTCGCAGGCGGCAAGTACTAGGCAAGGTCGTAGTCGTTTTCCGCCCAACGCCAGAATATAGGCAATCGGGTCGTAAAGCCCCTTGGGCTCTGAGGGCAAATTGTAGGTCTTTAAAGACTGCTCAAAAGCGGTCTGATAGGGAGCAAAACAGTCCATGTTGCGATTTGTCCAAAAATAGGTAAAACGGCTCAGGTTAAATTTTCATTAACTAAGGAAACTTTTTTAGTTTTTAAAGTTTCCGAGGTTGTATATTTGCAGCGCTGTGAAAAACGAAATTCTTCAAAAGGCTACCCAGATGTTTTTAGATCTTGGGTTTAAGAGCGTTACTATGGATGACCTAGCTCAAGAACTAGCCATTTCTAAGAAGACGATTTACACGATTTACAGCAATAAATCTGCGCTAGTCGAAGACTGTACACTGCACTTGTGTGAGACCATTGACAATGCCATTAAAGATCTGGGATCAGAAAACAGACACCCCGTTGACGAGCTCTTTCAGGTGCGCTCTATTGTCAAGCGATTTTTGAATAACGAAAAGAGTGCCCCTCAGTACCAGCTGCAAAAGTATTTTCCGCGCCTCTTTAAAAAGCTCAAAGACCGACAGCTCATGATCATGAGAGATTTTCTCATGCGTAACCTAGAACGTGGAGTTAAACAAGGGGTATACCGCAGCGATTTAAACCCAGAGCTCGTTTACCGACTGCACTTTTTTACCTATTTCACATTGAGAGATCACGACCTGTTTCCGGAGAAGTTATTCGATCCGAGCGCCACTATTTTAGAACATTTGAAATACCACATTAGAGGTATTGCCACTCCAACAGGGGCAGCCTTTTTAGAAAACTATTTAAACGAACACCCTATTTCATGAAGTACCTATTTCTCTTTGCGACTCTTGTCGTTTTAGGCTTAAGCCCGGCGTCTGCTCAAGAGACAACTCTTAAGCTCACCCTAGAGCAGGCGGTTGATTTTGCCCTTACGTACAACAGTAAAATGAAAATTGCCGCACAAGACATTCGAGATGCGCAGGCACAAAAATGGGCGACCATAGCAACAGGTTTACCTCAAATTTCAGGTTCGGCAAATTACCAAAACCAATTAGAGCAGCCTGTTGCTCAAATTCCGGCCCAGTTCTTCGGCGGAGAGCCAGGCACTTTTGAAGAGGTGGTTTTTGGTCAGCCCCAAACCCTGAGCGCCGGATTGTCATGGAATCAGCTCATTTTCGACGGTTCGTATATAGTTGGTGTTCAGGCCATAAAAACCTTTGTAGCCTATTCTGAAAACGCCTACGCTAAAACATCTCTTGAAGTTAGAGCAGCGGTGGTAGAGGCCTATGCCAATGCCCTTATGGCCGAGAAGAGTGCAGACCTGCTCTCTAAGAATGTGGCCCAAATTGAGCGCAATCTCTTTGAGGCCAAGGCCCTTTTTGATAACGGGTTAGGGGAGCAAGAGACGGTAGATCAGTTGCAGATCACCTACACAACCCTGAAGAGTAACGAGAAAAACGCCTACCGAATGGCGCGAATTAGTTTGTACATGCTCAACGCGCTATTAGGCCGTGAAATCGATGCACCTCTTGATCTTATCGATTCTCTTGAAGCCCTGGTGGGTATTGAGATGGTTAGTCCGCTCGCAGAGACCTTTGAGTTTGAACAGAACGTCGATTATAGAATGGTGCAAAACCTCACTCAGCAGACTGCATTGGAGTTGAAGTTGGCCAAGAGCCGCGCTTTGCCTACGTTGAGCGCCTCATTAAACCTAGGGGCTAATGCCTTTGGTGAGCGATTTGATTTTTTTGAAACTGGAAAAGAATATTTCAATACTGCCATATTAGGGGTTAATCTTCAGGTACCTATTTTTAGTTCGCTACTTCGGTCGGCCAACACCCAAAGGGCCAAAATCGCGGATATTAAGGCACAAAACACGAAGAAAGACACTGAGCGCATGCTTTCGGTGCAGTTTGAAAACCTGAGTAGTGCCTTTGCCCTGTCAAAAGATCAGTTTTTGAGTTCGAAAGACAATTTAGACCTAGCACAGCGTATTGCCGATAAGAATGAACTCAAATTCAAGGAGGGTATTGCTAGTAGTTTTGATTTGCGTCAGGCCCAGCTGCAGTTATACCAAAGCCAGCAAGAATACCTCTCTTCTATGGTACGTGTGATCAACGCGCATACTCAATTAGCTAATTTTTTAAATGAATCTCTATAAATCATCGATTTCTGAACGAACCAACTCCATGAAAACAATTTTTAATACCCTTTCGCTTCTATCACTGGCCCTATTGGTCAGTTGTCAAAATGCTGAAGAATCTTCTATTCAACAGTTGATACAATCTAGTGATGAACAGGCTATTCGAGAGAAGCGTGCAGCTTTGGCTCAAGAGCGTAATGCCATAGATGACACGATTGATCAACTTGATCAGGCATTGGCCAAAATGAATACCAATAACTCTTTACCCTTGGTGGCAGCTGTTCAGGCTCAATCTACTCTTTTTGAGCATTTTGTTTCGCTTCAGGGAACGGTTAAAACCCTCCAAAACGTGCTGGTTTACCCGGAGATGCCCGGTATTCTAAAATCGATTTCGGTCAGAAAGGGTCAACAGGTCAAAAAGAACGATTTACTTGCTGTGCTAGACGACGGTGGTCTTGCTGCGCAATTTGAGCAAGCTAAGAGTCAGTTAGCATTAGCTAAAACTGTTTTTGAGCGGCAAGAGCGGCTTTGGAAACTAGAGATCGGGTCTGAGATACAATACTTACAGGCTAAAACCAACTTCGAGTCAGCCCAAGGTGCAGTGTCTGCACTAGAGATGCAATACAACAAGTCTGTTGTTCGAGCACCCTTTGACGGTTTGGTAGATCAGGTATTTAAAGAACCCGGTGTTTTCGTTTCTCCTGGTCCAGGCGCAGAATTATTCCGAATTGTCAATCTCGATGAGGTATATGTAGAGGTTGATGTACCTGAAAGTCATGTGGCTACGGTGAAAAAAGGTACTAAGGCCCTTGTATATCTCGACGCTTTAGCCAAAAAAGTAGAAGCAAAGGTTTCTGAACGCTCAAATGTGATCAATTCGTCAAATCGATCGTTTAAAATAGAAGTGGCGCTGCCCAATAAAGACGGGGCGATTAAGCCTAATCTCACTGCAACCGTTCAGCTCAACGATTACGCCAAAGAAGCAGCGATCATGGCCTTGCAGTCGACCATCTCTGAAAACGCAGAGGGTCAACAATACTGTTTTGTGCTTCGCCAAGAAGGGGATACCTACTTTGCCGAGCGTCGCATTGTTCAAACTGGAAAAACACAAGGTGATCATATTGAAATTACCGACGGAATTAATCCTGGAGAATTACTGATTACCGAAGGGGCAAAAAAAGTCACCGATGGTCAGCAGGTTCAATACATCAATCAATAGGCCCTATCTATGAAAAAGGCAGAAAAGAATAGTAATAAAGAATTTACGTGGTCTTCATGGGCGATAGATAATCCTACGGTTATCTATGTGATGATTGCTATTTTCTTTGTGGTGGGTTTGACATCGTACTTCGCCATGCCCAGAGAAGAATTTCCTGAGGTGGTTGAGACGAAGATTTTTGTCAGTACCATTTATCCCGGAAACACGGCTGAAGACATTGAGCGACTTATTGTTGATCCGCTAGAAGATCGGATCAAGAGCGTTTCAGGGGTAATCAAAACCACTTCGACTTCGTCTGAAGACTACGGAATGATCGTGGTTGAGTTTGAAGAGAGCGTCTCGATCCAAGAGGCAAAGGTGCGTATTCAAAATGAGGTAGACGTTGAAAAAGCCAGTGAAGATTGGCCAGTCTTCAACGGAGCCAAGGTAGAGCCTAATGTGTTTGACCTGAATATCTCCGAGTCTCAACCCATCATGAATGTGAACTTAAAAGGCGACTATACCACTATTCAGCTAAAGGCCTTTGCCGAGTATCTCGAAGATCGCATTGAAGAGCTACCACAGATCAAAGAAGTTGACATTAGAGGTGCCCAAGAAATGGAGGTCGAGGTAGCGCTTGACGTCTACAAAATGATGGCTTCTCAAGTTAGCTTTAACGATGTGATGGGGGCCATTTCTAACGGAAATATGACCATGTCAGCCGGAAGTTTAGTCGCTAGTGGTCAGCGCAGAACCATTCGCATTTTAGGAGAAGTCGAATCGCCCAAAGCCCTTGAAGATTTTGTAGTGAAGTCTGAGAACGGGGCCATTTTCTTAAAAGACATCGCAACCGTTTCATTCAAAGAAGAGGAGCGCAATACCTACGCACGGGAATCACTCACTCCTGTGGTTATGCTCGACGTAAAAAAGCGTGCTGGATTAAACGCGGTTGAGGCCGCTGAACTCATTTACGATATAGTGGATGAGGCGCGCGAAGAGGTTTTTCCGCCCGACCTGAGTGTTACCATTACTAGTGACACTAGTGCCTCTACGATCAATCAGGTAGACGATTTGGTGAATAACATCATATTCGGAATCATACTGGTGGTCATCGTACTCATGTTCTTCTTAGGATTTAGAAACGCCTTGTTTGTGGGCTTTGCCATTCCGATGTCGATGTTCATGTCATTCATGATACTCAATGCCCTTGGATACACCCTGAACACTATGATTTTATTTGGGCTAATCATGGGGCTTGGTATGCTGGTTGACAATGGGGTCGTAGTGGTTGAGAACGTCTACCGCTTAATGGATAAAGAAAAGCTCTCGCGCATAGAGGCGGCTAAAAAAGGAATTGGAGAGATTGCTGTTCCCATTATCATATCTACGGCCACCACCGTGGCGGCATTTGTGCCTCTGGGCACTTGGCCAGGTGTGATGGGTCAGTTTATGATTTACTTTCCGATTACCCTTTCGGTGGTGCTGGGGTCATCGCTCTTTGTGGCCATATTCATGAATTCGATGTTGGTTTCTAAATTCATGGTGGTCGACGAAAAAGAGATCTCGTTTAAAACGCTCAGAAACATATCAATTGTTTTTGGGGTACTTGGCCTCTTTATGTCAATAGTTGGGGGCCCGGTTCGAGGCCTGGGTAACCTCATGGTGGTCACTATTGTGCTGATGTGGCTCTATCGCCTTTTTATCTTTAAGTCTACCGTTTCCTTTCAGAATACCGTTTTGGTTTGGCTTGAAAATGCCTATGAAAAGCAATTGAAAGCTGCGCTTCGCGGCCGAAATGTGTACTACCTCTTCGCCGGAACCATAGTGTTGTTGCTTCTAGCTTTTATGGGCTTCGGGGCCTCTATCGGCATGGGAAGAACCAAGATTGAATTTTTCCCAGACAATACACCCAAGCAGGTCGTTGTCTATGTAGAGTATCCGCAAGGAACAGCTATTCATAAGACCAATGACCTTTCGCTTGAGATTGAGCGCGAAGTGGCCCAGGTCTTAAGTGATGAGCGTTATGTGATCGGGGGTAGAAATACTTTGGTAGAGACCTCCATCGCTCAGGTTGGAAAGGGGGCAGAGAATCCGTTTACCGAAGGCGGATCGGCTTCAGAAATGCCGCATCGCGCCAAATTAGTCATTCAAATGCGCGAGTTCAAAGACCGAAAAGGCTTAGACAGTGAGCAGCTGCGCTTGCGCATACAAGAGACCTTGGCTCAAAAGTATCCGGGAGTGGTGATCTCGGTAGAGAAAGATCCGGTGGGCCCTTCAGCAGGGTACCCCGTTAATATTGAGGTTCAGGGAGAAGATTACGACGAGCTTATGGCCTTAGCTAAGCGCATGCAGAATTTCATCAACAAAAAGAGCATTGATGGAATGGAGGGCATTAAGCTTGATGTAAACAAAGACAAGCCCGCACTTGAGGTCTATGTAGATCGTAAGAAGGCAGGAGATCTCGGCGTGGCAGTGGGCCAAGTGGCTATGCAACTCAGAAGGTCTTTATTCGGAGAAAAAGCCGGAATCTACAAAGACGGAACCGATGACTACGACATTAACGTGCGCTTCAATGAAGACCTGAAATACGATAAGAGTGCCCTTT
>JAURFJ010000062.1 GCA_030834365.1 Flavobacteriaceae bacterium | reverse complement strand
CTGAGGTAATTGCTAAAGATGTAGCCATGCAGGCTGCTGCCATGAATCCGGTAGCCCTTAATGAAGAAGCGGTCGATCAATCTATAATTGACAAAGAAATTGAGATTGCCAAGGACCAATTGCGTCAAGAAGGTAAGCCTGAAGATATGTTAGAAAACATAGCCAAAGGAAAACTAAAGCGCTTCTTTAAAGACAACACACTCATCAATCAAGACTTTATAAAAGACAATAAATTGAGTGTAGATCAATACGTTAAATCGGCAGATAAGAGCTTAAGCGTCACCGCATTTAGACGTGTGGCACTAGGTTAATCGCCTTGTTCGTTTTTTACCCAACCATAAGCCGTCCCCAAAGGATGGCTTTTTTATGTACTTTTGATTTACAAAAATAGGGCCATGCGCTATCAGAGAATTCTCCTTAAGCTTAGCGGAGAGTCCCTAATGGGAACTCAACAATACGGAATCGACGCCAAGAGACTAGAGCAATACGCTCGCGAAATCAAAGCCGTAATTCAGCATAACATTGAAGTAGCTGTTGTTATTGGCGGGGGCAACATATTTAGAGGACTTTCAGGAGCTGGCCAAGGAATGGATCGCGTTCAAGGAGACCACATGGGCATGTTAGCCACGGTGATTAATGGGCTTGCCCTTCAAAGTGCCTTAGAAAACCAGGGGGTTGAGACCCGCTTACAGACCGCTATCAAGATAGATGAGGTAGCGGAGCCCTTCATTCGCAGAAGGGCCATGAGGCATCTCGAAAAAGGCCGAGTCGTTATCTTTGGAGCAGGAACCGGAAATCCTTACTTCACTACAGATTCAGCGGCTGTTTTACGCGCTATAGAAATCAAAGCCGATGTGATCTTGAAGGGGACTCGGGTAGACGGAATCTACAGCGCCGATCCAGAAATAGACAAAACGGCCATTAGATATGATAAGATAAGCTTTCAAGACGTGCTCAGCAAAGGATTGAAAGTGATGGACACTACAGCCTTTACCCTTAGCCAAGAAAACGAATTGCCCATTGTTGTTTTTGACATGAATAAAGCAGGTAACCTTTTAAAGGTGGTTACCGGAGAAGACGTGGGCACAGAAGTAAACCTTTAAAAGTTATGAACGAGGAGATAGAGTTAATTCTTGAAGAGGCCAAAGACCAAATGCAGGCCGCGATGAGCCATCTCGAAAAGGCTTTCGCTAAAATTCGTGCTGGAAAAGCCAGCCCAATTATGCTTTCTACAGTTCAAGTAGATTACTATGGATCTATGACCCCGCTCTCTCAGGTGGCTAATGTCAATACGCCTGATGCGCGAACCCTCGCTGTACAGCCTTGGGAAAAGTCAATGCTTCAAGAAATTGAAAAGGCCATTCTCAATGCCAATCTAGGCTTTAACCCTATGAATAACGGAGACCTGATTATTATCAGTGTACCTCCACTGACCGAAGAACGAAGAAGAGACCTAGTAAAACAGGCTAAGGCTGAGTCAGAAGATGCCAAAATAGGAGTGAGATCTGCACGACAAGAAGCCAATAAAGAACTCAAAAAACTAGAAATCAGCGAAGACGTATTGAAAGATGCAGAAGCTGATGTTCAAGAACTTACCAATTCATTCATCGCAAAGATTGACGACGCTTTAAAATTGAAAGAGTCTGAAATCATGAAAGTGTGATTCTATGGGAAAGCTGGCCGTTTTCTTTGAGGGTTTTTGGCCTGCTGTTGCCCGTATTATTCTCAGAAATCGCGTTGCATGGATAGCAGGCGTTATCTTAATAACGGCCTTCTTTATCAGTCAATGGCAATACGTCAAGTTCTCGAACGCAGAGACCTCAGTACTTCCTAACGACCATCCCGAAATTTTAAAATACGATGCGTTTACGGCCATTTTCGGCATTGAAGACAACGCCATTCTCATTGCTGTTGAAGGGCGCGACCTATTTACTGCTAAATCATTCAACGCATTCAATAGACTTAGTAAACAATTAGAAGCCGCTCCGGAGATCACAAAGGTCATTTCGTTAGACAACATTGATGAGATCGTGCGTGATTCGAAAACCGGTGATTTGACCACCACTCCTTTTAATCCGCGTGAAGCCTTAAGCGACGAAAATGCCAAGTCTAAACTCTACCACCTATTCGAGCGGCTACCGTTTTACGAAAACATTATCTATGATCCCAAAAGCTTAGCCATTCGAACCATCGCTTATATGGATCCGGATCTGGTTAACACCAAGGTGCGTAGCCAATTCATACTCAATGATTTTGCCCACATGGTCAAGACCTTTGAGCGAGAGTCAGGAGTGCACGCACGCATCTCTGGAATGCCCTATATAAAAACCCGAAATGCGGAGACACTAAAACGCGAGATGATACTATTTGTCATTGGCGCATTAGGGGTTACCGCGCTCATCTTTTTCTTTTTCTTCAGGAGCTTTCGGGCCACGTTTATTTCTATGATTGTAGTGCTCATAGGTGTGAGCTGGTCTTTTGGAATTATTGGCCTTCTGGGATATGAAATCACGATTCTAACCGCACTTATTCCTCCGCTCATCATTGTGATTGGGATACCTAATTGCATCTTTCTAATCAACAAGTATCAGCAAGAGGTTAAAAAACACGGCAACCAAGCTCGATCGCTAATTCGCGTTATTTCAAGGGTCGGAAATGCCACCTTGATGACCAATATCACTACCGCCTCTGGCTTTGCCACCTTTATCATATTGAGCAGCTCGTTACTGCGCGAATTTGGCGTTGTGGCCTCTATAAATATTCTCGGAATTTTTGCGCTATCGCTGCTGATTATTCCGATTATTTACAGCTATATGCCTCTGCCCAAGGACAAGCACCTGCAGCACCTTAATACGCCCTGGATCGATCTCTTTGTAGCCACCATGGAACGCATTGTGCGCAATCACCGCATTGCCGTATACGGAAGTTCTATTGGGCTGCTCGTATTAAGTATAATAGGCATCTATCAAATAGAGATAACCGGTAGCCGAATAGAAGACCTTCCAAAGAATACAGATTTTTACGATGACATTCTCTTTTACGAGCATCAATTTAGCGGGGTGCTTCCCGTAGAAATACTGATTGACACGGGTCGTGAAAAAGGTGTGCTCAACACCGCTAACCTGAACCGCATAGAAGAGCTCACCCAAGAAATTTCCGAAAATGAAGAACTGTCTAGACCGCTATCCATATCTGCTGTTTTAAAATACGCGAAACAGGCCTTCTATAAGGGTCTCCCCCGCTATTATCAATTGCCAACTACCCAAGAACGCAACTTCATACTAGACGCCATATCATCTGCGGTCAACACCGATTCTAAAGGCGACTTAATGGGTTCTATGGTCGATGAAAAAGAGCAAATTGCGCGTCTGTCACTGATGATGAAAGACGTGAAAACCCATAGAATGGAGGTACTTGAAGACCAGCTCTACCGTTCTATTGAACGCATATTTCCTTCTGACCGTTACCAGGTGAGCATCACCGGAAAGGCCCTACTTTATCTCAAAAGCACCCGCTACTTAGTCAATAATTTGCTCATTTCACTTTTACTCGCGGTAATTCTTATTTCGATGTTTATGGCCTACCTATTTAGGTCGTATCAGATGATCATTATTTCACTGATTCCCAATCTGCTGCCCTTATTAGTGACCGCAGGTCTAATGGGCTTCGCCGGAATACCCATTAAGCCTTCCACTATTTTGATTTTTAGCATAGCCTTTGGAATATCGGTAGACGATACTATTCACTTCTTGGCAAAATACCGCCAAGAGTTGGTGCTCAACGATTGGCACATCAAGAAGTCGGTATTTGCGGCCCTCAAAGAAACGGGTGTAAGCATGTTCTACACCTCAGTGGTGCTTTTCTTTGGGTTCTCGGTATTTATGATTAGCAATTACGGAGGAACCCAAGCTCTAGGAGGATTAATCTCAGCCACCTTGCTGCTAGCGATGTTAGCCAATCTCGTATTACTTCCTTGCTTACTGCTCTCTTTGGAGCGCAACATAGCCAACAAAAAAGTACTTAAGCAGCCTAAAATCGACATTCTTCCCAAAGATGTAGATTCGATTGACTAGACAAGACAAGGGCAAAATGTATCTTTACAGACTGAAATTTTAGCGTATATGTACAAGCCTGAAACGATCAAACAACTTCTCGAGCAAAATCCAATAAATCAGTCGGTAACGGTTATGGGGTGGGTGCGCACCTTCAGAAGCAATCGCTTTATTGCACTTAACGACGGATCAACGCTAACTAATCTGCAGTGTGTAGTAGATTTTGAGTCTTTCGATGAAGGATTACTGAACAAGATACATACCGGAACGGCCCTTAAACTTAGTGGCCTTTTTGTGGAGAGTCAAGGCAAAGGACAGCAGGTTGAAATACAAGTAGAAGCTGTTGAACTGCTCGGGATAGCCGATCCTGACCTCTACCCCATACAACCTAAGAAGCACAGCCTAGAATTCTTACGAGAGAAGGCGCACCTGCGGATTCGAACGAACACCTTTGCGGCCATTATGCGCGTGCGTTCTGCACTAGCTTTTGCTGTTCATCAGTATTTCAATTCAAATGGATTTTTCTACATGAATACCCCTATTATTACGGGATCTGACGCTGAAGGGGCAGGAGAAATGTTCAAACTAGCAACTAACGACTTCTTCGGCAAAGAGACGCATTTAACCGTTTCTGGACAGCTCGAGGCCGAAACCTATGCCATGGGGCTCGGAAAGGTATACACCTTTGGACCAACCTTCAGAGCAGAAAACTCAAACACGTCTAGACACCTAGCCGAGTTTTGGATGATCGAACCCGAAATGGCCTTTTACGATCTTGAAGACACCATGGAATTGGCCGAAGACTTTATAAAAAGCACCATAAGCTACGTGCTCGAGCACTGCAAAGAAGATCTTAGCTTTTTAGAGCAGCGCCTGGCAGATGAAGACAAAACCAAGCCCGAAAAGGATCGCAGCCCGATGCTACTGCTCGAGAAACTCAAATTTGTAGTAGACAAGCCCTTCATTCGATTGAGCTACACAGAGGCATTCGAGATTCTTAAACAGTCGAAAGAAAATCAGAAAAAGAAGTTCAAATACCCCCTATCCGAATGGGGAGCCGACCTTCAAAGCGAGCATGAGCGATACTTGGTGGAGAAGCATTTCAACGCCCCGGTTGTGCTGTTTGACTATCCGGCCAAAATAAAGGCCTTTTATATGCGCCTAAATGAAGATGAGCAGACCGTTCGCGCCATGGACGTGTTATTTCCAGGTATCGGCGAAATCGTTGGAGGTTCCCAGCGCGAAGAGCGCCTCGATGTGCTAGAAAGAAAGATTAACGCGATGGGTATAGACCCTAAAGAGCTCTGGTGGTATCTTGATCTTAGAAAATTTGGAACGGCTGTACACAGTGGATTTGGCTTGGGCTTCGAGCGCCTAGTTATGTTTGCCACTGGCATGGGCAATATTCGTGACGTCATTCCCTATCCTAGAACGCCTCAGAATGCCGAATTCTAAATAGGTATCCATGCTTAAACAGCAGCTTCAATTAAAACTTAGTCAAAAGCTCTCTCCCCAGCAGATACAGCTCATGAAACTCATTCAGCTGCCTACCCTGGCATTTGAGGAGCGCTTGAAACAAGAAATTGAAGAGAATCCAGCTTTAGAGCAAGGTAAAGAATCAGTTGAAACAGATGAGCTTTACGAAGACCAAGATGATCCTTGGGATGAGCAAGAAAACGAAACGCTAGACCTCGAAGACTATCTCTCCGACGACGATGTACCCGATTACAAAACCACTGACTCCAATTACCCCGAAGAATCAAAAGACCATCAGATACCCTATGCCGCGGGCACCTCATTTCATCAGCACCTAATCAGTCAATTAGGCACCTTTGAGATTAGCGAATCAACCTACCTAATCGCCGAATACCTTATCGGTAGTCTCGACGAAAGCGGATACCTTAGAAGACCAGAAGAAGACCTTATCGATGACATGGCCTTTCATATGAATCTGATGGTGGCCCACGAAGAGCTTATTGATTCGCTACACATTGTTCAGCAATTAGATCCGGCCGGGGTTGGTGCAAGAAATATCGCAGAGTGTTTAAGGCTCCAACTAGAGCGACAGTCAGCAAGTGAGGCTCGAGACTTGGCCATGACCATTATTCAAGATTCATTTGACCTCTTCTCTAAAAAGCATTTTGAAAAACTGCAGACCAAACACAAAGCCAGTGAGGAACTGTTGAAAGTAGCGCTCACCAAAATCGAAAAGCTAAATCCAAAACCAGGTGCCAGTTTCGCCAACCAAAGCAAAACTAGCACCTACATCATACCCGATTTTACCATCCGTATAGAAGAAGATCAGATCGATGTACTGTTGAATGCTCGAAATGCTCCAGAATTGCATGTTTCAAAGTCTTACCAAGAGCTAATTAGAGCCTATCAAGAAGGAAAGCCCTCTAAAGAGCAAAAGGAGACAGTTCAGTTTGTAAAGCAAAAACTAGACTCAGCTAAATGGTTTATTGATGCGATAAAACAACGGCAAAATACGCTCTTGATTACCATGAATGCCATTGTGCAGCACCAAAGGTCTTATTTTTTAAGTGGAGACGAGCGCGACATCAAACCCATGATTTTAAAGGATATTGCCGAAGCCGTTGGAATGGATGTATCTACTGTGTCTAGGGTGGCCAATAGCAAGTACGCAGATACTCCCTACGGCACCAAGTTGCTCAAGACCTTCTTCTCAGATGCCATGACTAATGAAGAGGGAGAAACAGTTTCTACTCGACAAATCAAGTCACTGGTTAGAGACCTTATAGACGCAGAAGACAAGAAGGCCCCATTGACCGATGACCAGATTGGCAAGGTGCTTAAAGAAAAAGGGTTTAGAGTGGCACGAAGAACCGTCGCAAAGTACCGCGAGCAACTCGATCTTCCCGTTGCTCGACTTAGGCGCAGCCTATAAAAAAAGCCCCAGAAAAATCTAGGGCTTTGTGTATATCCGTTACTAAAATACTATTGCAAGTTGGCAAAGGCATTACCCTCATAGGTGGTATAATTCACCTTTAGGGCATTTACCTTTCTAAGCTCTTGCTTGATATCCATTACGATACCCATGTTAGCGTTGCGATCTACCTTGAGAGCGGTCGTCAACACATTCTGTAGCTCTTGAGGCTTTTTAGCGCGCTCGGCAAGAATGTATGGTCCTACTTCAGGAACATTCGCAAACTTATCGTTTAACTGAATCTTAGGCTCCTCTCCAAAAGTTTTAATGTACTCTTGAGTGGGCTTACCCGCGTAGATGTAAATCACACGGTCTTTCTTCTCTAACTTTTTAGTCTGATCGGCATTCGGAAGAACATTCTCAACAAAAAGTGAGCTGTCTTTCATAGTGGTAACCGTCATGAAGAAAAAGAGGAGCATGAAAACAATATCCGGCAGAGAAGCCGTTGAAACCGCTGGCAAATCTCCGTCTTTCTTTTTTGCAAATTTTGACATGATGCTCTTGTTCTATTAAAAGTTAAATTTTACTGGTCTCAGCCTCAGATAGCTTTTGAGGGAAGAGTTCTTGAATTTTCTGAACCTTCTCTTTAAGCTCGTCACGCACACTAGAACGAGTTTCGGGGTTTAAGTACTCCGATTCCATCTCGGTAAATTCACGTCC
>JAURFJ010000061.1 GCA_030834365.1 Flavobacteriaceae bacterium | reverse complement strand
TCTTTGCCAACTAAAGAGCCAAGCGCTACGCCCATTCCACCAAGACGTGCGGCCACTGCGATACGGTCTGAGACCTTTTGAATGATGGGTTGCTTGTTTTTTCCAAAGGCCATGATACCCGACCACTCGTAGTCTACTTCGACGGTAGATTGAGGTAAGATGAACTCGAGAAGGTCTGCGATCAGTTGCGCTTTTATTTTTGGATGGATGCCGAAGTCAGTCGTAGATTCTGTCTCTTTATCTAAATGACGTGCGCCTCCTAAAAGTATGCGATTGTCGATGGCGCGAAAGTAATTGTATCCTTTGTGATAGTGAAAAGACCCTTGCAATGCTAGGCCATCAATGGGCTTGGTAACCAGTACCATACCCCTACCAGGATGGATATCCAGATCTGGAAAAAACGCTGAAGTAAATGCATTCGTGCAAAAGGCAAGTTTCTGCGTTTGAATTGGGATCGATTGAAGTGCCGACTCAACCTCAATAGCGACGTGAGAGCCACATTCTTCAAATGTTTTGAGGCTACACCCACTCAAGTAGCGAATGCCTAAAGATCCTAAGCGTTCATGAAGTGCGCTCATCATTTTTCCGCTATTAAGCGTGCCTTCAAAATCGTGAGCGATCAGCCCTTGAACATGACTGCTGAAAGGGTAGCGAGAAAGTGACTGAGACTGATCGCTAAATGGATCGGCACCGAATACGGCACGTAATTCACGATTAAAAAATGCCATTAGATCTCGGCTCACTGGTTCGAAACAGAGTTCGTAACCCTTTACCGGCTCGTAGCCAATGGCGCGATCTCCCATGACCTTTCTTAGGTGTTGGATTCCTTTAAACCGACTTTCAGTGAGTAAGACAAGTTCTTCGAGACTACAATCTTTAAGGTCTTCTTGAAGCTCTGAGACCGATCCGAAACAGGCGAATCCTGCATTTTTTGTACTTGCACCGCTGGGTAAAATGCCGCGTTCAATTATGGTAATCCGAGCATTGGGGTTAGCCTCTTTATAAGTCAAGGCCGCAAAGCATCCGACTAATCCCCCTCCGACAACGGCGAGGTCTGTAGTGATCATTTCGCGTTTTTCCCAGTAACTAAGCATGTGAAGGTAAAGTGTGTTAAAACTAGGCTATTTCATATAAAATCCAACTTGAAAGCGCCATCGGAAGCCGAGAATCCCTATATTTTTCATTCAATTACTTTTAAACTATGAAACGATCAACCCCTTTTCGACCCCTCTTTTTTCTATTTCTCTTATGCGCTAGTTCTAGCCTTTCGGTGCTGGCCCAATCTAAGTCAGCGCTCATCGGATCTTGGGATCTAGAGATACAGTATGGAGATACAACTTTACCTTCATGGCTCGAGGTTGAGTTTTCAGGAACACGCACGCTTATTGGGCGTTATGTGAGTTTCGCCGGATCTGCCCGCCCAATTGCTGAGGTGTTTGAGACAGGCAATGCATTTAATTTTAGTATTCCTCCCCAATGGATGGGTAACCAATACATGCATTTAAGCGGCACACGTGACGGTGATCGCTTATCTGGTAATATCATCACCAATACAGGGCAGGCCGTGACCTTTACTGGAGTTCGCGCCCCCTCGCTCGAGCGTGAAGCACCTAAAAAATGGTCGAAGCCCGAGCCGCTGTTTAATGGCGAAAACCTTGATGGTTGGCAGCCTCAAACTACCGATAGAGGCAACCAGTGGCAAGCGGTAAACGGTGTATTGACGAATCCGGCCTCTGGGGTCAACCTCATGACCACTCAGAAGTACGACGACTTTAAGTTGCACGTAGAGTTTAAGTATCCGGCAGGATCGAATTCAGGGATTTATTTGCGTGGCCGCTATGAAGTTCAAGTAGAGGACAATTATGGACGGGTACCCAATTCGCACTACATCGGAGGATTATACGGATTCTTAACTCCTAACGAAAATGCATCTAAGCCTGCCGGTGAATGGCAGACCTATGACATAACTCTTGTCGGAAGACGCGTCACTGTGGTACTCAATGGAAAGTCTGTGATTACTGATGCGATTATTCCAGGTATAACCGGAGGAGCGCTAGACTCAAAAGAAGGAGAGCCCGGCCCGATTCTTCTTCAAGGAGATCATGGCCCCATTGAATACAGAAACCTAACCATTTCGGTGCCGAAAGACTAGCCTAACACGACCATTTGTTTAAGTCGAAAGGGGCCTCATTTTATGAGGCCCCTTTTTAGTTTTTCTGTGCGAGCATGAGCTCTTCAAGGGGCACATAGCTACTTAGTATTTCTTCGATAAGCGTTGAAGTACCTGTGAGCTCCCACTGCCCAAGCGATACCGGTATGTTGCCGATGGCATTCATGCCGTCGAAATACGATTTTAAAAGGTTGGGGTTGTCTGTTGAGCCCTCTTGAGACTTGGCGTAATTCATCAGGGTATGCTCCATCAGGTACTTTCCGGTGATGTAGCTCGTGCCGTATCCGGGTTGACGCATGTAGAGGTGTTGCTCGAAGAGTAGCAATTCTTTTTCGGTCTTCATCCAGCCCCTTGGTGTGTAGTCGGCGTGAATAGTTCCTGCCTCTTCCATACTCAGCTCATTGGCGTGGGCGTATAGGGAGCCAAGACCTCGTGCGGCGCGTTGAGCAATTAAGATATAGACGATTTCTCTTACCCTTGGGTTGTTTTCGTACAAGCCGGCCTGCATGAAAAATTCTTCAACGGCCGTGGCCATTCCTTCATTACGTGAATCGAACATGTTATAAAGCAATGCTCCGCTGCGAATGGGGTCGGGGTGAGGCTCGTACTGCATACGCGCGAGCTCAAACCAATGGTAAAAATGCGAGTAAAGTGGCTTGGGGTCCAGGTGTGCTGTGATCCAAAAAAAGTTGCGCCGATCTGAGGGTATGTAGCGCCCTAGGTGGGGCTCAAGTGCCGGTCTAAAATACTCTTTGACGCTTACGATTTCTTCGCGCGCTAAGAACTCGACGAGCTCATCGGCAGCCTTAGCGGCCAGATTCTGATAGGCGGCCTCTGAGTCTGCCGCGCTTAGAGGTTCGAGGTGGCGATTTTTGTGCTCTTCTATTGCCAACGAAGACCAGGCCCTTGCCAGTTCTCGTTTTAAGAGCATAACCTCGTCTTCCCAGTTTAGCGGTACCAGGTGAACATAGCGCTGATACCACGAATAGTAGTCTTTGCCGATTCCTGATGGCCCGGTCTTTGTATCAGATTGGGCCTCTAACCATTTGGCTAGATTTTGGGTGGCTGAAATGGCCATTTCAATAGCCTTCTGCGTTTTTCTGTCAGCCTTCAGCTCGGGCTCTTGGGCCAGCTGCTCTAGGTCATTAATCTGGGTATTGATGTCTCTAATGCCGGCTATCCATAGTTCACGGGCATTTCCTGTCAGATTACCTTTGGCCTGCGCATAGAAGGCCGGAATGTACTGAAGTTTTGAGCGCAAATCAGCGCGATCTGATGACGAAAGGGGCTTGCTGTACTGCCACCATTCAATCACGGCGTGGTTGGTAGGCCCCTCGTGTGCCGGAACATCGCTTTGATCGGTCCACAGCACTTTATAGAAGGCCGGATCGCGCTGCCAGGGCTTTAGCACGTGATGGTTGAAGGCGTATCCGTTCATCTCTGCCCAAAGAAGCATATAGTCGACCTTAACATTGATGGACCATGAAGTCGTATTCATGCCAGCGAGCTCATCGCGCAATGCCAGGTATGCCGGCCAGCGCTTTGCAAAGGCCTCTTCGGAGTAGTCGTAGCTGCCGTCAGGGGTTTGAGGAGATTCAAATGCCCTCCATCGTTCAAAAAGTGCATTGAGCTCAGCCGTTTGAGCATTCAGCGTAGTGAAGCTGCTCAGGGCTACAAATAATAGGCCTATCAGAGGTGCGTGTTTAAGCGATGCGGTCATGTTGCGGATGTTGATCTAGGTTAAAGAAACAAATTTTCACTTACATTGTATAGCCTAAAATCACCACGCCCATGATCAGAAAACTTTACGCCTTGCTGCTGCTTTTACCCGCTTTCACCTTTGGGCAAGAGCTCGACCTAGGTCTGCTTGAAAACCTAAACATTCGAAACGTGGGGCCGGCCAACATGAGCGGTCGTATTACGGCTATAGCGGTTGCCGCCAGTAACCCTAAAATCATAGTGGTTGGAGCGGCCTCTGGGGGCGTATGGAAGTCGACCAACGGCGGATCGGCATGGACGCCTATCTTCGACGATCAACCCACTCAAAACATTGGGGCTATTGCCATTCAGCGCGACAACCCAGAGGTGATTTGGGTTGGAACAGGCGAGGGAAATCCGCGCAACTCGGTTAACCTGGGTATGGGGCTGTTTAAAAGCGAAGACGGTGGAAAGTCATGGAAACATCTGGGCCTTGAAGCCACCAAATCGATACATCGAATACTGATCGATCCGAGTAATTCAGATACTGTTTACATCGGGGCGCATGGCGATCCGTTTACGCCAAACGCTCATAGAGGACTCTACAAAACCACAGACGGGGGCATGCACTTCGAGCGCATACTTTTTACCAACGAAACCTCTGGGGTGGCCGATATGCTGATGCACCCTCAGAACCCCAATCGAATTTATGTAGCCCTTTACGACCATCGTCGCACCCCCTATTCATTTGTTTCAGGAGGCCCGGGTTCGGGCCTATTTATAACTGACGACGGAGGGTCAAACTGGAGAAAACTGGGACCAGAATCTGGCTTGCCCGAGGGTGAGCTCGGACGCATCGGGATGGCCTTGGCGCCCTCTAATCCGAACCGCGTGTACGCCAAGGTAGAGGCTAAGAAAAACGCCCTTTACCGCAGTGATGATGCAGGCGAATCGTGGCAAATGATTAACGATAACCCCAAGTTCACCAATAATAGACCCTTCTATTTTCAAGATTTAGCGGTAGACTCGGCTGATCCTGATCGGCTGTACAACATCTATCAACCTCTATCTGTTTCGTACGACGGTGGGGTAAGTTTTGATGAGACCCCCATGATTCCGGCCGATGAAACCAAGGGCATTCACGCTGATTTTCACGCTATGTGGATCGATGAAAACGACCCTAAGCACTTTATTATTGGGGGCGATGGAGGCCTCGGAATTACTTACGACCACGGTGTGAGCTGGTATTTTCCAGAGACCATTCCGGTCGCCCAGTTTTACCAGATTGCGGTCGATCACGAGCGCCCTTTCAACGTGTACGGCGGAATGCAAGACAACGGAAACTGGTCAGGCCCGGCCTACACCTGGAAACGGGGCGGCATTCGAACGCTCTACTGGCAATACCTGGTAGGAGGCGATGGATTTTACATCGCTCCAGACCTAGAGAATCCGCGATTTGGCTACGGCACCTCTCAAAACGGAGACCTCTACCGCTACGATAAGCTGACGGGCTATTATCAAAGCATTCAACCGCCCTCTCCTGATCACAATACCAAGCTTCGATTTAATTGGAATGCGGCTTTTGCAAAAGATCCGTTTAATGCAGACGCCCTGTATTACGGTTCGCAGTATGTGCACAAGTCAGAAGACCGCGGTGCCTCGTGGACCGTTATTTCGCCAGATCTATCGACCAACAACCCCGAGCAGCAGCAGCGCGACTATGGAGGCCTTACCTTAGACCTTTCTGGGGCCGAGAACTACAATAGCTTGCTAGCCATTGCTCCAAGTCGTCTAGACAAGCAGCTTATCTGGGCAGCAACCGATGACGGACAGCTGCACTTGACCCGAGACGGTGGAAAACAGTGGAAAAACCTCACTTCAAACCTGAAGGGACTACCTGAGGGGGCTTGGATCGCCCGCATTCACCCCTCAGCTCATGAGACCTCAACTGCCTGGGCTGTCGTTAATAATTACCGCAAAGGAGACTTTAATGCGTATCTCTTTAAAACCAGCAATTACGGAAAGAGCTGGCACAATGTGCTCGCCAATAAACCGGTGAGAGGCTATACCCTTTCATTTATACAAGACCCAGTGGTGCCCCAGCTTCAATTTTTGGGCACCGAACACGGATTGTACATCAGTACCGATGACGGACTAAATTGGACGGCCTTTAAAAACGGTTTCCCGAGTGTGTCTACCAGAGATCTGGTGATTCAAGAACCCGAATCGGCGCTGGTTGTCGGCACCTTTGGAAGGGCCATCTGGGTGCTTGACGACCTTCAGAGTTTAAGAGCTATTGCCAAAGGTGGTCTAAAGCAGCCTATTGCCGCCTTACCCATGAACGAGGTGGTTCAGGTAAAAGGATTATTCATCAATCCACCAGGAAATATCTGGACCGGATTTCATACCACCTTTGAAGGAGAAAATAGGTCGTTTCAACGTGCAGAAATTCCTGTGTTCATCAACGGTTCAGTGACTGAGGCAGACAGTATTTCGGTGCGCATCAAAGATGCCTCGGGTAGAGCGATTCAGAACGTGGTGACCAAAGGGCTGAAGCCCGGACTCAATTACGTGCACTGGAAACTTGACGAGCAGATGCACCGTCTGCCTGGAGCCTGGGTAAGTGACGAATCAAGGGGCATTGCAGTTTTAGCCGGAGACTATACCGCCGAAAGCACTTTTAAGGGTAGCACGGTAAGCACCTCGATTTCGGTGATAGATGATCCGCGATTTGCGATTGACCCTTCTATTGAAGCAGCTCTGTATCAATACCAAAAGGGTTTAGATAGTCTAGTACATGATTTTAGTGATGCCTACAACAGCCTTACAATCCTGCAGGTAGCTACTAAAAAACAGGCCACCGAGAGTCAAAACGCCAGTCTTCAAGACGAACTAGCTGAGCTTTTGCTGGCCGGTCGAGATCGGCCCGTTGACCGCCAAGTGGGAGCATGGCAGAGCGACAAAATCACCCCGCATTCACTGTTGAGTGATTTGCTCAAGCTGTCTCGAGCACGAACTATGCCGCTCTCGGATCAAGAATACGAGCGACTAGGTAGCGCTAGACAAGAGGTAGTGAAGTACATCGAAAAGGTCACCGAATTTAAGAGGCGCCATAAAAATAGTCTAGAGGCGTTAGTGCGCTAGTCTTCTAAGACGATGGCCTCGGCCTCGATTTCTACGAGATAGCCGTCTCCGACAAGTCGGGCCTCAACAAGCGTATTTGCGGGATCAATGCCGTTAAAGCGCTCTCCATGTGCCCTGGCTACGGCTTCCCAGTCTTCGAGATTATGCACGAAGATGCGGGTGCGTACCACATCATTGAGTGATCCGCCAAGCGCCGCAATAGAAGCCTCTATCTTATCGATGATGAAATGGGTTTGAGCAGCGGCATCTTGACCGCCGATAAGCTGACTTTCATGAGTGGCTGTCGTGCCCGAAACATGTATGTGTTGACCTTTTCTCACGGCACGGCAGTATCCGGCAAACCCCTCCCAAACCGTGTTGCTATAAACCTTTTGGTGCTTAGGACCCTTGGCAATGGGCTCAAAAACTGAAGGTATTTGACTAAGGTGGTGGCTGAGGTCTCCAGAGGCGGTTAGATAGGGCGGTTTGCGGTACTCGTCTCCGCAGTCACCTGGAATGGGGTCTAACTGTTGCTGGGCTTCGTGAATGAGCTGTATATCTTCGGCGTCAAGATTGAGCTGCAAGCAGGCCTTATGGTCTTCAATGTGAGCGTTTTCGCCCAAACGTGCGCCTACTATTATGGCGCCAACCGCTGGGTTTTCAAGTACGTAACGACTGGCCACAGATGCGATGCTGCTCTGG